>JBBKWV010000001.1:0-46499 GCA_037969135.1 Ferruginibacter sp.
ATGGTAGCGGTGCAAGGAATAGAAAGCTCTTTCTGAGAAAGCGGTATACTGAAACTGCTCAGGTTACAATTGGAAACCATGCATGGCGGGGCAATAGAATACCGGTAGCCGTCAGTTAAAATAGTAATTGATTTTGTAACCGGGCAACTGCCCCCTCCTCCCGGGTTTACGGTAACGGTATATACTCCGGCGGTCAAAGCATTAATAGACTGCGTAGTGGCACCGCCGGGACTCCATAAATAAGTTTGCCCGCTGGGATTGGCAGTTAAATTATATCCAACACCATTACTTAGACAATTACCTGTTTTGGTAATACTAACAGCAATGGGTAGGGTAACTGTAATATTTGCTGAAGCCGTTCCGCCACAATGACTCACGCTCAGTACACCTGTATTGGTGCCATTGCCATGCCATAGTACCGTAATATTGGGAGTGCCCTGGCCCGATTGAATGGTCCCCAGGTTTGAATTGCTAATACTCCAGGTATAAATGACTCCTGGTACTGGGCTTGATACTGCATAGTTAACCACCTCATCAATACAAACCGTGGTTTTGGGAGAAGATAAAACAGGTGCCGGCGGATTGTTTACAGTAGCGCTGATATTGGTTTGAGAACAAGTGTATTTACACTGTTGTGTTGCAGAAACCAAATATGGACCAGCCCCGGAAAAAGACAAAGTGATCGTATCCAGGATAGGACCAGAATTGTTTAATACCTGCGTGCCGCCAGGGTAAGTCCAGGTAACAGGCATATCACTAACAGTACTGGTTACCCAAAATTTAACAACGGTACCCGGACAGGCAACATTGGTACTTTGAGTAATGGTAAGTACCGGTAAAGGGGCTACCACAATAATGGCCTGTTGAGGGCTGTTACAAAATACTGAACCTATCTGGGTAGCGGTAACTGTAAAGGTTCCTGTTTGCGTAGCTGTCCAGGTGTTTGCAATGCCCGGGCCGGTTGCAGTTGTAGCAGGAGAGGTATTTATATTCCAGTTAAAGTTTCCCGAAGGGAAGGTAGTAAATGCCGAATTACAGGCAACGCAACTGGTGCCAGGCCCCACGATTCCATAAGAAGGGCGCACATCAATCGTTTTAGTGGAGGTACCCTGGCAATTTCTTAAGCTGTCAATATAATTACATGTTATGGTATAAGTGCCCGCTGTAGTAAAACTCAATCCAAAGGACGGTGTGTTCAGGTTAGTACCATTAAATATGGTTACACCGGTAGCAGGTAAAACACTCCAGGTATAAAAAACACCGGGCAATGCTGGTAACGTATAAGTTGAAGCTGCATTCTCACAGACAATATTATTTCCCTGAATAGGCATCCCGTTATAAAGAATTTTTTCGGTGAGGCTGGTTGTAGTTCCACATGTTCCGGCACAGGCGGCAGGGATAGTAAGTGTAACAGTAGGGTTGATTATGGAAGGAGTCAGGAGGTTCCAAACTACTTGTATACAACTGCCCGTACCTATTACCGTTCCGCCTATGGCCGACCAATTGTAAGTGGAACAACCCGTGATAGAGGAACAATAAGTAACGGTATCTCCTGCACATAGCATCTTTCTGCAATCGGGCGTCAAAATTTGTAATCCTGTGCTGTTGTCTACTGTTATTGTATCGAAGTAAGTATTTGAACAACCGCAATTATCTGAGCGCTTCGAATTGCTTACCGTTAAAGAAACAATATATACACCGGGAGTAGTATATGCATGCGAAACGTTCATTCCACCGTTTTGTGTGTTTCCATCCCCATAATCCCAGTACCAGTTGGTATAAACACCCAATGAAGTATTCGTAAACGTTATCGCCTGATTTTTGCAAACGGTATCTCCTGTATTCTTTACAAATAAAGCTTTGGGAGATTTTGTTAAACAAAAATTTTGCGTTAACACTTTAAAACAACTGCTGTCGAGGTTAAAGATTGTAACTGAAACAGTTCCCAGCGTTCCATTACCCCAGGTAACATCGATATAGGACAAAGGTGTACTCAGAGTAGTGAGTACATTTCCATTGATGGTTCCGCCGGTAACAGTCCATACATACGTAAACCCCGGAGAGATTCCCGGCACCACCTGGATCTTGTTTGTACTATACTGGCACATGGTGGCTACAGATCCCGGTTGACCCGCTGTTCCTTGCTGGCAATCCGGAGTTTCGCAATTAAACTTTGCGAATTGTAATTCAAACTCGGGACAACATGATTGGGCTTTTATTTGATTGGATTCTGCAAGGGAAAAAAGAAGAAATAAAAGATAGAAAGGTAGAAAAGACTTTCTCATAAACAATACATTAAGTAAGTTACAAAATGAAATTCCGTCAGTTAGGGTATGCTAATATATCTATATATATCCAACAATCCGTATTTTTTTTTATTTCACTAAGCCTTCCTCCTGTACTGGTTCTTACCAAATAAAACGGATTATTTCAATCTAACTTAAATTCAGTTTAATGGCATTACACAAATATTTTCCAGCCAACTGGCGTCTGTGGTTTTCTTTAATTAATTAACTGTATCCATTAATATCTGTTTTATTAAAGTCTGATGATATTACTCTTTTTTGTATCAATTCAAAATTCAGCCCACAGGTTAAATTAAAAACTGAAACAAAATAAAAAGGAAAACTTAAATAAATTTCAGATCCAGTTTAAACTGTAACCCCTTATTTATATTTAAACCTTCCATATTATCCAACAAACTATAATTTAATTTCTTTTCATAATTGGCAATATGAAGATAAATAAGCGTTGTTTGTATATTTGAATGGCCCAATAATTCTTTGATAGATATGATATCAACTCCATTCTCAAGCAAGTGTGTAGCGAAAGTATGCCTGAGGGTATGTACATTGATATTTTTATTGATACCAGCCAATTTAGCCGCTGCATTTACTGCCCACTGAATACCCCGTTGTGAAAATTTTTTATCAAAAGCCTTACCCAGATTGGAAAGCGATTTTCCATTAAACAGCCAGATCTCAGGCCTGCAAATTTCTATATAGTTTTTTAATATGGAAACCAGGAAATCTCCCAGGGGTACATACCGGTCTTTTTTTCCTTTCCCTTCACGAACATGCAATACAGACCTTTCAAAATCCAGGTCACTTAACTGTACATTGCGCACTTCAAAACATCGCAAACCACATCCATATAAGAGTGCAATTAAAACACGGTGCTTCAGAAGCCTGGGTTTATTTAGCATTTCTGTTACTTCCATTTTACTTAAAACAACAGGTAGTCTTTTATTTTTCTTTATCGAAGGAAGCTGGATACGCATTTCATCCAACCCTTCCATTCTGAACAGATATCTCAAAGAAAAAATGGTATGCTTAAAAAATGTTTCGGAGGACCCTGCATATTTTTGCTTTACTAAATAAAGGTATTCTTCCACTTCAGATTTATTTAAAAATATTGGCAACCTGTCAAAATGCAAGGCAATATGTGCCAGCTGCCTTGTATAAATGATATAGGTTTTATCTGACAACCCATTGATAGACATTTTTTGTTTTATCCTTTGCTGTAATTCTGAAAACCCCCCGATTCGGATACAGGCTGTTTTGAAAATGGATGACTTTTTGGTTGGAATATTTTTTTGCATGTTTTTCCAACAATGATAATAAATACTATTTCAAATATCACTAAAACGATTCCATAGCAATTCTTCCCTTTTCATCTTTAAAAAACATGAATAAGTTGGTTTTCAAAAACAAAGACGCAGTATTTTGAAGTGCGCATTACTGTTATTACAATTTATTAACAGTAATTTTTTAATAAAGCTGAATCCCCGATTTTACTAGCTGAAATTGAAAATATCGCTTAAAAATGCCCTTCCATTTATTACAATAAATAATAATGGCACGGTTTTGGAATTTAGGTGTTTGTCCCGATAAAAATGACAAAATTTTCTTACACAACCTTATTAATAAATTTAAATCAAGAATTATGAATACTTCAAACAGTCCTTTGGCTTCAACATCAGAAAGTCAAATAAAACCAAAGAGTTTTAAAAATGCCATTATTGGCGCCTTATCAGTAGTAATTATTGCATTGGGTGGTTATATGGTCTATAACAATTCTAATAACAGCAAATTAATCAAACAGGAGGAATCCAAGGTTACCAGCATCACAGCTGAAAAAAGCGATCTGCAAACAAGTTTTGATGCATCCCTTTCCCGCTTAGATTCAATGTCTACCGTTACCAATAGCCTTCAAGCTGAGTTAACGGAAAAAAACAGTGAGATCACCAAAGCAAAGGATGAGATCCGTAAGATCCTGAATAACAAAAATGCATCCGTAAAAGAATTGGCAAGAGCAAAAACACTTATTTCCAATTTAAATGAAAAAATTGCAGGTATGCAGGAAGAAGTGGCCCGTCTTACACAGGAAAACCAGGTACTGGCACAGGATAAAGTGGTTTTAACAGCAGACAAAGAAAAATTGACAGAAGATTTGGTTATAACAACTAGTATTAAAAAAGAACTGGAGCAAAAAGTTGATATTGCTTCTACACTGAATGCTTCAAATATTGTCATTTCTCCGGTTAATGTTAAAAGAAATGGTAAAGAAAAAATTTCATCTACAGCTAAACGCGTTGATAAGCTGAATGTAAGTTTTGATCTTGTAAACAGGATCGTACAACCTGGAACTGCTGATGTATATGTTGTTGTTATGGGCCCCGATGGAAAGCCTATTTCAGCAGGAACAGCAGGGTTATTCAGTACAAGAGAAGGAGCTGATAAATCTTACACAGCTAAATTACCGGTTGACCTGGAAACAGCGAAAACAAAAAATGTAAACTTTAGCTTTACACCCGGCGATTCATTTCAAACAGGTAATTATAAGATCCAGATATATCAAAATGGATTCCTGATCGGTGAAGGAACAAAAGAATTGAAAAAAGGCGGATTATTCAGTTAATCCTTTAAATTAAAATTCAGGTTATTTTATACAATATCCCCTGAAACAATAAAAAAGCTATTCGGACCAGTTCCGGGTAGCTTTTTCTTTTAATCTGTTTTATTGGAAATGAAATCAGAAATATTAATCCCTTTTCATTTTTATTCTTGGTTTTCTTTTTCCAATCTTAAATGTTTTGATATGTATGCCTGATGGAACAGAAGATGTATTCAAATGATACCCTGAGGCATCAGATGACCAATGACTTCCGAAATGCAAGTGCCTTTCTCCTGTTGTATAATGATAGCCGCTGTACATAGCACCGGTCTTAAACCCGGAGTGATTAACGAACATTGCTGATGGATTTAATTTTTCCAAATTGCAATTCGATCACTTTTGCTTTTTCAACATTGTTTCCCATGTTGTTTAATAACTGTAATTTAATATTGGCGTCCTGTATCATTGCAATATTACATGCTCTATCAAATTCAGCATGCATACCATAACCAACCAATACATCAGGAACATTATTAAATTCAGGAAACCTTAAAAATTTCTTCACAAAGAAATAAGTTTTTCCCTGTACGACTTTAGTGTATGAAGTGTAAAAATTTTCCATTTCTTGCTTTTTATACGTGATTTATTTAACCCTATTTTAAATTGATCTTAAGTTCAAGATTATACAGTTGATCCAATTGTTTCAATGAAATCGTTAAATAAACGCAAAACAATTTGAATCAGATTTTAGAAAGATAATTGGAGAAAAGAAAAATCAAAAGGTCAAAATAAATATGAGCCAAATGACAGATCACCGGCTAATCAAAGGATAGATAATAGAAATGTAAACTGACCGTAAGGGGGTTAATTTAGTAATACCGAAATGGCTATTCAGAGGATCAGTAGGAAAACTAGGTGGTGTAAGCTTCTGTAAATGTAAAGCGAAGAATTCATTATTGCAAGTAAAATGCTTCAAAATATATCTGCTATTAATATAAATGGCAGAATGGGGTAAGTATCAAACAAGTAGCTTATAAAATTTTTCCAATTCTGCTTTTTCAATAGCTGAAAACGGATCATTCTTATACAGTTTTAGCTTAAAAAACTGCACTCTTTTGTGCTGGGGATATTTAATCAGTATTTCTTCCACCATTTTAATACTGTTATTATCCGGTAAATCAACAACCGGTTTTGTAATGGTAGATTTGTACCTTGTTTGTTTCTTATTGATGATTGCCTGCAGGGTTGCAAGTTTTCCCGGTACGATTGTATTTATTTTAGATGCTTTATTGTGCAAGCCTTCCAATTGTTTTTTACTCAAACTGCCCCTTTCACGATATTGTTGCAACAAACTGCTGATAAATGTGGATTCAGGTTGTACGAACTGTGCCTGTTTCAGCACATCCAAAATGATGTCAAAATCTGGAATATCTCTTTTCATAATCGGTTAAAAAATAAAATTACGCATTTAAGTTTTGAATGAATTACATATTCCCGGCATCCCTAACATAAAAAAGAGATTTATGATCATACGTATTATTTTAATGAAGCTTTCTGAATACTATTCAAAAATTTTAATTCCATGTTGAATTTGACAATATCAGCTATCTGCCCGAAATTTGCAGCCAAACCCAATTTTAAAGAATCAACAATTTATTTTTCAATTACAGGATTAAAATGATCAATTCAGATTATGAACAGTAAGATCAGGAGTATTGCAATAGTTGGCGGAGGACCATCAGGTTGCGCCTTGGCAACTTTATTAAAAAGAAAAGGATATCGAGTAGCTGTTTTTTATTTGGAAAAACGACCGGAAATTATTGTTGGTGAATCCCTCGTGCCTGCTATCATTCCCTTTTTAAGGTCATTGGGAGTGGAAGATGAAGTAAAATCCTATAGCTCCTATAAACCCGGAGCATCTGTATGGGTTAATAAAGATGAAGAAGCAACATCACCATTCAGTTATGGTGGTGGCAATCTCCCTCCTTATGCTTATAACGTTCCACGGGTGAAATTTGATAAAACAATTTTTGACCTGGCAGTTCGGGAAGGCGTAGTTTTTTTTAACCAGATTGCAAAACTTGAAAAAACTGGCAACACAGATGAATTGAAGCTCAGTGATGAAACAATTGCAGCAATCAATGATTATTTTAACGGCCAACCAGATTTGATTGTTGATGCCAGTGGCAGATCAAGAACCATTTCCCGTTTACTCAATATACCAACCAAGGCCGGATATCGGAAAGATGTAGCCATTTTTGCACATCTATCTTCTGCAGAAAAAATTGAACCGTTTAATATTCACTTACACCGACTTGATAAGGGTTGGTCATGGAGGATCCCATTGCCCGGTTTAACTTCTGTTGGTATTGTCATTAATCCCGAATACCTTAAAAAATTCGGATCTACAAAAGAAGAACAATATGATAATTATTTAAGATCAGATGAAACCTTAAAGAAATTCACATCCAATGCAAAAAGAGAAACAGCAGTGGTACAATACGACAACTATCAGCTCATCTCTCAAAAAATGTTTGGCAAGAACTGGATCCTGACCGGTGATGCAGGAGGTTTTCTTGATCCCATTTTTTCATCTGGGTTATTCCTTGCCATCAAAGGAGCTTTCCGGCTTGCAGATGCAATAGATTCTGAAAAATCGGGCGCTTTTAAAAATTATCAAAAAGAACAATTGCTTGAATTGTTTTTCTGGCAAAAACTTGTAGACACCTGGTACAGCGGAAGATTATTCACCTTATTCAAGGTTGGGGAAGACAGGATGGATACGGCTATGGGGAGATTTATCGGACCGCATATGCAAAAACACCTTACCCGCATTTTTTCCGGAGAAGCCGTTTACAAACCATACAGCAGGAGGTTTCTGAATTTTGTAACCGGGCCAATGATCGATCTGATGAGGATCGGCCGGTTACATAACCGAAAAGTATCAGATCTGGAGATAAAATGATTTTGTAAATATTTTACAAAGCTGCATTATCCCAATTGTCCGCTGATTCGGTTGTAGATCCTTTCGCCCTTCCATACTCTTTTCTTTCCAAGATACATTCTCCTGGAAAACCGAAAATGGACCAACTGAGTTTGCTCCAGGAAATGGATAGCCGCTTTATTAGCAGATGGCAACACAGCATAATAATTATTTTCCAACCGGTATTTCATCAATGCAATTCCTGCAATATCATTTTCTGCAATTATAAGCCCGTTTCCCAATGAAGGCATTAAAAACCCTTCCACCCTGCCCTTTTCCAAATATACATGTGCAACTGAAAGATGATCACCCAACGTATCCTGCCTGTTTTCACAGGAGATCTGCTGGTCCAATTTAAAAACCTGTTCAGTGAATTCATTTCTAAATGGTATAACTGCTTCGGATAGTCGCTGTCCTTTTACAGGTTCTGCACTTTTAAAATGGCTGTAGGTTGTTTCCAATTCGAACCCTATTTTTTTATATACAGGATAACCCAGATCAGTTGCATCTAGGTATATGGTGGTATACTGTTTTCTGTTGATCGTATCAATCAGCTTTTTTGTAAAAACGGTTCCATACCCGTTACTCCGGAAATCAGGATGTACAATGATGCTTGCCAGCCATGCGCTGTCTTTGTGCATGATAGATGTTCCGATGGCTACTGTTTTACCGCTGATGATTAATTTTTGGGGATTACAAAACGGTTTATCCATACAGTATTTAAACCTTGGGATAAGATCACCCCAGCCGGGAGGCTCAAATTCCTTTAAATGATCAAAATCGGAATATTGCAAAGATTCGATTCGCATAACTTTTGCAGATTATTTATCCAGCAATCTTCTGTGATAATTTATTTGGCCGAGATGATAACTGAAATGGGCAAGCAGGTGAAATAACATGAAATCCGTTTTAAGAAATTTTTCATGCTTCATCTCCGGAAAATCTGATTCAAATTCTTTTTCAGGCATGCTGTTTAATGTAGTTACAACTACATCTTTAACATTCAATATCATTTCATTCAATTTAGCAACAGGGATGTTTTTTTCGCTGAATTCCTTATCCCTTTCGCGTGTATAACCATTCTTTCCCAGCACAGCTCCAACAAAATGATTCAAATTGCCAATAAGGTGCAGGCATAGATTCCCGGCGGAATTACTGATTGAGCCACCAGTAATCCATAAATTTTTCTCGTCCTTATAACAATTAATTTCATCCTTGAGTTTTAAAATATCCCTGCTGAATATTTCGATCAATGCTGATTTCATTTTCTGATATAAAATTGGTTATGCTAAAATTACATTTTTACAGTTGCATATATAAATCCGGTCATCATTTTTTTAATGGTAGTTTCATGATTTCCGATAGGAATTTCCGGGTCTCCTGTTCCACTGATTCAACATCTTTCGATTTTATCGGAGAAGCTAAAACATGATCCCCGGTATTTGGCAGGGCCATTTCTTTTTTCCAATTCACCGGAGTTGAAAGCTGCATAAACATTTTCCTCATGGCACTTACTTTTACAACTTTGTCTTGATGTTCTTTGTCCTTATAATAATAGAGCAACAAAACAGGTTGATTTATCTTTGCAAATGTTTCTTTCAACATACTTGTTTCCAACATTTCTTCTAATGAAATAACTGCTTCCAACCGGTAAGGACTATTCCAATATTGTTTGTAAATGGGACGATCATCTTTGGGTTCGAGATATTTTCCCCCTTTTACCAATCTGGCTATTTGTAAACCCCAGGGATCATTCAGCAACCAGGCATTCGGATCATTGATGGCAATATTGGGAGAATATAAAACAAGCCCGCTTACATCATCCGGAAAATCCGAAGCAAGCTGCAATGCCTGTGTAGCACCGGTACTGGTACCCATCAGGATCACTTTTTCTCCCAGTTGTTTACCGATTGCCAATGCTTCTTTTGCAGATTCCCAGTATTTATCAGTTGTCAGGTTTAACAATTGTTCAGACGTATCAATCCCATGTTCGGCCAACCTCGACAGATAGAGATTGCAGCCAAAAAGTTTGGCAATATTCCGATGAACCGGATTTCCTTCTTCCTGCGATGCTGAAAATCCATGTAAATAAACGATAGCATATTCCGTTTTCTTTTTTACAGAATCATTTGCCCATACTACCCTGGCTTCATTATTCAATCGAAGTTTATGCATTGCTTCTTTACCGGCAATATAATTATCCAGTTCTACTGCTGATGGTACAACAGGAATGGAAAGATCATAAACAGGAGTTGAAGGATCGGGCCCCAGAAAATATACAATACCCATTATGGTTATTACAAACAGAAATCGTTTTATCCAACGCATCTTTTTTTTATGAAGCTAAGATTTTTATTTTTTGCTGATTACAATTTATAAAAATGTATGTTACAAAATCCGTGGATATTAAATAATGCTGAACATAAACTATCTACATTTGCTTTTTTACTTTTAATCAGATAATCATGAAACTGCAATGCTGGAGTATTGGAAAAGCACATGAAAGTTATGTAAAAGAAGGAATAGAAATGTTTACCAAACGCATATCCAATTATTTTCCTGTTGAATGGCATATTCTTCCGATGCCCAGGAATGCCGGTATGATGAGCGAGATGGATCTTAAATTAAAAGAAGGCGAAATGATCCTGCAGTTTTTAAAAAAAGGAGATTACCTGATATTGCTCGATGAAAAAGGGAAACAATTAAACAGTGAAGGGTTTGCTGCGTTTATTCAGCAACGGGCCAATGAAAGTGAAAAAAACCTCGTTTTCTTAATTGGAGGGGCATTCGGTGTAAGTGAACCTGTTTTTAAAAGAGCCGATTATAAATGGAGCCTGTCTCCGTTGGTATTCCCGCACCAACTGGTCAGGCTGATTCTTGCCGAACAGATTTACCGTGCCTGCAGCATTTTACGAAATGAAAAATACCATCACGTGTAAACATTTTTGTAATCAATCCCATAACAATTCTTTTCCCTTAGTTTTGATAAAAATAATTTATGGATTTTTCAGCATACCCGGTAACCTTTATCTTAATAGCCATTAATGTCATTTTTTCTGTCATTGGTTTTTCCAATAAGGGCCTTGTAAGTAAAACCATCATGTGGCCTTACTATGTTAAAAGGGAAAAACAATATTACCGGTTTATCAGTTCCGGATTTTTGCACGCAGACTGGATGCATTTGTTTTTTAACATGTTTACCCTATACTTTTTTGGAAAAAATATAGAATACATATTTGTAAAAGCAGGACTCGGAGGAAATATTTCCTATGTAGCATTATATTTCATTGGACTTATTGTTGCGGATATACCAAGCTATATTAAAAACCAGGATAACTATCAATACCGCGGGCTGGGAGCTTCAGGAGCCGTATCGGCTGTCGTTTTTGCATCGATAGTTTTTGACCCGTGGAGCAGTCTTTATTTATACGGAGCAATTAAGATCTCTGCAGCATTATTTGCAGTATTGTATATTGTTTATTGCGTTTATATGGGAAAAAAGGGTACAGATAATATTAATCATGATGCACATTTGTGGGGAGCTTTATTCGGACTTGTTTTTACTATTGCCCTCATTGGCTTATTACAACCAACCATGTTCGATTATATCATGGAACAGCTAAAACATCCCAGTATTTTCGGGAATGGATAAATACTATTTTTTCTTTTGGAATTTACTTACACTGCAAACCCAGCTTTAAAACTTCTTTGGTTTTATCCGTAATTTTAAAACGGTTATCCATGCGCTGACCAACAACCCAGATAATTTTTTTATCCGATTCAAGAACCCAGCTATTTTCTTTTTCGTTCATGGATAGTTTCTGATCAATAAAAAAACGGCTTAGCTTTTTCTTCTTTTGCATTCCGAGCGGGTAAAAATAATCTCCCCTTTTCCATTTTCGAAGCAGCAAGGGGAATTTGATCTCTGAAGTATCTGCCTGCAATGTATTTTTATCAGCAGCCATAATTTTCAGGTCATTACTTATATCCAACTTAATTTTACCCAAGCAGAAATTGACTTCTTTTTCACCAGATTCAATGATGTAATGATCCAGGCCCGGATCATTCAATGGGGATATGATAAGCCATTTTCTGTTGTGCAAAATGCGGTGAGAATCAGATTGTATATATTTACCGGATGATGATCTCAAAAGCTTTATTACTTCAGCCGTTTGCAGTGCCGAAAAACCAACTTCCTTAATTATTTCATATAGGATACTGTTCAGGCCGGTGGTTTTCAATAATTTGAGTACCGGAATATGCCATTCATTTCCTTTTACAAAGATCAATTTTTTAATCTCTGCCTGAACTGCTTTATTGTACAAAGAATGAATATCCCTGAACCTTTCGGCATTCTGCAAAATATTTTCCTTTACCTGCGGAAATACTTTTTCCAAACCCGGGATCAATTGATTACGGAAATAATTGCGGGTATATTTATCGCTGCTGTTTGAAGAGTCTTCCCTGTATTCCAGGTAATTGTCTTTTGCAAAAGACAGCAACTCCTCTTTTGCTGCAAACAGCAAGGGACGCAGGATCTTTTCATTTTTTGGGAGAATGCCTTTGATCCCATTTATACCGGTTCCTTTGAAAAAATTCATGAGAATAGTCTCTATATTATCATCTGCATGATGGGCCGTTAAAATAAAGCTGATTGGCTGATCCAATGATTGTTTTACCATTTCATAAAACCATTTATACCGGAGATCACGTGCAGCCACCTGGATACTTATTTTATTTTCGGCAGCATATTTTTCCGTATCAAAATGTTTTACATAATAAGCCACCCCGTATTTTCCGGCCAGTTGTTTTACAAAGCTTTCATCCCCATCACTCTCGGCGCCACGTAATTGAAAATTGCAATGTGCTATTATAAAATCATAACCAGCCTGTTTGCATAATTCACACAGCACAACAGAGTCCACACCGCCACTTACGGCAATGAGTAGCCTGTCTTTCGGTTTAAAAAGAACTTCGCTGTTGATATATTGTTGAAAGTTTTTTTGCAGATCCATAACCGCTGATATTGCCTTTTTAATTATTTTCTGTTAATCCTTAGTTACAACCCGTTTTAGTAAAGCTGCATAATGCTTTACCGTACAAGTGAGTGACACAACCCTGCCGGGTTGAATTACAAATGTCTGTAATAAAAAATTTATTTCTATTCCTCTATATCTTCCAAAGCTGCCTGTAATTCATTGTAGGTATGCATATCTCCGGCCTTTTTGGCTTCTTCCATTCCTCTTTTATAAATACGGATGGCTTTTTCAAAATCTGCCACACGCTCCAATAGTTTTCCCAAATGATAATAAGATCCGATATATGTAGGTTCCCTCAGCAATATTTCATTGAATAATTTCCTGGCCTCCTCATCTTTGTCAACCTTAATATACTCCAGTGCCAATGCATGCTGCAGAAAACTATCCTTTCCGGATGTCTTCATGAATTCCAACAATTTTTCTATCCTGCTCATATAACAATATTTTTTGTACGATGTTTTAAAATTAACTTTGCAAGGCTTATATTTGCACTTGGTTGCATAAACAACTTTTATTTCCTCACCCCCGTTCAAAGCTTTTGCTAAGGGGAAAAAACAGATAAATGAAGATATTAGTTTGCATCAGTAAAACACCCGATACAACGGCAAAAATAGCTTTCACTGATAACAATACGAAATTTGCAGTTGAAGGGGTACAATGGATCCTCAATCCATACGACGAATGGTATGCCCTGGTCAGGGCCATTGAATTGAAAGAAGCAGATCCGGCTACCGTTTTACATTTGGTAAATGTTGGATCGGCCGACAGTGATCCGATCATCCGTAAAGCACTTGCCCTTGGTGGTGATGAAGCCATCAGGGTGAATTCGGAAAATTCCGACAGTTTCTATATTGCATCGCAGATAGCTGCAGTTGCCAAAGAAGGCGGATATGATCTTATACTCACTGGCAAAGAAACCATTGATTACAACGGATCATCCATTGCCGGTATGGTTGCTGAGTTACTGGACCTGCCATTTGTTTCCCATGCATTGAAACTGGATTTGGAGGGTGACAATGCCATTGCCATTCGGGAAATTGAAGGTGGTGAAGAAACAAATAAAGTGAAATTGCCCCTGGTTATCAGTTGCCAGAAAGGAATGGCCGAACAGCGTATACCCAACATGAGAGGGATCATGGGTGCAAGAACAAAGCCATTAAAAGTAGTTGAACCTGTTGCTGCTGATTCGTTGACCAGCATTGTATCCTTTGATCTTCCTCCTGCAAAAGCAGGCGTGAAGCTGGTTGCAGCAGACAATCCCGAAGAATTGGTCAGATTACTGCACGAAGAAGCGAGGGTAATTTAAAGTAATTACCCATTTCCGGAAAGAGTAACGGAAACCGGCAATGCAATAAAATAATCAGATCTTTTGATAAATAATATTATTAAAGACCCCGGTTCTCCACAGGAGACATGGGAAAAAAAATAACAACATGAGTGTATTCGTATTTTTAGATCAGGCAGAAGGCCATATAAAAAAATCTTCTTTTGAAGCAGCCAGTTATGCTTCAAAAATTGCCGCATTAACAGGCAGCACTGCAGAAGCCATCGTTATTGGAACAGTAAATGATGACCTTGCTTCTCTTGGTAATTATGGAATTAAAAAAGTATATACTGTTGCAGATGCATCTCTGAATAATATGGATGCCCAACTTTATACAATGATCATTGCACAGGCTGCTGAAAAGGCTGCTGCAGATATCATTGTTTTTTCCAATAACACTTCCGGTAAATCTATTGCGCCGAGGTTGAGTGTACGCATGAAAGCAGGGTTGGTTTCCGGTGCCATCGCATTACCAAATCTCAGTAATGGGTTTACCGTTAAGAAAACTGTTTTCAGTGGCAAGGCATTTGCCAATATTGCTGTAAACAGTGCCATAAAGATCATTGCCTTAAATCCAAATTCATTTAGTGTAGTAACATCAACGGGTACTGCTGAAGTGGTGCCTTTTGCAGCAGATAAGGGAAATGCTAAAGTAGAAGTGACTAATACCAATAAAGTGGTTGGCGAAATTCCGCTGAGTGAAGCTGAAATAGTGGTTAGCGGAGGCCGTGGATTAAAAGGACCCGAAAACTGGGGAATGGTTACCGAACTGGCAACCTTACTTGGTGCAGCCACAGCCTGCAGCAGGCCGGTGGCAGATAGCGACTGGAGGCCACATCATGAACACGTAGGACAAACCGGGCTTGCAATTGCACCCAATTTATATATTGCCATCGGAATTTCCGGTGCAATACAACACCTTGCAGGAGTTAACCGCAGTAAGACTATTGTGGTAATTAACAAAGATCCGGAAGCGCCATTCTTTAAAGCTGCAGATTATGGAATTGTGGGAGATGCTTTTGAAGTAATGCCAAAATTGATTGAAGCTGTTAAAAAAATTAAAGGGGCATAACCAACGGTAATTTTACGGCGAAAATAAAAGCTTTTCTATTAAATGCCTTTCAGTTAAATTTGAAGGGCATTTGTTTTTATATTTGTAAAAATCAACAGCTCGGAATGAAAAAAATTGAATTGGAAATAGTTGCATTATCTCACAGTATTACGCAAACACATTCTTATGCAGTAGTATTGGGCGAAATAAACGGCCTGCGTCGTTTACCAATCGTTATCGGTGGTTTTGAAGCACAGGCTATTGCGGTTGCTCTTGAAAGGATGAATCCCAGCCGGCCACTGACCCATGATCTGATGAAGAATTTTATGATGGCTTTTAATGTTGAATTGCATGAAATAGTTATCAATGATCTGCAGGAAGGGATCTTTTATTCTAAACTCGTTTGCAGCTCTTCCAATGATACCGTGGAGATTGATTCAAGAACTTCTGATGCCCTTGCACTTGCTGTTCGTTTTGGTTGCCCTATTTATACGTATGATAATATTTTAGACCAGGCAGGCGTATTGATGGATGATAGTCAAAAAAAACCTACAACCGGTGCCGTTACTTCAGAGACCGGAGGAAAAGACAATCTTCAATCCATGAGCCTCGAAGATCTGAATACATTACTTACTGAAGTGCTTGAACAGGAAGACTATATTAAAGCTATCGCCATCAGGGATGAAATAAAAAGCAGGGGCTGACTTATTTGATAATTATCGATTCATAATTATTCATTTTTAATTGGCTTTTCAATGGTTTCATTTCCAAACTGCAAAATAAATTTCGGACTGCATGTTATAGACAAAAGAAAAGATGGTTTTCATAATATTGAATCCATTTTTTTTCCGGTTGCTTTGCATGATGCTGTTGAAATTATTGATTCACCTGAATCAGTTAAGCTGATAGACTATTCTCAAACCGGTTTATCCATATCCGGAGAATTACAGGATAATCTCTGCATAAAAGCATACAAGCTTTTAAAAAATGATTTTCCCAAAATACCAGCTATTAAAATGCATTTGCATAAAGCGATCCCGATGGGAGCCGGACTTGGCGGAGGTTCTGCAGATGCCGTTTCTGTGTTGAAATTACTCAACACAAAATTCAACCTGAATTTATCCGGTAAACAATTAATCCAGTATGCTTTGACTCTTGGCAGTGACTGTCCTTTTTTTGTCGATAATAAACCGTGTTTTGCAACCGGACGTGGGGAGATCTTGGAAGAAATTCCCATCAACATGACTTCTTATAAAATGCTGCTTGTGAATCCCGGTATTCATATTGCAACCGGATGGGCATTTTCCCAAGTAAAATTCAGGAAAGAAAGGCAATCATTAAAAGAATGCATAAGTCTGCCGGTCGCAAAATGGCAGGAAACTATTTACAATGATTTTGAAGAACCTGTGTTTGCGTTGTACCCGGAAATTGCAGAAATCAAATCAGCAATGACTGAATCAGGAGCTCTGTATACTTCGATGAGTGGAAGTGGGAGTACTATTTACGGTATTTTTGAGAAAAAATGGATCCCATCCATTAAATTCCCCGCACATTACTTTTTAAAATGGGTATAATATTTTATCTTCACGGTATCAATTTCAAACTTACCATACAGGGCTTTTTAAACAGTAATCTGGATTTACTCAATCATCGAGGATAGTCATTTAATTTCCTGCTAAATGCAGGCAGCTACGCTTTGGATCAATTTCCCGTTAAGCAATTTTTTTATTTTTACACATACTTATTATGCATACAACAATTCAACTAACCAGTAAAACACAGCATTATCTCGATCTGGAAGAAAAACACGGAGCACACAATTATCATCCCTTGCCGGTTGTACTGAAAAAAGGCTCGGGTGTTTTTCTATGGGATGTGGATGATAAGAGATATTATGATTTTCTCAGTGGATATTCGGCGGTGAATCAGGGACATTGTCATCCAAAGATCATTGCTGCATTAACTGAACAGGCGCAGGAATTAACACTTACATCCAGGGCTTTTCACAGTAACCTTTTGGGAGAATATGAAAAATTTATAACAGATCTGTTCGGATATAATAAGGTATTACCAATGAACTCCGGTGTAGAAGCGGTGGAAACAGCGCTTAAACTTAGCCGTAAGTGGGGTTATGAAGTAAAAGGAATCGCCGAAAACCAGGCTAAGATCATTGTTTGCTCTGGCAACTTTCACGGCAGAACGATTGGCGTTATTTCTTTCAGCACAGATCCAACTGCAAAAAATAATTATGGCCCTTTTGTTCCGGGTTTTGAAATGATCCCGTACAATGATCTGCCGGCATTGGAAAAAGCATTGCAGGATAAGAATGTGGTTGCCTTTATGTTTGAACCCATCCAGGGCGAAGCGGGAGTTGTTGTACCGGATGAAGGATATTATACCGGGATAAGGATTTTATGCCGGGAATACAATGTTTTGATGGTTGCCGATGAGATTCAGTCAGGGCTTTGCAGGACGGGTGATATGCTGGCCTGCGATCATGAAAACGTAAGGCCGGATATTGTAATTCTCGGAAAAGCATTGAGTGGTGGGGTTTTACCTGTGAGCGCTGTGCTGGCAGATGATGAGATCATGCTTACAATAAAACCCGGTGAACATGGAAGCACTTACGGGGGAAATCCGCTGGCATGCAAAGTAGCCATGGCTTCTTTACATGTTTTAAAAGATGAAAACATGGCTGAGAATGCATCGGCCATGGGTGAACTCTTCAGAATTGAATTGAAAAAATTAGATCTTCCGTTAATAAAACTAATCCGGGGAAGAGGTTTGCTAAATGCAATCGTAATTGATCACCGTGATCCCGATGCCGCCTGGAATCTTTGTTTAATAATGAAAGAAAATGGTTTACTAGCTAAACCAACTCATGGAGATAAGATCAGATTTGCGCCGCCCCTTGTTATTACCAGAGAACAGGTTATGGATTGTGTGAATATCATTAAAAGATCCGTGGAAACTTTTGTTGAGAATGAAGCCAGCGATGTTTGAAATAGCATACAATGAAATCAAAGGATAACATTTTTCACCGAACCGGAACCAACGACTTTAACCGCTTAATTTTCAATCAATAAAAAATCAGTATGGATATCCATCTTCATCACAATCATGTGGAAACGCATTTAAAAAGTTCTGATTTTTTAAGGGATGTGGTTATTGGTATGAGTGATGGGCTAACTGTTCCATTTGCCCTGGCTGCCGGTTTAAGCGGTGCTGTAGACAGCAGCAATATCATCATCATTGCAGGTATAGCGGAAATAGCCGCAGGCAGTATAGCCATGGGGCTTGGCGGATACCTTGCAGGTAAAACTGAACAGGATCATTATCAAAGTGAAGTCAAGCGGGAGCATTATGAAGTAGAAAACCTGCGCCACAGGGAAATTGAAGAAACGAAAGAATTTTTTGCAAATATTGGTCTTAGTCCGGAATTGCAGGATAAAGCTACAGATGAAATTTCGCAGGATAAAGACCGTTGGGTAGATTTTATGATGAAATATGAATTGGGTTTGGAAAAACCGGATCCCAAAAGAGCCACCAAGAGTGCACTGAACATTGGTTTATCCTATATTGCGGGAGGAATAATTCCATTAAGCCCCTATTTTTTTATTGATGGCTCAACCGAGGCATTAAAATATTCTGTAATTGCAACGCTGGCTTGTTTATTTGTTTTTGGTTATTTCAAAAGCAGGATTACCGGTGTAAATGCATTCTGGGGAGCCGTTAGGGTGATGCTGATAGGAGCATTAGCCGCTGCTGCAGCATTTGGTGTTGCAAAATTGTTTGAATTATAATAATCAACATCTTGCAAAATCAAAAACAATATCAGGAATCAACCCTGTGTTTCTGATTGCCTGATATATTCTTCATTGACCATTCGATCTTTTTTTCAAAAGTATTTTTCCTGACCTGACATTCCATTTTTGCACAGATCGAACATGAAAAATCAAGGCATCCATCTGAATGAACAAATAACTCAACAGATTCTCCATAATTTTTTCTTACCAGACTTGAAAGTGCATCAATTTCTTTGTGTGCTTCATGCACATTAAAATACCAGGGAACAGTTAAATGACAGTCGAGATGCAAAGTTGGGCCGTATTTAATTATCCGGAGATTGTGCAAATCGATCCAGTTAACATTTCGGTTACTGTTCAATGTTACAACCATTTTTTTCAGCAGGTCAATATCTGCTTCATCCATAATGCCTGCTACGGAACTGCGAATTATCTTATATCCCGTAAACAAAATGATCATTGCAAAAATCAATGCAACTACACTGTCTATCCAGCTGATCTTTGTTATCAGTAATAAGATTAAACCGGCAATAATTCCAATAGTGCTGTATGTATCCGTTTTCAAATGCTTTCCACTTGAAATAAGCGCCAGCGAATTGTTTTTCTTTCCGGTATTTTCACATACAACTCCGGCAATATAATTTATAATAGCTGTTATTGCAACCAGGTAAATACCATAATCCAGTTGATAGACCTCATGTACAGATGTAAGGTTGTTAACCGATTCAAAAATAATAAACAGGGCAGCAACAATGATCAGTGTCCCCTCTATGGCAGCAGAAATAAATTCCACTTTGCCATGGCCATACGGATGATCAATGTCCTTTGGTTTAGCAGATACATACAAACTATATAATCCAATGAAACCTGCAATTACATTTACTATACTTTCCAATGCATCTGTAAGTATCGCTACTGATTGTGTTATATACCAGGCGATGACCTTCACCAGGAATAATATGACAGAAACCAAAGCGATGATCTGCTGAATCCTGATATTTTGTTTGCTTTTTGGCAAGTTTATAAAATTGTGCAGTAAAGATAAGGATAGTGAAAATGGAGATGAGGAGTTTGAGAAAACAGGGAATTACATATAAATGAAAGAAATTTTTAATTAAAAAACAGACCAATAAGTAAATACTAAAATTTCAAACCTTATTTTTGTAACACATAAATAATAAATATGCAATTTCAATTTTCTGAAGAACATTTAATGATACAACAGGCTGCACGTGACTTTGCAATAAATGAATGCCTGCCGGGAGTCATTGAAAGGGATGAACATCAAAGATTCCCTAAAGAACAAATAGAAAAATTAGCAGATCTGGGATTTATGGGTATTATGGTACAACCGGAATATGGTGGAAGTGGAATGGACACCATCAGCTATGTTTTGGCTATGGAAGAAATTAGTAAAATAGATGCAAGTGTGAGTGTTTGCATGAGCGTGAACAACAGCCTTGTTTGTTCCGGTTTGCAGGAATATGGCAATGAAGAACAGAAAATAAAATATCTCACCCCTCTGGCACAAGGCAAGAAAGACGGTGAATTATATATCGGGGCATTTTTATTAAGTGAACCGGAGGCTGGCAGCGATGCCACTTCTCAAAGTACCACAGCAGAAGATAAGGGTGATCATTACATATTAAATGGAACTAAAAACTGGATCACTAATGGAAACAGTGCAAGTGTTTATATCGTAATTGCACAAACGGATGTCAGCAAGGGCAGTCATGGTATCAATGCTTTTATTGTTGAAAAAAACTGGAAAGGAGTAGAAGTAGGCACAAAAGAAAATAAACTGGGCATCAGGGGAAGTGATACACACAGCATCTTATTTACGGATGTAAAAGTTCCAAAAGAAAACAGGATCGGGAAAGATGGATTTGGTTTTAAATTTGCCATGAAGACACTGGCTGGCGGCAGGATCGGCATTGCTGCCCAGGCTTTGGGCATAGCAAGCGGATCTTATGAACTTTCATTGAAATACAGCAAAGAAAGAAAAGCCTTTGGCACAGAGATCATGAATCACCAGATCATACAATTTAAACTGGCTGATATGGCAACCCGTATTGAAGCATCCAGGTTATTGTGTTTAAAGGCTGCCTGGGAAAAAGATGAGAAAAAAGATTATACCCTGAGCAGTTCAATAGCCAAAGTTTTTAGCAGTGAAACAGCGATGTGGACCGCAACAGAAGCAGTACAGATTCATGGCGGATATGGTTTTGTAAAAGAATATCATGTAGAGAGAATGATGCGGGATGCAAAGATCACACAGATTTACGAAGGTACCAGTGAAGTTCAACGCATTGTGATAAGCAGGAGTATTTTGAAATAAATACTTTTGTTATTATTCTGTCAGAAAGATACGTGAAAGTGTAAATGAACCTGTTTACACTTTTTTTATTGCTGATATGAATGGTACAAAACAAAAGCTGTACCATTCATTAAATTCATAGATACAAATGTCATTTTTAATTGAGTCATATCAACGAATACAAAAAGAGCTTTCTGTAAATAATGTCATCCTGGTTGCAGTAACTAAAACAAAACCGGTTAGCATGATCATGGAAGCTTATGATGCCGGACATCGTGACTTTGGTGAAAATTATGTGCAGGAATTATTGGATAAACAGGAAGCACTGCCAAAAGATATCAGGTGGCATTTTATTGGTCATCTTCAAAGCAATAAAGTAAAGTTCATTGCCCCTTTTGTTCATCTGATACATGGAATGGATAGTGAAAAATTATTAAATGAAATCAACAAACAGGGCAAAAAGATCAATCGGATAATCCCATGCCTGTTGCAGATTCATATTGCTGCTGAAGAAACCAAATTTGGATTAAACGAAACCGAACTGGAAGTTTTAATGACGCAAATTAAAAAACAACCTGATCATTGGAATAATATTTCCATTAAAGGGTTGATGGGAATGGCTTCTTTTACGGAAGACAATGATCTGATAAAAACAGAATTCAACAATTTAAAATCGCTGTTCGACAAATATCCAACTTTAAAAATATTAAGTATGGGCATGAGCGCTGATTACCGTTTCGGTATTGAAGCAGGCAGTAATATGGTAAGGATCGGCAGTTTATTATTTGGATCGAGAATCATTATATAACCATCCGGACTGTGTGATTTTTATACAAGGTCATGTGTTTACAGATTCAATATTATGTTAAAGTTGTTTAGACAAATATGGAAATTATGTACTAATCAGTCTATTTACGGCATAATAAAATAACTTTAGCGTATATAAAAGTCTCATCATGACAAAAGATTTGGAATTTGAATCCGAAAAAAACAAGAAAGCCTTACTATATACTACCATAATTTGCGGAGTTCTTTTGTTGTTATTTATCATTATCAGCTGGAAAGTTATGCCACCAAGTATCCCTGTGATACAAGATTTGATTGAAATAAATCTGGGGAATAATGAGAATGGATTCGGTGAGGAACAACCACTGATTAAGGGCGACCGTTCACCAAGCCAGGAAGCCGTTGTTATTCCGAAACAAGCAGCTGCAAAGCAGGCTGTAACTGATAATGTGACTCCGGATGAAAATGCAGCAGAGGATGCTGCCCCAGTAAATAAACCGGAAAAGAAAACGACCAAAGTAAAAACAGAAACTGCCCCTACCCCTGTTGTTGCACCAGTTCCCAAACCACAGAAACCAAAAGTAACGTATAACGGACCCGGTAATGGTACAGGTAACGGAGCAACAGAAGATAATGGTTACAAATACCAGGGAAATAATGCGAATGGAAAAGGAGATAATGGCGATCCCGGCGGCAACAAAGATTCTTATGGTAATACACCCGGTGGAAAAATTGGCGGCCCAAAAGTAACTAAAGGAAACAGGAAGATAGTACGTTATTATTCCTTTACCGGTGAATTGCCGAAAGCCACTATTTATGCAATCATTAAAGTATCCGCTTCCGGCAGGGGTACATTTATAGGATTTGATAAAGGCTCTACAAGCCGAAGCCAGGCTTATGCAGATGAGATAAGCCGGTATCTTAAAAACATTGATTTCGACAAAGCAGGTGATGATTCCAATGTAACTGTTCAATTTAATTTTACGTATTAATTTATTCTCAGTGTATCTACTCATAAATGGCACTGAACAACCTGAAAAGGATTGTATACTATCTTTATTTGAATGACGTACGAACAAACAATTGAGTACTTATACAGTCAGCTTCCCATGTTCAGCCGCATAGGTGCAGCAGCTTATAACAAGGATCTTTTCAACATCACGGAGCTTTGCAATGCGTTGGATAATCCGCAGCATAAATTTAAAACCATTCATATTGCAGGCACTAATGGCAAAGGAAGTACGAGCCATATGCTCGCGGCTATTTTACAGGAAGCCGGTTATAAGACAGGCCTTTATACTTCCCCGCACATCAAAGAATTTGGTGAACGCATCCGGATCAATGGCAAAATGATCGATCATGATTTTGTAATTGATTTTACAGAAAGAACAAATGTTATTTCAACAAAAGTAAAACCTTCTTTTTTTGAACTTGTTGTTGCCATGGCTTTTGATTATTTTGCTTTGGAAAAAGTAGATATTGCCATTATTGAAACCGGCCTCGGCGGCAGACTCGACAGCACCAATATTATCTCCCCTCTTTTATCAGTTATCACAAATATTGGCTACGACCATATGAATTTATTGGGAGATACTCTGCCGGTAATTGCTTTTGAAAAAGCAGGGATCATCAAAAGAAATACCCCGGTAATTATCGGTGAAACACTGGAGGAGACCAAACCGGTTTTTGCCGAAAAAGCTGCAGAAATGAATGCTGAAATTCATTATACAGAAGACCAGTATGATTTCTCCAATGCTGAAATAAAGGGTTCGTATTTGAACTGTACAATCAAAAATAAAATGTCGGTTACAACCGAAATTATCAAAATTGATCTACTCGGGATTTACCAGGTTAAAAATGTTTGCAGCGTATTAAATGCAGTGAAAATCCTCCAACAATCTGGTTTTACCATTCCGGATACGGCAGTGCACAATGGCCTTGCGAATACAAAAAAACTGACAGGATTGTGTGGCAGATGGGATTTGCTGCAATCCAACCCGGCAATTATACTGGATGTGGCACACAATGAAGATGGTATTAAGCAGTTATTATTGCAACTGGAAAAAGATTATCCCACAGCTGAAATTCATTTTGTATTGGGATTTGTAAATGATAAAGACATCGATAAAATGCTTTCGCTTTTACCAAAGAATGCATCTTATTATTTCACCAATGCACACATCCCCAGGGCGCTTCCATATGAATTATTAAAAGAAAAAGCCTCTTTATATGATTTGAAAGGAAAAGGATTTGAACTGGTTGATGCTGCCATTGAAAATGCAAAAATGAATGCATCCGAAAATGATGTGATTATGGTTTGCGGAAGTTTTTTTATTATCGCTGAAGTAGCCCGGGATCTAAATTTGATGTGATTTTAAATATTCAAAACCATAAAATAAACAAAGCGCATGCATGCTCTGTTTTATTTCGTTGTGTTGTAACATTAATTTCACTTCCAGCAATGGCTTAAGAATAATTTCTATTTCTTCATTTTCATCCAGCGATTGTGTTGCAATTTTTTTCCCTCCCAAAGCAAGAAAAAGATGTGTGAAATTATTAAGCACACCCGGATTCGCAGCTGTTATGCCCAGGTAATGAAAAGAAGAAAATGCATAACCGGTTTCTTCCAGCAACTCTCTTTGTATGGCCTGCAATGGTTGTTCTGCAGGATCAATAAAACCTCCGGGTAATTCTATCAGTGTTTCCCTTAAAGGATGCCTGTATTGCTTTACCAATATCACTTCATTGGATTCTGTTATTGCCATTGCTGCAGCAGATGCAGGCAATTCAACTACAAAATAAGGATCCACAATTTTTCCATCAGGAGTTTCAAAACTGTCTTTTCTTGCAGTAAAGTAAATGTGATTGCTTATATATTCTTCAGATAAAATTTTATGTGCCACTGTATATTATCATTAATTTTATAAAACCTGTTATTACCAACCCATGCGATCTCTCAAAGCAGTGATATGAGCAGTATGATGTCTGCAATGCCAGGCATACAAACCAAGCAAATACCAGAGTGTCATTGTGCTTTTATGTTCAGGATGAAATACTGTCCGGCTCCATTCATCGGTATTAATATTTTTTAAAACTTCATACCAGCGGCTATGCAATGCAAATAGTAAAGTAATTGAAATATTGATGGGAATATTCTTTGTGTCGCTCAATTTCGCCCACTCATTCTCGTCATAGGGTTTAATGGAAGGATTTTCTTCCGTCAACCCCAGTTTAAACCGTATATACGCATTCATATGGCTGTCTGCGACATGATGAACCAATTGTTTTACAGTCCATCCTCCATCGCGGTAGGGCGTTTCTAGTTGAGCTTCATCCAGATTGGTAATTGCATATTCAATCAGTTTCGGCAAGTCCTGAATAACAAACAACCATTCCCTCAACTGGTTTTCAGAAAATGGTTGTTCGATATATTTACCTATCGGATATTTTAATTTTTCCATTTATTTTACTGCCGACGGCTTAACATCTTCCAGCATTATTTCAAATATCAAAGTTGCTCCCGGTTTGATATCACCTCCTGCACCTCTGTCGCCATAAGCCAGGTTACTCGGAATATATACTTTCCAATGTGCCCCTTTGCTCATCAATTGTAATATTTCTGTCCATCCTTTGATAACTCCACCTACCGGGAAAGTTACAGGGCCTCCGTTCTTTGCAGAACTGTCAAATTCAAAGCCATCGATCAATGTACCAGAATAATTTACCACTACTGTATCACTGGCATTTGGTTTGATACCTGCAGGATCGCCTGCTTTGATGATCTCATATTGCAAACCATCGGGTAATTCAATTACGCCGGCACGTTTTTTATTGGCTGCTAAAAAAGCCTGGCCTTTTGCAACTTCTTCAGCTATTGTTTTTGCACTTTCTGCATTCTTTTTTTCTCCAAAAATGGTCATTTGTGATTGCAGGCAGGCATTTGCATTTTCGGGAGCCAACGCCCTTGTTCTATTTTCAAAAACATCGGATATGGCTTGTGCCATTAAAGAAGCATTGACATGGGTAATTCCCTGGTCTCTCATATTTGTAGCGATATTCAATCCGGCTGCATAACTAAAACTATCATTCAGATTTTTCATCAGCATATTTGCAGGAGCATTTACAGTGGCAGGCTTTGGTTTTGCAGTTGTTTTCTGTCCCATTGTAACAGAAACAGCAAAAAGTAAAACTCCTGTACAAACTAATAATTTCTTCATTACTTATTTTTTTTAATTTATTTAAAATTTGAAATGCAAATAAAAGAAACTTTATTCATCCCGCATCTCATGACCTGTTAAATGTATAAAAACATCTTCCAGGTTGGCCGCTTTAACCTGTTTGGGTCTTTCAAATCCACTGGCAACCAGATCATCAATCATTTTATCGGGCGAAGCAAGTTTAATTATTCTTCCTTTATCCAGAATGGCTATCCGGTCACATAACTGTTCAGCTTCATCCATATAGTGCGTAGTTATGATAACTGTGGTTCCGTTTTTTCGAATTTCCCTGATTAGGTCCCATAAATTCCGCCTGGCCTGTGGATCCAAACCAGTTGTAGGTTCATCCAGAAAAATTATTTTCGGTTCATTAATTAAAGTGGTGGCAATAGAAAATCGTTGTTTTTGCCCCCCACTCAGTTCTTTGCTTTTACTCTTCGCTTTTTCAACAAGATTTACTTTCTTTAATAATTCAATAGGATCAACCGGACGATTATACAATCCTCCGAAAAGCCTGATCAATTCTACCAGGTTCAATCCCGGATAAAACCCGGAGGTCTGCAATTGAACACCGATGATCTTTTTAATTTCATCAGGATCTTTATCCAGATCCAACCCGGAAATGATCACTTCCCCACTGGTTTTCTTTCTCAATGTTTCCAGTATTTCCAGGGTAGTGGATTTTCCTGCCCCGTTCGGCCCCAGCAATCCAAATATCTCCCCTTCAAAAACATCAAAGGATATATCCTTTACAGCCTGGAAATTGCCATAATTTTTTACCAGATTTTTTACGGTTATGATCTTATCAGCCATATATTTTTTATGAATCTATTTAATTTCATTCTCACCTTGTATTTACTCCCGGTGGCTTATACAGGTTACTATTTTCAGAGATCAATCTTACTCAAATAATATGCAATTATACATCCAGGTAAGTTTCCAATTCTTCCATCATTTCTTTACTGCCAATAAAAAAGGGAGTACGTTGATGTAATTCAGTAGGATCTATGTCAAGGATTCGAATATTTCCATCTGTCGCTTTTCCTCCCGCTTTTTCTACAATGAAAGCAAACGGGTTGCATTCATATAGTAACCTTAATTTCCCATTTGGTTTATCGGTTGTGCCCGGATACATGAAAATGCCACCCTTTATCAAATTGCGATGCACATCAGACACCATACTTCCAATATATCGCTGGGTATAAGGCCCCCCATTTGAAATATCCTTTTTCTGGCAGTTTGTGATATACTCTTTTACTTTTTGCTCGTACTGGAAGAAATTACCATGATTTACAGAATACATTTTTCCATTATCCGGACATTTAATATCGGGGTGGCTTAAGGTAAACTCGCCAATGGATTGGTCAAGGGTAAAACCATTTACTCCACGCCTTGTTGCATAGACCAACATGGTGGATGAACCATAAATTACATACCCGGCAGCAACCTGTTTATTTCCCTGTTGTAAAAAATCTTCTTTGGTTGCCGGTTTTCCCAATTCACTTACCCTGCGGAATACACTGAATATAGTACCAATGGAAACATTCACATCAATATTGCTGCTGCCATCCAGTGGGTCGAAAAGACACACATATTTCGATTTATTGCTTATCTCATCATCAAAGACAACGATATCGTCCATTTCTTCACTTCCAATACCTGCACAACTGATCCCATGCTGCAAAACCCCCATGAACTGGTTATTGGCAAATACATCCAGTTTTTTCACTTCTTCGCCCTGCACATTCATTGTGCCTGCATCACCCAATATATCAACAAGGCCTGCTTTGTTCACTTCTACGTGTACCCGCTTGGATGCAAGGCCCATATCACGCAACAATCCCGACAATTCACCCGTTGCGTTCGGGAAATTCCTCATCTGCTGAATGGTAAATTCATCCAGCGTTTGTATTTTTCTGTCAATAGCCATAAAACAATTTCAGGTTTACAATTTACGAAGTTAGATTTGCAACTCAAATGTAATGCTAATAATTTTGAAAGCTTTATGCTGATTTATGTATGTAAATTCATTTTTTATCCAGTTTTTTTTCATACATATTTCAAAAATCATCCATAATAATTACAGAAAATGAAGGTGTACAAATTCGGTGGCGCAAGTATTAACAGTATTGAAAGAATAAAAAACACTGCTTCCATCATTAATGCGAACAAAGATAAAAAACTTTTGGTTGTAATCTCTGCTATGGGAAAAACCACCAATGCACTCGAAAAAGTTGTTGATGCTTTTTGGGATAACAGGCAGGAAGATGCATTTAAGCTTTTTGAGAAGATAAAAGAAAATCATCTCACGAGTTTAAAATATCTGATCACTGTCAACTGGCAGGTTGCAGAAAATAAACTGAAAGATTTTTTCACAGAAATTGAATGGATGCTACATGATAAGCCGGTAAGAAATTATGATTATTATTACGACCAGATCGTTTGTTGCGGAGAACTTTTAAGCAGCAGCCTGGTAAGTGATTATTTGCTGGAACAAAAAGTAAAAGCGAAATGGATTGATGTCAGGGATATCATCCGAACGGATGACAATTTCAGGGATGCAATTGTTGACTGGAAATTTACTGAATCAAAAATAAAAAAATCTGTACTTCCTTTATTTGATGAAGTTGATGTTGTAATTACCCAGGGTTTTATTGCTGCTACTGATGAGAATGAAAGCACCACTCTTGGCCGTGAAGGAAGTGATTTTACCGCAGCGATATTTGCAAATTTATTATCGGCAGAAGATGTAACCATTTGGAAAGATGTGGATGCCGTAATGAATGCAGATCCAAAAGAGGTTAAAAACGCCCTCATTATTCCTTCATTAAGTTTTACGGAGGTAATAGAAATGGCATACTATGGTGCACAGGTGATCCATCCTAAAACCATAAAACCTTTACAGAATAAGAATATCCCGTTATTTGTAAAGAGTTTTCTCGACCCAGCACTGCCGGGTACTTCTATCAGTAAAAATATTCCCAAAAACTTACCTCCGATCATTGTACAGAAAAAAAACCAGGTATTGATACGGTTTAAATCAAAAGATTTTTCATTTGTAGAAGACAAGCCGGTTCAACAATTACATGATCTGTACATCAGGTTGAAAATGAAACCAAACCTCTCACAAAATACAGCGATCTCCCTATTGTGCAGTTTTGATGACCATGTCGAAAAAATTGACCGCCTGGCTTCTGATGCTTCTGCAATTTTTGATGTGGAAGTTGAAAGAGATCTGATGCTGTTAACCATCAGGCATTATGATGAAGAAACAATAAAAAATATGACAATGGATAATCAGATAGTACTTGAACAAAAAACAATGGATACCATACAGGTATTGATGAAGCAAAAAAAACAGGGATAACCTTCATCAGTTCATTACATATTCCCCTTTTTTGTTTACCATGATTACGGGCAGTTGCTTTTTTGCTTCGAAGTAATCAAAAGCTTCTCTGATATTATTATTAAAACCAAGCAGGTAATGATTATTCTTAATACTGCTATTGAGATATTCCAGTGATTTTTTTAAATTATACCTTACAGGAAAAACATGAACGGGAATAAACTCCTGGCCATTTGCTTTCACATAACTGGCAATGATATATAATTCTTCAATGGGAATATCATCAATAGGTATACAACCGGTAGAAACACAATTGCCATGAATATAGATGGCATTTCCCGGGCGGATTGAATCACTGAGTATCCTGTCGGATGCATTGGGATAATTCAGGCCAAGTGATAAATGATAATTGCTGTTGGGATTGAATTCATTGATCTGATAAAATCCTTCGGGAACCTGGTAATCGCCTTCCATTCTTTTTGGCCCCATCGTTCCGCTTTGCATACAAACCTTATACGTTTTAAATAGTTTATAAGGATCTTTTGCATTGCTCTTTACCCATACTTCCAACTGACGGTCGTATTTAAAAGACCGGATATACATCGCTTCGGGTGGCCAGGTAAGCTGTTGCTTTTCAAATTGCCGTTTTACTGAATCCTCCATCCTGCTGTAAACATCTGACATTTTATAAGCCGACCTTTGCATTCCGACATACGAATTCTGTGCACTTACCATTGCAGATAAACACAAAACAGTTATTACAAAAAATAAAACTTTCCCGTATTTCTTCATCCAAAAATATTCAGAGTAATTATCCAGACCGTGAAAATAATTAAATTATTTATTTTCTGCCTGTTAAATAACAGTTGTATGTGGAAATTACTTATAAAAAACGCATTTCCACACAAAATCAACACATGAAAATTTACAAATTACCTCTGGCATCCTGTTCTCTTTCCAGGGCTTCAAACAATGCTTTGAAATTTCCTTTACCAAAACTTTGAGCTCCTTTCCTTTGAATGATTTCAAAAAACAATGTTGGTCTGTCTTGCATAGGCTTGCTGAAGATCTGAAGCAGGTATCCCTCCTCATCACGGTCGATCAGGATCCCCAGCTTACTGAGCGGTTCCAGGTCCTCATCAATTTCCCCAACCCTGTCAAGTACATCAGCATAATAACTGGCTGGGATATTTAAAAACTCAACTCCCCTGTTTTGCAGTTCTGTAACTGTTTTTACAATATCATTTGTGGCAATGGCAACGTGCTGTACACCTTCGCCATCATAAAAATCCAGGTATTCTTCCACCTGGCTTTTTTTCTTCCCTTCTGCTGGCTCATTGATAGGAAATTTTACATACCCATTTCCGTTACTCATCACTTTACTCATTAAAGCAGAGTATTCCGTGGAGATATCCTTATCATCAAATGATAAAATATTTTTAAAGCCCATTACTTCTTCATAAAATTTTACCCACGGATTCATTTGGTTCCAGCCCACATTTCCAACGCAATGATCTACATATTGCAGGCCGGTACTTTCCGGATTATAAATTGATTTCCATTCAATAAAGCCGGGCATGAAAATACCATCATAATTCTTTCGCTCTACAAATAAATGAATCGTTTCTCCGTAGGTATGAATCCCACTTAAAACAATTTCTCCATGGTCATCTTTCAATGTAACAGGTTCCATATAACTTTTTCCGCCCCTGGTTGTTGTTTCCTTCCAGGCATCTGCCGCATCTTCCACTTTCAAAGCAAGTACTTTCACACCATCACCATGTTTGTTAACATGCTGCGCAATTTCACTGTCCATTCTGAGTGCTGTTGTAAGAACGAAGGTTAATTTATTTTGGCGGATAACATAACTCACCCGGTCTTTTAAGCCAGTTTCCGGACCGGCGTATGCCAATGACTGAAAACCAAAAGCCGTTTTATAAAAATGAGCGGCTTGTTTAGCATTACCTACATAAAATTCTACATAATCGGTTCCAAACAATGGCAAAAAATCCTTATCTGTTTTTTTTACTTTTTCGGGTGATATCGTTGATGTTGACATAAATCTTTTTTAGAATGTTACTTTAAAATGAATTTTCTCAAAAATTGAATTAGCAGTAAAGTTTATTTAATCGAAGAAATTGTATTGCCATTTGTCTGACTGATCAGGTTCTAACCGAATCCATTGCCAATGTGGTCATTAACAGGGTATAGTTAATGCGTTTATCAGTAAAAACTTTATGAGGATAATCTGGAATCATCTCAAACAAAGATAACAAATCTTATAACCAACGCAAACGGGATTTTAAGTAAAAATATCAAATGTCCGATCTTATGATTTCGATATGCGCATATCTTAGGTATCAAAACAGATACCTGCTGTAATTAATGCATTTTTCAGCAAATTTATTATCAACAATCAAACGAAATACCAACACCCTATTCAAGCTAACCTTTATATTTGCCAGATGAAAAAAGTGGGTATTTTAGGTGGAGGGCAGTTAGGGAGGATGCTATTACAAGCCGCTGTTAATTATCCGGTTGAAACTTTTGTCATGGAAAATGACCCCAATTGTCCTGCTGCACACTTGTGTCATCATTTTACGATGGGTGATATCCGCAATTTTGATAACGTGTATAATTTCGGGAAAAACCTGGATAGTATTACCATCGAAATTGAATCGGTTAATCTGGAAGCACTGGAAAAACTGGAATCTGAAGGAGTTGCCATCTATCCAAAACCTGATGCCTTAAGGATCATCAAAAACAAAATACTGCAAAAACAGTTCTATCAAAAACATCAGATTCCTACCAGTGAATTTATTATTACAAAAAACAAGGCGGAACTTATAATGCAAAAAGATTTCCTGCCGGCAGTTCATAAGATTGCTGAAGGCGGATATGATGGGAAAGGTGTACAAGTCTTAATAAGTCCGGAAAATATGCATGCAGGATTTGATCAAGCAGCCATACTGGAAAAAATGATCCATATCAAAAAAGAAATTGCAGTAATAGTTGCTGTTGGTAATACCGGTGAAAGCACTTTATACGCTCCGGTTGATATGATTTTTGATCAGCAACTCAATTTATTAAATTATCAGATAAGTCCTGCCAACCTTCCGGAAAAAGTATTCTGGAAAATTGAGGCCATTGCCATGAAATTGGTAAAAGAATTAAACAGTCCCGGAATATTTGCGGTAGAGTTTTTTGTGGATCATGATGACAATGTTTTTGTAAATGAAACCGCCCCCAGGGTGCATAACAGCGGCCATCATACCATAGAAGCCTGTTACAGCAGCCAGTTTGATATGTTGTGGAGGATCATGCTGCATTACCCACTTGGAAATACGCAACATATCATGCATGCCGCATTGGTAAATATTGTAGGGGCCGATCAGTATTCTGGAGAGGTTTTTTATGAAGGTATGCATGAAGTGCTGGCCATGGACAATGTTTTTGTACATGTTTATGGTAAAACACAAACGAATCCCGGCCGTAAAATGGGACATGTTACTATTTTAAGTAATGAAAAACAGGAATTGCTCCATAAGGCAAATCAAATTAAACATACACTTTTTGCAAAAGCAATGTAAAACCAAACCCTTTTCGCCCCGTTTTAATTAATTGATTAAAAAAATAAGCAGAAGCCTTAATTTTATACATTACATAATCATAAAAACCGTGATACCAGTTTTGCGTACATTCCTTTTTCTCATTATCTGCTTTATATCAATCCCTTTTATTTTTTGTGGCTGTGGATCCAAAGAAAAAAAGATACCAGCAAACGGCCCTTCAAAAAGTGCTGCTCCACCAGTTCCAAAAGTAGATGCATATATCATAGAGGAGTCATCTGTAAGTGAAAGCCTTGAATTACCCGGCAATATACTGGCCAATGAAACAACTGAAATTCATCCCGAAATTTCCGGCAGGATGACTTACCTGAATGCAGCTGAAGGAAAGATCGTTCCAAAAGGAACTTTAATCGCAAAAATTTATGATGGCGATCTTGTTGCACAACTCAATAAACTGAAAGTACAGTTGAAAGTTCAGGAACAAACGATCAATCGTTACGAAGAATTATTGAAAATAAATGGCGTAAGCAGGCAGGAATATGATCTGATCGTTTTGCAATCCAATAATATCAAGGCAGACATGTCAATAGTTGAAAGCAATGTACATCGTACTGAGATCAGAGCACCGTTTACAGGAACACTCGGGTTAAGAATGGTTAGCCCGGGTGCTTATATTTCGCCCCAAACAGTAATTACCACGATCAGGCAGAACAATGAATTGAAACTGGATTTTACTGTACCCGAAAAATTCAGCAGCAGGCTGGGCAATAACCAGGTTGTTGTTTTTACAATTGAAGGGAATTTAAAAAAATATTCGGCAAAAATAATTGCAACAGAAATGGGTGTATCAGAAGACAGCAGAAGTTTGCGGGTAAGGGCAATGGTTACCAATAAGGACAACAAATTATTACCGGGTAGCTTTGCCAAAGTGCAACTTCATTTTGCCCCTGACCCTCACGCGATCATGATTCCAACACAAGCTATCATTCCACAGGCCAGAACCAAACAGGTAGTACTTTATACTAATGGCAATATTAGTTTTATAGATGTAACAACCGGAATCCGGGATTCTGCAAGGATCCAGATCCTGGAAGGATTAAAAGTGGGTGACACCATTATTACTACCGGGTTGATGAGCTTAAAAGCAAATGGAAAAGTTGTATTGAATAAAATGAAAAGCGAAAAATGAACATATCCGAATTCAGTTTACGCAGGCCGATTTTTGCGATAGTACTCAATATACTTATTGTAGTATTTGGATTGATTGGGTATAAGTTTCTCGGCGTAAGGGATTATCCGGCATTGGATCCACCAATTATCAGCGTGCGTACTTCATACCCCGGTGCTAATGCAGAGATCATAGAAACCCAAATTACCGAACCCCTTGAAAAAGCTGTTAACGGTATAGCCGGAATTAAAAACATCACTTCTCAAAGTTCACAGGGCAGCAGCAATATTTCGGTAGAATTTGATCTGGGTATTAATCTTGAAGAAGCGGCCAATGATGTAAGAGATAAGGTTTCACAGGGAGTTAGGTCTTTGCCAAGTGATCTGGATGCCCCACCCGTAGTGAGCAAGGCCGATAATAGCAACGATCCGGTTGTGATCATGCTTTTACAGAGTAATATCCGCAATGCCTTACAAATCACTGAATTTGCCAATAACAATATTGTTGAAAGAATTCAAACGATCAAAGGAGTAAGCGGGGTGAATGTATGGGGTGAAAAGAAGTACGCCATGCGTATATGGTTCAATCCTTCAAAAATGAGTGCTTTTTCCCTTACACCGAAAGACGTTCAAAATGCATTGCTGCGGGAGAATGTAGAATTGCCTGCCGGTAAAATATCCGGTGATGCAACGGAACTGGGTATACGCACATTTGGAAAAATAAATACCGAAGAAGAATTTAATAACCTGATAATAAAAAATATCAACGGCACTGATGTCAGGCTGAAAGATATTGGTGAAGCGGTTTTGGGTCCCGAAAACGAGGAAAGTGTTTTAAAGGAAAGCAATATACCCATGATTGCTGTTGCCATCATCCCTCAACCCGGCACAAACTATATAGAAATATCCAATGAAATTCATAAACGTTTAGAGGAAATAAAAGCAGACCTGCCAAAAGACATCCGGTTGGAAATATCTTATGACCAGACTAACAATATCCGTAATTCGATCAGTGAAGTAAAAGAAACACTTTTGATTGCCTTCATTCTGGTTGTAATGATCGTGTATTTATTCTTCCGCGACTGGCTCATTGCATTGAGGCCGCTGATTGATATCCCGGTATCACTGATCGGAGCATTTTTCATTATGTACCTGTTTGGTTATACAATAAATGTATTAACCTTATTAGCCATTGTTCTGGCAACCGGCCTGGTTGTAGATGACGGGATCGTAGTTACAGAAAACATTTACAAAAAAATGGAAAAGGGAATGAACAAATGGCAGGCAGCCAGAGATGGTTCCCGTGAAATTTATTTTGCTGTAATTGCAACTTCCATAACACTGGCTGTGGTTTTTCTTCCGATCATTTTTTTACAGGGATTTGTTGGAAGACTTTTCCGCGAATTTGGTATTGTAGTTGCCGGCGCTGTATTGATCTCAGCATTTGTATCCCTTACATTAACACCGGTATTGAATGTAAAACTGGCTGGCAAAAAATTCAAACATTCCCGGTTCTATACATCTACCGAACCTTTTTTTAATGGAATGGAAAATGGATACAGAAATCTATTGAACCGGTTCATGAAATTCCGTTGGCTTTCTATTCCCATTGTACTGGGTTGTGTTGCTATCATTTTTTTCATTGGCAAAACCCTGAAAAGTGAACTGGCACCCATGGAAGACAAAAGTGGTTTTCGATTATCTGTCAGCGCACCGGAAGGTACTTCTTATGATGCGATGGATAAATATATGGACAAGCTCACCACATTTTTAATTGATTCACTTGCCGAAAAAAAATATATGGTAAGCATGACGGCTCCAGGCTTTACAGGTTCAGGTTCTGCAAATTCGGGTTTTGTGAGGGTTGTTCTGGTAAGTCCGGATGAAAGGGAAAGAAGTCAGCAGGAAATTGTGAACTGGGTAAATAAAAAACTTCCGAAATTCAATGACGGCAGGTCATTTGCCATCCAGGAGCAAACAATACAGGTAAGCAGAAGAAGCGGCCAACCGGTACAGTTTGTTATACAAAATGTTAACGCCGATAAAATAAAGGAGGTGCTTCCAAAAATTCTGGATGCTGCCAATAAAAGCACTGTATTGAATGGTGTGGATGTAGATTTAAAATTCAACAAACCGGAGATCAGGATCAGTATTGACAGATTAAAAGCAAGTGAACTGGGAGTAAGTGTTCAGGATATTTCCCAAACACTGCAACTTGCATTGAGCAACCAGCGAATGGGATATTTTACCAAAGAAGGCAAACAATATTCTGTAATTGGACAGGTGGAAAGAATAAACCGCGATGACCCTGCCGACCTGGAAAATATTTATGTAACCAACAACAAAGGACAATCCATTGCCCTGGTCAATCTCCTGAATATTTCTGAAGATGTTACCCCTCCAACTTTATATCATTTCAACAGGTATAGATCTGCTACAATTTCTTCCGGACTTGCAGAAGGAAAAACCATTGGAGATGGAATCACTGAAATTACATCCATTGCAGACAGCCTGATAGATAACAGTTTCAGAACTTCCCTTGCAGGGTCGTCCCGGGATTATGCAGACAGCTCAGGGAACACCTACTTTGCTTTTTTCCTTGCATTGGGACTTATCTTTTTGGTGCTTGCTGCACAATTCGAAAGTTTCATAGATCCTTTTACGATAATGATAACGGTACCGCTTGCCCTCGCCGGCGCCATATTATCTCTTTGGATATTTAATCAGACTTTAAATATCTTTTCCCAGATCGGTATGATCATGCTTATCGGGCTCGTAACAAAAAACGGGATCCTTATCGTAGAATTTGCCAATCAAAAACAACTCAAGGGTGAGAAAAAGACAATTGCAGTAATTGAAGCTGCTGTTGCCCGTTTCAGACCAATATTAATGACCAGTCTGGCCATGTCTCTAGGTGCATTGCCGCTTGCTTTGTCGCTCGGAGATGCAGCAACCAGCCGTATGCCTTTGGGTATCGTAATTGTAGGAGGTGTTATGTTTTCACTGCTGCTAACCTTGTTTGTGATTCCGGCCATCTATTCTTTTTTATCAACAAGAAAAAAAAGAAGCGAACTTGATCATATACCTGCAGCCGTTGAGCATTGAGAAAATATAACTTTATAATTAAATATTCATAAAATGTTGATTCGATTCAAGTCAGTGATACTCCTGTTTTTTGTGTTCTTTTTTTCAAAGGTACAGGCACAAAATATTCTGACTATAGAAGAAGCTGTTGCTGCAGCGTTGAAAAACAATTATGATATTCAGTTATTGAGAAATGATTCCAGCTTATTTGCTTTGAATAACAGTTATGCGAAAGCAGCTTTTCTCCCGCGTTTCAATGCAACATCCACCGTTCTTTTTAATAACAACAATTTGAAACAAACGCTTTCTGATGGAAGTGAAAGAAAACAAAATAATATCCGGTCGAACAATACCAACGCAGCTGTAAATATGAACTGGACCGTATTTGATGGTTTTAAAATGTTTGCAACCAGAGATAAACTGGGAGAATTTGTAATGCTTGGAAACCTGAATATCAAAAAACAATTAACAAACAGTATTTCAGATATCATCAAAACGTATTACAATATTGTGCGGCAAAAACAACAACAAAAAGCTATCGAAGAACAGATGGGCATTAATGAAGAAAGGGTAAAACAAGCTGAAAAAAAACTGAGTACAGGCCTGGGAGCAAAACCGGAATTATTGCAATCAAAATTAGACCTGAATGCCCAGAAAGCTGCAATATTGCAACAAATAGCCCTGATCGAAAAACTGAAAGAACAGCTCAACCTGCTCATAGTTTTTGAAAAAGGCAGCAATTATGATGTAACAGACAGTATTATCTTCGATAACTCACTTGTAGCCGGTGAGATCTTTGCCAATGCCGAAAAAAATAACCCTGATCTGCAGGTAGCCCGGCAAAATATAAACATTGCAAACATTACACTAAAGGAAAGAAAAGCGGAAAGATATCCCATTGTTTCTCTGATCAGTGCATATAATTTTACCAAAACCAATAACAAAGCGGTGGTGAATACTTTTACACCGTTGCTTAACCGGAATTATGGCTTTAATTATGGTATAACCTTAAGTATTCCAATCTTAAATAATTTCACTGTAAAACGACAGATCCAGGCAGCAGAACTGGATATCAGTTACCAGAAACTTTTGTTCGAGTACCAGAAATCTAAAATGGACAATGCGATCAGTATTGCATTCAAAGATTATGCATTACAGAAAAAAACACTTTTACTGGAAGAAGAAAATATTCAGCTTGCCAGGGAAAATGTTTCAATTTCTGTAGAAAGATTTCGTTTGGGCATATCCACATCTCTTGAATTAAGAGAAACACAAAAAAGCCTGGAAGATGCCTTTAACAGGCTTATAGCCGCAAGGTATAATACAAAAGTTGCAGAAACAGAATTACTGCGGTTGCGGGGCGACCTGGTAAAATAGTAAACCGTAGTTAATTGGTTATGTCGGGAAAGTTGAATTAATTTGCAATGCATAAACCAGAAACAACATAAAATCATGCAACCAAGGGTAGCCATAATTATGGGAAGTGAAAGTGATCTGCCGGTAATGCAGGCTGCCGCAGATATATTGAAGCAAATGGATCTGTCATTTGAAATGACAATCGTATCGGCGCATCGTACACCCGACAGAATGAGAACTTTTGCAATGGAAGCCGTTTCAAAAGGAATAAAAGTAATCATTGCCGGTGCTGGCGGAGCTGCTCATTTGCCCGGCATGGTGGCATCTTATACCATTCTTCCGGTGATTGGCGTTCCGATAAAATCCTCCAATTCCATCGATGGATGGGATTCAGTTTTATCCATACTCCAGATGCCTTCAGGTGTTCCTGTTGCTACTGTTGCTTTGAATGGTGCAAAGAATGCCGGAATTCTGGCAGCCCAGATCCTTGCAACCAATGATACATTACTTTCTCAAAAATTATCTGATTATAAAAAGGATCTGGAAAAACATGTAATGCAGATGGTTGATAATATAAAGAAACCGGATTAACCCAACACGGTTTGGTTAATACAATATGCATAATGGTATTGGAACTCTTGTTTATTCAGATAGTCATAACAGGTAGGCCAACACTTTTAATTAGCCGGCTTCTTCCATAATACAAAACTCCTGCTCCAATCCTTTTGAATTTTCATAGATCATTTTAATAAACTCTTTGCCGAAAACTGCATAATAAGAAAGTAAATTATCCACTCTTTCCTGCAATGTTCCCACTGGAAACAAGGTTGATCTGATCTTTTGTATTTGCCTTTGCTGGGCTTCAAATTTTTTCTTCTCCGCCTTAAACATTTTCTTTTCCAGCTTCCCGATCCTTTTCAACGCCTCAGTTTTCAGTACTTCGATATGCTGCTTCAGGGTGAAATCAATAGCTACAGCCCTTTCATTCATTTTTTGATACAGCAATTCAAGCGATTTTTTTTCTTCCGACAGATCTAATTTTATGGTTGATTCCTTTTTTACCAATGCATCAATCAGGAATTGCTCTGTGTAAAAAAAACTTGCGGGATCTAATTCCAGTGATCTGATCGTTGCCGCTGTTTTACTTTTTACAACCATAAATGAATTCCTCAAAACCAAAACCGGAAATGGCACAGATACTGCTTCAAATACTTTTTTTAATTCTAACCAGTATGCCAGTTCGCCTCCTCCTCCGATAAATGCAACATTTGGCAATATCATTTCCTGAAATACAGGACGAAGGATCACATTCTGGCTGAACCTTTCGGGATGATTTTTTAATTCTGCTTTTATTTCCGCTTCGCTAAAAGAAATTTCTGAGTTAAGAATTTTATAAGAAGCCCCTTCCCTGCTGATCCGTTCCCGCATATTTTCTTTAATATAAAACAGGTTTATCTCCCTGCCCGCTGTTTGTACCTTATACTCTTCGGGGAAATCTTCTATCGTTTCTTTTACAAGTTTATGAGAAAACTGTTCCATAAGCTCTTTTGTATTGACAGCAGTGAATTCATTTTTTAATTCCGCATTGTCGGGCAACAATTGGATCAAACCATATTCCGCAAAAAGGGTGTGTACAAACTCAAAAGTGGCCTGCTCAATTGTTTTATCAATAGCATAAATATCCTTAACCAACGACATTATTTCCTTTCCACATTTTTCAACAGACAACTGGTTTTCTATTTCTGATATCAGTTTTAAAAAAGCGGCATCGATCTTCATCCTGCCAACAGCACCGGTTTGCTTTGTCTGCCAGGTATATTTTTTACCGTTAATTGAAACCTCGCCCAATTCTTCCAGATCGGCATCTTCGGATCCCATATAATAAACGGGTACGAAATGATAGCCGGGGATTTGATCTTTTAACTCATCTGCAAGTTTGATCGTATGCAGTATCTTATAAATAAAATATAAATGCCCGGTAAAAATATTGGGCTGGTGTGCAGTACAGATAGTGAATGTTTTTTCATCCTGCAAAGCAATAATATTCTCTTTGACTTTTTGAGTGGACCTTACAGATTGGTATTGTCTGTTAATTTCCTGAACAAGAATTGTCCGGTTTGCCTTTAGATCCTTTCTTTTTTTTATCGCCTCTTTTACACCTTCAATACTTACCGGATGTGCATGATATTTTTGAATTGCAGCATGATTGTCAAGATAATCAGTTATGATCTTTGAGAATGCCCCGGTTTGTTTATATGGAATGTATGTTGCTTTAAAACTCATATATAATTGCTAAAATTCAATATTTATCCGGTAAATCATTCAATATATTCTGATTTTCCAATCATCCCTTTTCAACCACTTCACCCTCCAGATCATAATCAAATGCCTTGGTAATTTTCACATGCACAAATTCGCCAATTGCCAATTTTTTAGTGCCGTTGATGATCACTTCATTGTCCACTTCTACACTGTCAAATTCTGTACGGCCAATAAAACGCCCTGCTTCCTTTTTATCAATCATCACTTTCATTGTTCTGCCAACTTTTTCCTGGTTCTTTTCCAAACTGATATCCTGTTGTAATTCCATGATCTCCTGTGCTCTTTCTTCTTTCTCTTCAGCTGGTACATCATCAACCAGTTCGTGAGCGCTAGTCTGCTCTTCATGGCTGTATGTAAATATCCCCACCCTGTCGAAACGCATCTTTTGTAAAAACTCTTTTAACTCTTCCACATCAGCCCTGGTTTCACCCGGGAATCCGGCAATCAAAGTTGTTCGTATACAGATATCCGGTATACGCACTTTTATTTCCCCAATAAGGTCTTCCATTTCTTCCCTGCTGATATTCCGTTTCATAGCTTTCAACATATTGTTGGATGCATGCTGCAGCGGTATATCGAGGTAATTACAAATATTATCCCGTTCTTTCATGGCATCAATGATTTCCATGGGAAACTTCGATGGATAAGCATAATGTAATCGGATCCATTCCAGCCCCTGCACATCTGCCAATGCATGTAAAAGTTTGGGCAATTCTCTTTTCTTATAAATATCGAGTCCGTAATAAGTAAGTTCCTGGGCGATCAGCATCACTTCTTTAACACCCCGTTGTACCAGTTTTTTTGCTTCATCAACCAAAGATTCGATGGTTCTGCTCACATGCTTGCCCCTCATCAGCGGTATAGCACAAAACGAACAGGTTCTGTTACATCCTTCGCTGATCTTCATATAGGCATAATGCTGCGGTGTACTCAATAATCGCTCACCAATCAATTCCCCTTTATAATCTGCTTCAAATTTTTTCAATATTAAGGGCAATTCCATCGTGCCGAAATAGGCATCCACTTCAGGGATCTCCGTTTCGAGGTTTTGTTTATACCGCTCACTCAAACAACCGGTAACATAAACCTTATCCAGTTTGCCTTTCTTTTTCAATGCCACATTGTGCAAAATGGTATTGATACTTTCCTCTTTCGCTTTTTCAATAAAACCACAGGTATTAATGATCACGATATTGTGGTCTTTTTTACTATTTTCATGAACGGTATCAATCTCGTTTGCCAGTAACTGTCCGCTAAGAACCTCACTGTCAACCATATTTTTACTACAACCCAGTGTAATAATATTTACTTTATCTCTTTTTATACTCTTTGTCTTCATAATATGGCGGCAAAGGTAATAAAAGAATATGGTGCATCTCCTATTGGCCTGTATTCCATACTTCCTTTTAGCATTTCGCCTAATTTTGAAACAACCCTTTTACAGTATCAATCTTCCATTTTAGAAAAATTTTAAAGAAATGATAAAAATACAGCCACGTTATTAACAAATCTTGGCAATTATTGTAGTTTAAACGACAAACAGCTATAAAAAAAAAGCTATTTTTACAACCATGAAATTAAGAGTTGCTATCCTGGATCTATATGAGGGTTTTGCTAATCAGGGAATGCGTTGTATACGTGAGATCCTGAATCAGTATTCCGAATTGAATCATCTTGAACTTCATTATGCAGAATTTGATGTAAGGATTGAAAAACAGGTTCCCGGACTTGATTTTGATATTTATATTTCCAGCGGGGGGCCCGGTAGTCCATTGGAAAGTAAAGGAAGTGAATGGGAAAATGCCTATTTCAACTGGCTTGAGCAGGTAGAAAAATTCAATAACAACCCCGCAAATAACATTAAAAAACAGGTTTTCTTTATCTGCCATTCCTTTCAGTTAGCCTGCAGGCATTATGCTATTGCAGAGGTTTCAAAAAGAAAAAGCACTTCATTCGGAATTTTCCCTGTTCATTATTTAAATAATGCAGAAAACGAACCCATTTTTGAAGGGTTAAACGATCCCTTTTATGCAGTTGACAGCAGGGACTATCAGGTGACAGAACCCAACCACAATAAAATAAAAAAAATGGGGGCAACAATTCTTGCCATAGAAAAAAACAGGCCCCATATCCCTTTGGAAAGAGCCATCATGGCAATACGTTTCAATGAAAATATGATAGGCACTCAGTTTCATCCCGAAGCGGATGCTATCGGTATGTCATTGCACCTGCAAACTGAAGAAAAAAAAGAGACCGTAATTGCAAACCATGGTGAAGAAAAATGGAAATCGATGATCGATCATTTAAATGACCCCGATAAGATCATGTATACCTACTCGCATGTATTGCCCAATTTTTTACAGGCAGCTGTAAATAAAATGGAGCCGGTAGTAATTTAAAATAGTCCAAATTGCAGCATTGTATTCCTCTCAACTCCCGTTTCCTGAAATCGGTGAAATGAAACAACCAATAAAATCCCGTTTTACAAAAAACCAAAACTCTTCCGGTAGCTTTATGGCCCTGTTTTTTTTTGCTGATTAATGGTTAATTTTAACCATATTCTAAAGTTGTAAATTACAGGCGTATGGAAAAATATTTACGGGATCAATTCAATAAAAATTTTACGGAAGAAAAGTATGAATCCTATATGATGGAGATTGAATCCATTCACCCCGGATCATTGGATTTCAGAAATGCCGAAACACCCATCTTTATCAATAAGGAATTTAAAAATAAAATGCTGGGTGCCTGTGAAAAGATCATTGATGTGATCACCGCACCCAATTTTTCAGCACTTACAGAGCGCAGTATTCCTGAAAATCTGCGGGTTCCTGGAGAAGATGGACATACACAATTTATTGTTTTTGATTTTGGGATTTGCAGCAATGCAAATGGACAAATGGAACCCCAACTGATCGAGATGCAGGGTTTTCCAACATTGTATGCCTTCCAGGCTTTTCACAGCGGGATCACCCGGGAATACGCAAATGTGCCATCCAATTACTCTGCATATCTGAATGGGTATAACAGGGAAACTTACACAGAAGCTTTAAAAGATATCATTGTTGGTAAACAGGATCCTGCAGATGTCATTTTACTTGAAATTTTTCCTGATAAACAAAAGACAAGGATTGATTTTTACAGTACAGAAAAGTTGCTGGGAATAAAAACCGTTTGTCTTACCCGGTTAAAAGCGGAAGGCAAAAAATTATATTACGAAGAGGCTGGGAAAAGAATTGACATAAAGCGCATATACAACCGGTTAATTTTTGATGACCTTCAACAACAGGAAGGGCTTGAAAATATCATTGATCTTACACAACAATACGATGTAGAATGGGTTCCGCATCCCAATTGGTTTTACCGTATAAGCAAATTCACATTGCCCTTCATCCAAAATCAGTATGTGCCTGAAACGTATTTTTTAAATGAAATCAAAGAACCGGTAAACCTGGAAGAATATGTTTTAAAACCTTTATTTTCTTTTGCGGGTATGGGTGTTGTTATTGATGTTAACCAAGCAGATATTGATCATATTAAAGATCCGGAAAACTGGATACTGCAACGCAAGGTAAATTATGCCCCCATCATTGAAACGATGGACGAGCCTGCCAAAGCAGAGATCAGGTTATTTTATTTTTGGAAAGATGAATGGAAACGCCCCGTTGCGGTACATAACCTTGCCAGGTTGAGTAAAGGAAAGATGATCGGCACCCGGTATAATAAAGATAAGACCTGGGTGGGTGGCACTGTCGCTTATTTTGAAAATGATTAATTTTTTATAAATGAAAAATGGTTTAGCAAGATTTGAATTTTATCTCCTGCAATTGGAAGATCTGATGCTGAAAGCGTCGAAAGAAAATAATGCCGGTTTATTTTTATATACTAATGATGCAAGAACGGTACTTTTCATGCTTGAGGGGCTTTCAAAATTGTATGCAGGAATGCACAACAAAAAAATATTTTTCCGGATTCAAGCAGCATTTAAATCTCTCGAAGATGCCATCGGGGCAATCGATTATTACGATGGATATGCCAGGGGATTTTTAAATGATGCAACCATACCTGCAGCAGTTTCCGATTATTTACATGCACAAACCCGTGAAAAAATACAAAAACTCAATGAGTTGCTTACTGAAAAAAAATGGACCGGAGAAAATGCAAACAGGATTAAAAAAATAAGGAAAAAATTAATTGCAGCTGACTGGAAACAAGAAGAAAAAGAAGTAAAAGCTATTGCACGTTTTTATGAAAAGTCGATAAAAGAAATAACGGTGTTTGTTAAAAAAACTGATTATACATTCACTGAAATTGAAACACAGGTTCATGACCTCAGAAGAAAATTACGCTGGCTGAGTATTTACCCCAGGGCTTTACAGGGCGTCATTCAACTTACAGAAAACCATATCCAGGACGACTACCTGAAAAAATATATGACTGCTGAGATCTTCAACTCGCCATATAATCAGATGCCTGAAACAGGCAATAACCAATATCTCTTATTATTTGAAAAAGATTATTTTTTAGCACTTAGCTGGATGATCTCTTCTCTCGGAAAAAGAAAAGACAGTGGCCTGAAGATTGTTGCCATTACGGAAGCCCTGCAACAGGCCTGGGGTGTTGATCACAATACTGCATTGGCCAAAACATATGAAATACTCGGGCCAACACATCCCGGCTTGTCTACCATATTATCAGACAGCTCAATGGTTTGTGCTTTTTATTTTAAGGAAAGAAGTCTGGAAAAATTATTAACAGGGATTGTAAAAAAAGCATCAACCTAATTTCACTATACCCTTCCTATTTGTATACATTAAAGAAATTATATTCTAAACGTACCAGAAAACCATTATCATTTGTTCTGATAAGATCCTTTACAACTGGAAACCTATATCCCAAATCCAGCCGCATTTGACTAAAAAAAATGAACTGTAAGGACGGCGCTAAATCAAGATAGCTTTTGGATGAATTCAAATTTACCTGTCCAAGCATTTCCAGCATCCCGTTAATATTTGTTTGACGATAGTTTGTGTAAGTAACAGGCATTATCAACTTCCCGGCCGATAAAGTATACGAAACAGCATCTCTGCCTTTATTACCGTAAAGGAATTTATTGTTCTTCCCGTTATCCAATGCATGTAACAAAGAACTGCTGGCAGACAATGCCAGTTTATTGATAAGTTTCGTTGCAATTAACCCCGCTTCATAACCGCTGTTATGACCATTTAAATCTACA
>JBBKWV010000002.1:0-3413 GCA_037969135.1 Ferruginibacter sp.
TGCCGATATTTTTTCTTTCAAAAATGCCGGTAAAGATCATTTGCTGCTGGATGATATTAAAGATGAAGCCAAAGCAAAAGGAACCGGTAAATGGACTTCACAGGAGGCAATGGATATAAGCCTTCCCATTCCTGTTATTGACAGCGCCGTTGCCATGCGTGACCTTTCGAAATATAAATCATTAAGGATACAGCTCGCAGCTATTTATAAGGAAAAATCTGGTGAATCACTCACAGATAAGCAGGATGAATACCTGGCCACACTGGAGCAGGCATTTTATTTTGCCATGGTAACTACGTATGCACAGGGCATGCACCTGCTATATAAAGCATCTGAAACCTACGATTATAAACTTAAACTGGACCAGGTAGCAAAGATATGGCGGGGTGGCTGTATCATAAGATCCGCGTTTTTAGAGGATATTTTTAGCGCCTTTCAGGCAAATGCAAAGCTTGAACATTTATTGTTGGATCATGCCATTCAATTAACATTAAAAAATAGTTTACAGGGTATCCGGAAAATTGTGTCAGATGCAGCAAAATTTGGTTTGGCCGTACCGGCCTATGCTGCATCATTAAGTTATTTCGATGCTATCCGAAGTGAGACAATGCCTTCCAATCTCATCCAGGCACAAAGAGATTTTTTTGGTGCACATACCTATGAATTGATTGGTAAGGAAGGTGTCTTTCATACAGAATGGAAAAGCGCTGTAAAAGCCTGATAGTTTTATAAATGACTAATTAAGGAAGTACAGCAGTTGGAAAAATAAAAAATTAAACAAAATATGATGGCGTCAATTGTAAAATCACATCCTACACTATTCATCATCTTTGGCGGAACAGGTGATCTGAACTGGCGAAAAATAACACCGGCACTTTATAATTTATTCCTGGATGATTATTTACCCGATGATTTTGCTATTATAGGTATAGCCCGTACCAAAATAACTGATGCCGTTTTCCGCGACAAATTGTTAGATGGCATCAACCAGTTTTCAAGGAAGGGAAAGGCAGAAAAAAAAACATGGGAAACATTTTCATCTCATATTTTTTACCAGGTTGCAGATTTGAATGATGCAAAAATATATAAGGAATGTGGCGAAACTATACTCCATTATAAAAAGGAATGGAAACAGGAACCATGCGTAATTTATTACCTCGCAGTTTCACCAAACTTCTTTCCCGTTATTGCAGGAAATATTTCGAAGAATAAACTTGCTGTTAATGCTGATACAACACGTATCATTATTGAAAAACCTTTTGGTCATGATCTTGAATCGGCAAAATCATTGAACAAACTATTGTGCAGTATTTTTCAGGAAAAGCAGATTTACCGTATAGACCATTACCTCGGCAAAGAAGCGGTTCAGAATATCATGGCCTTTCGTTTTGCGAACTCAATACTGGAGCCCATCTGGAGCCGTAATTATATTGAGCATGTACAGATTTCAGTAACCGAACAATTAGGTGTAGGTGACCGTGGAGATTATTACGATGGCGCAGGCGCCTTGCGTGATATGGTGCAAAACCATGTGTTGCAGTTGCTATGTCTTATTGCTATGGAAACACCTATAAATTTTGAAGCAGATGAAGTCCGGAACCGCAAAGTGGATGTGCTAAGAGCAATGCGGAAATTTGGACCGGGGGAAATTCGAAAATTGGCTGTTAGAGGACAATACAGCAAAGGATGGATAGAAGGTACCGAAGTTCCCGGTTACAGGGAAGAAGTTAAAGTTGATCCGCAGTCAAACACAGAGACTTTTGTAGCTATAAAGTTTTTTATAGATAACTGGCGCTGGCATGGTGTACCTTTTTATATACGTACCGGCAAACGCCTCTTTCAGTCTTCTACCATTATCACAATTCAGTTCCGTGATGTTCCTCATTTGGTATTTCCGATTGAAGCAACTGATAACTGGCAACAAAACCGGCTCATCATTAGCATTCAGCCCGAAATGAGTATTCGCCTGCAGGTGTTAGCTAAAAGACCCGGCCTGGATATGGTTTTAAACGCTGTTGATATGGTATTTGATTACAACGATACTTCTAACGCAGAAACACCCGAAGCTTATGAAACCCTGCTGTTGGAAACGATGACCGGGGATCAGACCCTTTTCATGCGTGCCGACCAGGTGGAAGCTGCATGGGAAATACTGATGCCAATTCTTACTTCGTGGCAGTCCCGGAAAAGCTTAAACTTTCCTAACTATTCATCAGATTCCTGGGGACCTGAAATTGCCGAAGCATTGATTGCCCAGGACGGCTTTCATTGGGTTACACTACCTGTCGAATCGAAGAAAAAGAAAAAATGAAGATCAATATATATAAAACCGTTGAGGAATTGTTGATTGCAATGGCTGATCACTTTGTTACAATTGCACAAAACACAATAGCAACAAAGGGAAAATTTAATGTTGCTTTATCAGGAGGCAATTCTCCCAAAAAATTATATGAATTGCTTGCATCAGCCGGTTATAAGAAACAGGTTGACTGGGATAAGATTTATTTTTTCTTTGGCGATGAACGATATGTGCCGGCTACTGATCCGGAAAATAATTCATACATGGTTAAAAAAATTCTTTTCGATCCACTAAACATTTCTACTTCAAAGATTTTCACTATCAATACTTCGGTTTCACCTCTCGAGGCTGCAAAAGATTATACAAAAACTATAGCTACTTATTTTAATGAAAAGGAAATCCGGTTCGATTTGGTGCTTTTAGGTTTAGGTGATAACGCACATATCGCTTCATTGTTTCCCTACACTCCTGTACTCGCTGAAACATCAGCCACAGTACAAGCCGTGTTTCTAAAGGAGCAAAATGCTTACCGTATTACCATGACCGCTCCACTCATCAACCAGGCACATCATATTGCATTCTTTGTATATGGTTCGGCAAAAGCAGAAGCGGTGCAACATGTATTAAAAGATGAACTTAATCCCGAAAAATATCCGGCTCAATTAATTAAACCTTCAAAAGGTGAACTGCAATGGTATTTAGATGAAAGCGCTGCTGCAGGGTTGAAGGAAATGTAAATACTGAAATTATGGTTGAAACAGTCCGAAAAATCGACAATAATTATCAATGCGATCATCATCTATATAAATTATAGAACAGATTTATGACACTTAAATATTTATGTAATTAATGAAAAAATAGCAAAATGATGAAAATTTCTCCATTAGCAGGAAAACCGGCAGAACAAAATATGCTCGTTAATATTCCAAAACTTGTGACAGCTTATTATACCGGGCAACCTGACCCACTGGTTGCCACTGAGAAAGTTTCATTCGGCACTTCAGGCCATCGTGGTTCATCATTCAAAAATTCTTTTAACGAAAATCATATTCTTCCTATCACCCACGCTATTTGTCTCTATCGCAAAGATCAAAAAATACACGGCCCTTTATTT
>JBBKWV010000003.1:0-18941 GCA_037969135.1 Ferruginibacter sp.
CCTCAGAAATAATCTATTCGTTTAATAAAAAATGGGTTACCCTCCCATGCATTTTGAAAAGAAGTATTTTACAGAAAAAAACAACAATTTTTTTCAGGTCCGTTTTGATATAACAGACAAAAATAAATACGCCGTTTTTTATAGATTCTGCTTAAATTTAACCGAAACATTAAATTATTTAGTATGCCTTTACATATGGTTGATGATCCGCAAGATCAACAGGATGATTACAATGATAATTCAGGTGGAGGTGGAAAACGTCCGGGAATACCCGGCGGCGCTGCAGGATTGCTTGGCTTATTGCCCTTGTTATTCAAACTTTTCAAAGGCGGAAAAGGCATGATCTTTTTGTTGTTGTTACTGGCTGGTGGATATTTTTTGTTTAGCCGCGGAGGATGTAATACAACAAGTACCATTCAAAACCTTTTTTCTAAAAGTGGTTATAATTTTGATCCAAATGAATTTAAAAAAGCAAGTGTTTATGAAGGACTGGAAGATGATAACAACAAGAATCCCTTGCCCGAAGCTGTGTCTCTGGCAAATTTTGCACCTCAGCGGCTAAACCAGGGACAGCAGGGGAGCTGTGTTGCCTGGAGTAGTGTATATGCTGCACGTACAATACTGGAAGCAAGCAGCATCCGCATTGACCCTGATCAAATTGCTTATAGTCCCGCTTTTGTTTATAACAATATTGCCCTCGAAGATTGTCAGGGTTCTTATATATTAAGGGCAATGGAATTTATGCAAAATAAGGGGGCACTGCCAATGGAAGATTTTCGCTATGATGAAACTGATTGCAGCAGGCAAGCAAACAATGCTTTGATTCAAAAAGCATCATCGAATAAAATTCATGGCTTTCACCGTCTTACAGAAAGTGATGATGTGAATGGTTTAAATATCAGGGCAGTTAAAGAGCACCTTGCAAAAGATGCTCCTGTTGTAATCGGAATGATGGTGGGTGGTTCTTTCATGCAGGAAATGATTGGACAAAAAGTATGGCATCCTTCTGATATGGACCGCCAACAGATGGGATTTGGCGGACATGCAATGTGTGTAATCGGATATGATGACCGCATTGAAGGCGGTGCTTTCCAGATCATGAACAGCTGGGGACCCGAATGGGGACAAAATGGATTGGCGTATGTGCGTTATGGTGATTTTAAGGAATTTGTAAGGGAAGCATACGGGCTGGACCCCTTGGAAAAAAGAGGTGCTGCTTTACATGTTGCATTTGAATGCAATATTGGCTTACTCAATAACGATACAAAACAAAACATATCGTTGCAACCTGTTCAGGGAAATGTTTTCAGAACAGTGACACCCGTTAAAAAAGGCACCCGGTTTAAGATCGAATTAAACAATGCAGTGGAATGCTATGCTTATATATTTACTCCCGATGCAGAGGGCAAAAGCTTTGTCCTGTTTCCATATAAACCCATACATTCCCCATATTTTGGCATTACTGGTTATCGTTTATTTCCCCGCAGGGAATCTATTCAGGCTGATGAGGTCGGGAACAGAGATTTTATGGCCATCATCGTAAGTAAACAGACACTCGACTATAATGCGATCAATGATGCGATCAATACCAGTACACAACAAAGCTTTTCTGCTAAATTGAATGAAGTTGTAGCAAAAAATATTATCCAGGATGTTCAATTCGGCAGCGGTTCAAATAAAAGCGTTTATTTTAAAACAGGTTCTGCAGATAAAAACAAACTTGTAGCCTGTATTATAGAGATTGATAAAAATTAAATTGCCACTGGTCCTGTTTTAGCTTGCAATTGTTTTTTATTAAGCACGTTGTGTTTTATTATGCTGAAGAACTTTAGGTTTTTATTAAATTTTTCATTGATATTTAACAAGCCACCCATTGATATATTTTAAAATGAAAAAATCATTATTGATCCTTTGTTTATTTTTTTTCACAGGAAATATTTTTGCCCAGAAAGAAAAATTATATAACCCCGAAGCCGATGCAGAAAGTGACATAGCCATGGCGGTTAAAAAAGCAAAGGCTAAAAAAAAATATGTCCTGATCCAGGCCGGAGGTAATTGGTGTAGCTGGTGTATAGAATTTGCCCGCATGGCTAAAGCTGACCAGCAGATAGACTCTGTATTAAACGCTTCCTTTGTTTGGTACCATTTGAATTTTAGTAAAGAAAATGAAAATAAAAAAGTAATGGCCGGCCTGGGGTTTCCACAGCGATTCGGCTTTCCTGTTTTTATTATTCTCAATGAAAAAGGAGAACGCATACATACCCAAAACAGCGAATACCTTGAAGATGGCAAAAAAAGTTATGATAAGAATAAGGTCCAGGCATTTTTGGAAGCCTGGAGCCCGCGTGCTTTAAATCCCAAAATGTATGGAGAAAAAGATTGAACTTTATCTATAGTAAATACGCATCATTCGATCCAGACATTGGATAAAAGAAACGATTTAAATTGTATAAACCGATGACCGATTCCCACAATAAATTTATTGAGCTCGTACAAAACCCGTTAAAATTTATTTTTTTCCTGATAACCAGATTACCGGCAGCTTACTTTAGTGGAGTGAGATTAAAATATGCCGATGAGAAACAAGCTGTTGTAACTATTCCGTATAAATGGTTTTCAAAAAACCCATTCAAAAGCACCTATTTTGCTTGTTTAAGTATGGCTGCAGAAATGAGTACAGGTATATTAGCAATGGCCCATACATATCAAAAAAATCCGGCTGTCAGTTTGCTCGTTATTAAAACGGAAGCCAATTTTTTAAAAAAAGCAACGGGCATCACCACATTTATTTGTGATGATGGTGCTGTATTTTATCAGGCAGTAAATGAAGCTGCCGCTTCCGGTAAAAGCACAACTGTTTCTGCCAGGAGTACCGGAAAAGATATATCCGGTGATATAGTAGCGGAATTTATAATAACCTGGTCTTTTAAATCTAAAAGTACTTAGTCTCCCTTTTAATTAAATTATAACTAATGCATATTTTGTAAATTGCAGGTTCAATTTGTTTAATAATCCATTACAAATTGAACAAAGAAATAATATGGCAAAAGAACTTCGTAAACAACAGGCGCTTGAATATCATTCTAAAGGAAGGCCGGGAAAAATTGAAGTAGTTCCAACCAAAGATGCTAAAACACAACGCGATCTTTCTTTAGCCTACTCCCCCGGAGTTGCTGAGCCATGTAAAGAAATCGCCGCTAATCCCGATGATGTTTATAAATATACTGCCAAAGGAAACCTTGTTGCAGTTATTACTAATGGAACTGCTGTACTCGGCCTGGGTAATATTGGGCCCGCTGCCAGCAAACCGGTAATGGAAGGCAAGGCTGTTTTGTTCAAGATATTCGCAGATATTGATGTTTTTGATATTGAAATAAATGAAACGGATCCTGAAAAATTTGTTCAGATAGTAAAAGCCCTGGAACCTACTTTTGGTGGTATAAATCTCGAAGACATCAAAGCTCCTGAATGTTTTTACATAGAGCAGGAATTAAAATCACAGTGCAATATTCCGGTAATGCATGATGACCAGCATGGAACTGCCATCATATCTTCTGCAGCATTGATCAATGCGTTGGAAATTCAAAAGAAAAAAATAGAAAAAGTAAAATTTGTTATAAATGGTGCAGGCGCTGCTGCAATGGCATGTATTAAATTATATGTATCACTTGGTGCCAAACATTCCAATTTCATGGTTTTTGATAAAGATGGCATACTATACAAGGGAAGGGAAGATGTGGAAGAACTTAAACAGGCATTTTGTGTAGAAGCGAAATACAAAGATTACAATCTCGCAAAGGCCATGAAAGATGCTGATGTATTTGTTGGCTTAAGTGTTGGAAATGTGGTTTCACCGGAAATGGTAAAGTCGATGGCAAAAAATCCCATCGTTTTTGCGATGGCAAATCCCGACCCTGAAATCACTTATGAAGCGGCTATTGCTACCCGTAAGGACCTGATCATGGCCACCGGTAGAAGTGATTACCCCAACCAGGTAAACAATGTTCTGGGATTCCCGTTTATTTTCAGAGGCGCCCTGGACGTGAGGGCCCGGCAGATCAATGAACCCATGAAACTGGCTGCCGTAAAAGCATTGTCTGAACTGGCAAAATCTGCAGTTCCCGATATTGTTACTCTGGGTTATAATGAAAAAAATATCTCTTTCGGCCCAACATACATTATACCCAAACCGATTGATCCACGTTTATTATCAACTGTTGCACCAGCTGTTGCGAAAGCCGCCATGGCAAGTGGTGTGGCGAGAGTAAACATAGAGGACTGGGATGCATATGCTATCGAACTCAATAAGCGTCTTGGACTGGATAACCAGCTTAGCCGTGTTATCGGTAACAAAGCAAGAAGAGATCCTAAGCGGGTAGTGTTTGCAGATGCGGAAAACATTAAAATTCTCAAAGCAGCACAACTGGTATTGGATGAAAAAATAGGTTACCCGATTTTGTTGGGTAATGAAAAAAAGATCCAGCAAATGGCTTTGGAAAATTCCATTGACCTGGAGGGTATGCCCATCATCAACCCAAAAGATGATGATACAGAAGAATTAAGAAAACAATTTGGAGAGCTATTTTTTGCAAAAAGACAACGCAAGGGAGTAAACAGGTACGAAGCATATAAGTCGATGAAAGACCGCAATCATTTTGGTTGTATGCTATTGGAAACAGGAGAAGCTGATTGTATGATCAGTGGCCTTAGCAGAAATTATCCGGATACCATCCGGCCGGCTCTTGAAATAATCGGAACAGAAATCGGCGTAAAAAAGATTGCCGGCATGTACCTGTTATTCACAAAGAGAGGGCCTTTATTCCTTGCCGATACTACTGTAAATTTCAATCCTACTGCGGAAGAACTTGCAGAAATAACATTGCTGGTTGCTAAAGAAGTCAAACAGTTCAATATTGTTCCTAAAATTGCCATGCTCTCTTACTCAAATTTTGGCAGCAGCAATTCCCTCGAAGCAAATCTGGTAAGAGAAGCCAGGGAAATAGTTAAACAAAAAGACAGCTCATTGATTTGTGATGGTGAGATACAGGGAATCCTGGCATTTAATAAAGAAATACTGAAAGAAAATTATCCATTTACAGAACTGATAAACGGTGAAGTAAATACACTCATATTCCCAAATCTTGCTGCAGGAAACATCGCATACAATTTATTACAGGAAGTGGGTGGTGCCGATAGTATTGGCCCCATATTACTGGGATTGAATAAACCCGTGCATGTACTGCAACTTGGAAGTTCCATCCGTTCTATTTTTAATATGGTTGTTATTGCTGTGGTAGATGCACAATCTAAAAGCAAAACAAATACACAGGAAGAAATGAAAAAAAGCAAATGGTGGAAACGGCAAAATAAATCCGTTTTGTAGTTTTATTGAATTCAGAATAGGAAACACGTAAATTTAGGAAAGGAAAATAAACCAATTCAGTCAATGAGATTTTTTTCACATTTTGGAAGATACCTGCTAATGCTTAAAGGCATGTTCAGTAAACCTGAAAATGCAAAATTATATTGGAAGGAATTCATGCACCAGTGTTCCGAAATTGGTATGGGGTCTTTGGGAATTGTTTCGATCATATCTGTGTTTATGGGGGCCGTGAGTGCCGTTCAAACTTCTTACCAACTTGTAAGTCCGTTGATACCACAAAGTACCATTGCACAAATTGTAAGAGACACTGTAATCCTGGAATTTGCCCCCACCCTTGTTTGTATTGTTTTGGCAGGTGTCATCGGAAGCAAAATAGCCAGTGAATTGGGGAACATGCGGGTAAGTGAACAAATTGACGCATTGGAAATTATGGGAATCAATACCAAGACATACCTGATCATGCCCAAAATTGCTGCAGCATTATTAACCATTCCGCTCCTGGTTATTTTGGCAATGGTTCTGGGAATTTATGGTGGCCGCTTAGCGGGATCTGCTTCAGGTATACTTTCAACCAATACCTATGACGAAGGTTTGTTGATGAACTTTATGCCCTATAATGTAATTTTTGCATTAATAAAAGCATATACATTTGCCTTTATCATCAGTACTGTTCCTGCCTATTATGGTTATTATGTAAAAGGGGGCTCTCTGGAAATTGGCAGAAGCAGTACCACTTCAGTTGTAGTAAGCTGTATCATGATCTTACTGGCTGATTATGCACTTGCTGCTTTATTACTTTAACTTAATTTAAATACTGTTATCCAAATCACTGTTTTAAATACCCATTAGATATCCCACTCAATAATTATGATCGAATTTAAAAATATCAGTAAAAGTTTTGGCGATAAAGTTGTACTCGATGGGGTTAGTCATATAATGGAAACCGGAAAAGCCAATCTCATTATTGGCACAAGTGGCAGCGGAAAAACAGTATTACAAAAATGTCTCGTTGGATTGTTTGAACCCAATAAAGGAGAAATTATTTACGATGGGAAAAGTTTTACTGATATGGATACGGAAGATAGAAAATTACTGCGCCAACAGATAGGAATGCTTTTTCAGGGTTCTGCCTTATTTGACAGTATGAATGTGGAAAACAATATTAAATTCCCATTGGATATGTTCACTGCCGATTCAAATGCAAAAAAGATTAGCAGGGTGAATGAAGTTTTGGAAAGAGTGAATCTGACGGGAAGCAATAAAAAACTTCCTTCGGAATTAAGTGGTGGAATGAAAAAAAGGGTGGCAATTGCCAGGGCCGTGGTTTTAAATCCCAAATATTTATTTTGTGATGAACCGAATTCCGGCCTCGACCCACAAACTTCTATGCTTATTGACAGGCTCATTTACGATATTACCACAGAATTCAACATGACAACGATTGTAAATACCCACGATATGAATAGTGTTATGGAAATTGGTGATAACATACTTTATCTGGTAGACGGGAAAAAAGAATGGACAGGAAACCGTAAGGATATCATTTTTTCAGATAACAAACTGCTGAATGAATTTATTTTTGCCTCTGAATTTTTACAAGACGCCAAAAACATGAGGATGCTGGAAATCAAAGGGCATCAGAATGGAAATGGGAATAATAAATGACCCGTTATTGATAATATCCGGTTTTTATCAAACCCTAAATTGCAAAACGGAAATTATCTCATCCCTGAATAATCCATCTCCCCTATCTTTGCGCCACATTTCAAAAATTTATTTTTAATTTTTAATTGAACATATGTCAGTTTTAGTAAACAAGGATTCAAAAGTAATAGTACAGGGATTCACCGGTACAGAAGGTACATTCCATGCGACTCAAATGCTTGAATATGGCACCAAACTTGTTGGTGGTGTTACCCCCGGAAAAGGAGGCAGTTTACATTTAGACAAACCTGTTTTTAATACTGTTGCCGATGCTGTGAAAACAACCGGAGCCAATGTAAGTATCATATTTGTACCTCCGGCATTTGCCGCAGATGCCATCCTGGAAGCTGCAGATGCAGGTGTTCAGTTGGTTGTCTGTATTACAGAAGGTATTCCGGTACAGGATATGGTAAAAGTGAAAAATTTTCTACTGGGTAGCAATACAAGACTGATAGGGCCAAACTGCCCCGGTGTGATTACTGCCGATGAATGTAAAGTTGGAATCATGCCCGGATTTATTTTCAAAAAAGGAAGAATTGGTATTGTATCTAAATCGGGTACATTAACATACGAAGCGGCTGATCAGGTTGCAAAAGCAGGACTTGGTATATCAACAGCCATTGGTATTGGTGGTGATCCGATCATTGGAACCACAACCAAAGAAGCTGTTGAATTATTTATGAATGATGATGAAACCGATGCGATTGTTATGATTGGTGAAATAGGCGGAGGCATGGAAGCGGAAGCGGCACAATATATAAAATCAACAGGAAATAAAAAACCGGTTGTAGGTTTTATTGCCGGACAAACAGCTCCTCCCGGAAGGCGTATGGGTCATGCTGGTGCTATCGTTGGTGGCGAAGATGATACAGCAGCTGCAAAAATGAAGATCATGGCAGCATGTGGTATTCATGTGGTAGATAGTCCTGCAGATATTGGAAAAACAATGGCAGAAGCAATAAAGAAATAATTTTATTTGAAGACTCTTCTATTTTCAAATTTAATAAAATAAAAAAAGGGCGGAATCCATATTCCAGCCCTTTTTTAAAGTATAGCCACCAAAAGAACTATCTGTAAGCCTGTATATATCTGGCTAATTTTTCTTTGCTGCTGCTGAAAGCAAAAGCATCATTCAGCTTGAAATAATTATTCTTATCCAGCGTATTTTTATAACTGTATTTCGCAATATCCAGTTTACTGTTATCGAAAGGGAAAAGCTTAACCAATTCTTTAACCTGGTCTGTTGAAAAATAGTTTACATTAACAGTTTGCTTTGCTATTGTTAACCGGGTATTATCAAAACTTTCATTTCTAATTACTCCTAAGAATTGGTTAAACTCCCAGCTATTCATCTGTTGGTTATAATTCTCTTTATCATTATCCCATCTTTCAAAATCAATATTGGCAAAATAATCTGCATTCATTTGTCTCTCATCCAAAAAGGCTTTTCCAAACCGGTTAACAATGATATCTATATGAAATTGTCGTTTAACATATAAATTACTTTCATAAACCAATTGCATATTTCGGGGATTTATCCTGCCACGTGAATTCCTGTTTTTTTTAACCAGGTAAACCTTGATATTGTGGTATCCGGTTCTGATATCCTGAACTACCGAACCATCATCACTCTCTTTGTCTGTAAATTTATTACCATCTATTTGAAGCCAGATCAAATCATTTGAAACAGTACTTACGGAAATTTTACTTTTATGTACTGAAAATCGACTGGATAAATCATTCGGTTGTCCAAAAACCGGCATTACAAAAAATAAAGTTGCTATTAATATAAAAATATTTTTCATGTTGCAAAATTTAAATTGTTATAAAAATATGTTTCGTTAATGCTGACTTTGATGCGATGCAAATACCGAAGTAAAAAAGGAAACAGATAATAAAAAGTTAAAGAAATAAATAGGCGGATTTTATGTAAATTCAATAGCGATTCATCTTATGCACAGATTATAACTGAATAACAATAACTAAATATAATATAAAACCGAACCGGCATGATCTCAAAAAAATCAATACAAATATTATTTCTTCTATTATTCACATCCCTGATATCCTTTGCACAACTGGATTCATCCTATTCAAAAAACTGGAAAACTGTTGAAACTTTTGAAAAGAAAGGCCTTACCCGTTCGGCACTTGATGAAGTGGTAAAGATATTCAACCTCGCAACAAAATCCGGTAATGAAGCACAGCAGGTTAAATCTGCCATGTACCAAATGAAATACCGTAACATGATAGAAGAGGATAATAAGGAGAATAATATTTTTTTTATTGATACCCTCATTGCTAAATCGAAAGCACCTGCAAAAAATATCCTGCAAAGCATGCAGGCAGAATTATTTCTCAGTTACCGGAATAATAACCGCTATAAGCTTTACGGCCGCACCAACCTCATAGAAGAAAAAAGCAATGATATTACCACCTGGAGCCTGTCCAAACTGAACACAACAATATCTACATTATACAATGCGTCTCTTAAGAATGAAAGCATTTTAAAAAACAACCGGTTAAACGGACTGGATGCCATAATCCAAAAAGGAGAAAACACCCGTAATCTGAGGCCGACATTATTTGATTTTTTAGCTCACCGGGCACTGGATTATTTTATGAGTAGTGAAAATGATGTTAGCAATCCTGCATATAAATTTATTCTGAATGATGAAAAAATATTCTCGTCTGCACCTTCATTTATTAATACTACATTTAAAACCAAAGACAGCTCCTCTCTTTATTACAATGCCCTCAATGTATTCAGAGAAATTTTAAAATTCCATATCAATGATGTCAACCCCGATGCATTATTGGATGCCGACCTGCTCCGACTCGATTTTGTAAACAATTATGCAGTTTTTACAAATAAAGATATCCTGTATGAAGAAGCTTTAAAAACCATCGAAAAGGCCTACATGAAAAATGCTGCAGCAGCTCAGGCCATGTTTCTGCGGGCTCAATTATACTATACACATGGAATGGAATACGATCCCATTTTACAAAAAGAACCGCAGTATGAAATAAAAAGAGCTAAAGAACTTTGTGATTCGGTCATATTTAAATTCCCAAATTCAGTGGGAGCAATCAATAGCCAGAATCTATTGAACCAGCTGAACATTCCTTTTTTAAACATGGAATTTGAAAAAGTGAATATTATTAATCAACCTTTCCGTGGATTGATAAAATATAAAAACATCAGCAGCCTCTATTTCAGGATCATTAAAACAGATAAAGAAGAACTGACTAAACTTTCTCAATCGGGTTACGAGATCATCTGGAAAACCATCGCAAATCTTAAACCTTTCAAAAGCTGGAAAACAGATCTGCCCAACCTGAAAGACTATCAGCTACACGCAACAGAAATAAAAACAGAATCATTGCCTTCCGGCATCTATATGATCCTTGCGAGCATTGATCCGGATTTTTCTTTAACCCAAAACATCATTGCAAAACAGGTCAGCTATGTAAGTAATATCAGTTATATCTCAAACAATAAAGATGAATTGTATGTGCTGGACCGCGATAACGGGCAACCACTTGAAAATGCCAGCGTACAATTATGGCAGCAGGTATATAATTATAATAACAGAAAATATGATGAAGTAAAAAAGGAAAGATATACTACAGATGCAAACGGTTATATCAAATTAAAAAGATCTAAAGATTCATACAACAGTTCTATACAGATAAAATACAAAGAGGACGAATTGTTTATGGATGACAATATCACTACCTATTATTACAACAGTTACCAACGGGCTTCCTTTAAAACAACATTTTTATTTACAGACAGATCCATTTACCGTCCGGGACAAACAATCTTTTTTAAAGGTATTGTAGTCAATACAGACAGTGCTGATAAAAAAAGCAGCATTGCATCGGGATATAAAACACGGATCATCCTTTATGATGTAAACAATCAAAGACTGGGTTCTCTTGATAAAGAAACCGGAGAATATGGTTCATTCAATGGGAACTTTAAACTTCCGGAAGGACTATTAAACGGCAATTTTTCATTGAAAGACTCTGTCAATAATTCAACTTTGTTCTTCCGAGTAGAAGAATACAAACGGCCGAAATTTTTTGTTGAGATCAGTAAACCTTCAGGCACCTATAGGGTAAATGACAGTATTACTGTAAAGGGAAATGCAAAAGCATATGCAGGAAATAACATCGACGGCGCCAAAGTAATATACAGGGTTGTACGCAAAGTTCGTTTTCCGATTTGGTGGGGATGGTCAGGTTTTTATAACAGGGGACGGCCTGCTTACCCCGGCATTTCTGATGAGATGGAGATCACTAACGGGGAAACAACAACCAATACTTCGGGAGAATTTTTTGTAATTTTTAAGGCCATCCCGGATGAAACTGTTGATAAGAAAGGGCAACCTGTTTTCTATTATGAAATAAGTGCAGACATAACAGATATCAATGGGGAAACCAGGAGCGGCAATACTTCGGTAGCCGTTTCATACCAAATGCTGAAACTCGAAATTGCTTCAGCAGACAAAATGGAAGCAGACAGTATCAGTAATATTCTGATCAAAAGCATTAACATGAACGGCCTGTTTGAAAAAGCATTGATACATGTTTCCTTATACAATTTAAAATCACCCGAAGGTATTCTGAGAAAAAGGTATTGGGATATGCCCGATCAGTATATGATGAGTTTTAATGAATACAAAAGCATTTTCCCCCATGACATTTACAGTGATGAAGATCAAATGAACAAATGGCCCCTTGAAAACCAGAATTTAAATTCGTCTGACTCAACGAATGAAAACGGATCATTTGCTTTACGCAATGGCCAGTTGAAAACCGGTTGGTATAAGATCATCGTTACTTCAAAAGATAAATACGGAGAAGAAGTTAGTGCAGAAAAATACATCCAGTTAACAGATGGAAATGGACTTGTTTCCGGCAGCAATTCTGCGATCAATATTAAAACCGGCAATAGATCTGCAGAGCCCGGTGGAATGATCAATTACAGTATTTCTACAGATTTTGATAAGATCTGGTTGATACATTCTGTTGGAAAAACAGAAAACAGGAGCAATACATCCTTTCAGTATATCAGCAATTCCGTCCCCTTTAACAATGATATCTCCGTAAAAGAAAACGACCGCGGAGGCATAAATATGGGTTATGTTTTTGTGAAAAACAACCGGGTATACACAGGTACAGAATTTTTTAATATCCCCTGGAGTAATAAAGACCTGAACATTAGTTACGAAACTTTCCGCGATAAAGTACTACCGGGAAGCGAGGAAAAATGGAAAATAAAGATCAGCGGAAATAAATCAGAAAAAGTAGCAGCAGAAACGCTGATCAGTATGTATGATGCATCTCTCGACCAGTTTAAAAAACACAATTGGGGATCACTCAAATCATTGTGGCCCGTAAATACTGATTATACTTCCTGGAGACAGGCTGGATTCAGTGCCGGTAGTTCTGAGGAATACAACCGGATACGTTATGCAGGATTGCAACAAAAACCAAAATCTTATGATGCACTGCTGAATAACGGCTGGAATGAAAATGATTATTACAGGAGATCATACAAAATCAGGGGAAATGCAAATGCAGAAGTAATGTCTGCAGCACCTCAAATGGATGAGGGAATGAATGAAGTGGTTGTTACGAAGGCGCTTGCAGGAAGAGTTGCAGGCGTAAAAGTTGCAGATCAGAATAAAGACGGTTTATCAGATTCCATTGAAATGAAAGCAATCGATAACACAACACAAAACAACAATGTGCAGATCAGAAAAAATTTCAATGAAACAGCATTCTTCTTCCCTTCCCTGTTAACTGATAAGGATGGAAATATTGAATTTGCTTTTACCATACCCGAAGCTTTAACCGAATGGAAAATGATGACCCTTGCTCATTCAAAAGACCTGGCAAGCGGATATGCTGAGAAAACGGTTATCACACAAAAACCCCTGATGGTTCAGCCAAATCCGCCCCGCTTTTTACGGGAAGGAGATCAGATGGAGTTTTCCGCAAAAATTGTAAACATGAGTGATCATGAACTTACCGGAACTACACAACTGGAATTATTTGATGCCGCTACAAACAAAGTGGTTGACGGATGGTTTAAAAACATTTTTCCTTCTCAATATTTTACGGTTGCGGCAGGGCAAAGTGTTTCAGTAAAATTTCCCATCGGCATTCCATCAAATTTCAATTCGGCATTGATTTACCGTATCAAAGCCATAACAAAAGATGCTGATTTCAGTGATGGTGAAGAAGCTGTTCTTCCGGTGCTTACAAATCGCATGCTCGTTACCGAAAGCCTTCCTTTAAACATGCGCAATGAAACCAGCAAGCAATTTACATTTGACAAATTACTCAATAGCGGAAAAAGTGAAACGCTGAGCAACCATGCAGTAACAGTAGAATATACAAGTAACCCTGCCTGGTATGCAGTGCAGGCCCTTCCCTTTTTAATGGAATATCCATATGAATGTGCCGAACAGACATTTAACCGGTATTATGCAAATACCCTTGCATCCTTCATTGCCAATTCAACACCAAAAATAAAAGCCATTTTTGAAACATGGAGAACATTGGATACTGCAGCACTCCTGAGTAACCTGCAAAAAAATGAAGAGTTAAAAGCTGTATTGCTCCAGGAAACTCCTTGGGTGCTGGAAGCACAAAACGAAAGTACACAGAAGAAAAATATTGCTCTATTATTCGACATGGTTCGGATGTCCAAAGAAAAAGAAACAGCTTTTAATAAACTGAAAGAAATGCAAAGTACCAATGGCGGATTTACCTGGTTCAAAGGCGGGCCCGACGACCGGTATATGACACAATACATCATCACCGGCGTCGGACACTTACTAAAATTAAATGCTTTGACCGCTGCAGATATGGATAAACTTAAACCAATCATCAGCAAAGCACTGCCCTATCTGGATGCCAGATTAAAAGAAGATTATGATTACCTGTTGAAATACAAAGTAAATCTGAAAAGCAATAATCTATCTTTTATTGCCATCCAGTATTTATACATGCGCAGTTTTTTCAATGATCATAATATAAAAAGCAATAACCAAACTGCTTTTAATTATTACCGCGGGCAATCGCAAAAATTCTGGTTAAGCAACAGCAAATATATGCAGGCCATGATCGCACTTTCCTTGTTCAGAACAGCCGATAACAAAACTCCTGCAGCCATAATTAAATCCTTAAAAGAGAATGCCATTTACAATGACGAAATGGGAATGTACTGGAAAGAGTTTACTACCGGCGGCTATTACTGGCAACAGGCTCCCATCGAAAGCCAGTCCATGATGATCGAAGCATTCACGGATATTGATAAAAACAATACTACATTAGATAACCTGAAAACATGGTTGCTTAAACAAAAGCAAACCCAAAACTGGAAAACCAGCAAAGCTACGGCTGAAGCATGTTATGCATTATTACTGAATGGCAACAACTGGTTATCAGAAGAAAAAACAGTAAGTATACATCTTGGAAATACTGTCATTAAAAGTACCGGTAATTCTACTGAAGCCGGAACCGGTTATTTCAAAAAAACCATTGAGGGGGAAAAAGTAAAACCAGAGATGGGAAATATCAACGTTCAGATCAGCACAAGTCCCAGCCAGCAAAATACAGGATCAACTAACTGGGGTTCTGTTTACTGGCAGTACTTTGAAAACCTGGACAAGATAACATCCGCAGTAACGCCATTAAAGCTGGTGAAAAAATTATTCATAGAAAAAAACAGTGATCGTGGTCCGGTTTTACAGGCTTTGAATGAAGGAGATGAATTACATATTGGTGATAAAGTAAAAGTGCGTATTGAATTGCGTGTTGACCGTTATATGGAATACATTCATATGAAAGATATGCGTGGATCCTGCATGGAACCGGTTAATGTGATCAGTCAGTATAAATGGCAGGGCGGACTCGGATATTATGAAAGCACCAAAGATGCCAGTACCAATTTCTTTTTTGGCTCATTGCCACGTGGTACTTACGTATTCGAATACCCGATGTTTGTAACACATTCCGGCGACTTTAGCAACGGCATTACAACCATTCAATGTATGTATGCACCGGAGTTTACAAGTCATAGTAATGGCATAAGGGTAAATGTTACGGATAAATAATAAATTTTGATTGTTGAAATTTGAATAATAAATTGGTTGCAGAATAATCAATTCTGCTATGAGTAATCAATATAAGATTTCAAATACAGGGAATCAAACTTCCGTTTTTGAAAAAACTTCGGGAAATGAAGTTTATAGTATTCCACTGCGTTATCGCAAGATGGAAAATCTGCATATCCTTTTCTGGCTATTCAAAGATATCAGCTGGTGCATGATCTGGAAACCTCTGGGTATTGCAATGATATTCCCCACCCTGATAATAGCAATTATCATCTCATGGCGAACCCGTCAATATATGAGTGAACTATGTCATAATCTTGCAATAACAGTATGGATCACTGCCAACAGTTATTGGATGATCAGCGAGTTTTTTCATTTCGACAGCAACCCGCTATTCAGTGATTATACTTTCAAACATCTGGCCATCATTCCATTTGTAATGGGCATTTTGTTCCTTGCTTTTTATTATCTCTATTGGAAACCCAGTCACAAGGATGAGTTAGAAACAATGTAAAATGCATTTTGGGTTTTTACTTTCCGGAACAGGCTTATATTTGCAGTCCGTAATTTTGGGATGCCAGCTGTTGTTTTTCAATGAAGCATCGTTGTGTCACTCACTTGTACGGCAACAAAATAATCAACAAATAAACATTTCAATCAACACATGTACAGAACACACACCTGCGGAGAATTAAGATTAACGGATAAGAATATAAGTGTAACACTCGCTGGCTGGGTGCAAACAGTACGCAAGTTCGGCAGTATCACTTTTGTGGATCTGCGTGACCGTTATGGCATCACCCAGTTATTATTTTCCGAATCACTGAATGCAGAACTCGAAGCCAACCCGTTGGGAAGAGAATTTGTTATCCAGGTAAAAGGCACTGTTAACCAACGCAGCAATAAGAACAACAATATCCCCACCGGTGAAATGGAGATCCTGGTTTCGGATTATAAGATCCTGAATAAATCAGCAACACCTCCCTTTACCATCCAGGATGATACAGATGGTGGCGACGATATCCGAATGAAATACCGTTTTCTTGATCTCCGGAGAAATGCCATCAAGCGCAACCTGGAACTGCGTTATGCAGTAGGACGCAGTGCAAGAAATTACCTGCATGAAAATAATTTCATGGATATTGAAACGCCTTTTTTGATCAAATCAACTCCCGAAGGTGCAAGGGATTTTGTGGTGCCCAGCAGAATGAATGCCGGACAGTTTTATGCTTTACCTCAATCGCCGCAGACTTTCAAACAATTGCTGATGGTAAGCGGTTACGACCGTTATTACCAGATTGTAAAATGTTTCCGAGACGAAGATCTGCGTGCCGACAGACAACCCGAGTTCACCCAGATAGATTGTGAAATGGCATTTGTAGAACAGGAAGATATTGTTACCATGTTTGAGGGTTTGATCAAACATATCTTTAAAGAAGTAAAAGGCATAGACTATACAGAAAAGGTTGAACGCATGACTTGGGAAGATGCCATGTGGCAATATGGAAATGACAAACCCGATATTCGCTTTGATATCTCTATTTGCAATTTAAAAAAACCTTCTACCGTTTTTACAGATAAAAAAGATCTTGCTGAATTAATTAACGGGGTTGATTTCAAAGTGTTCGACGAAGCTGAAACCGTTGTTGCTATTGCCATTCCGGGATGCAGCGATTACAGCCGGAAACAAACTGATGAATTGATTGAATGGGTTAAACGTCCACAGATAGGCATGAAAGGCCTGGTGTTTATCAAATGTAATACGGATGGGACATTTAAGAGCAGTGTGGATAAATTTTATATGGAAGATAAATTAAAAGCAATCGCAGCAGCAGCCAATGCCAAATCCGGCGACCTGATCTTAATTTTGGCCGGAGCAGAAGAAAGGACCCGTAAATCCATCAGTGATCTGAGAATGTACATGGCCGACAAACTTGGTTTGCGAAAAGCGGATGAATTTAAATTATTGTGGGTAATGGATTTCCCTTTGTTTGAATATGCAGAAGACGATAATCGTTGGGTAGCACGCCACCATCCGTTCACTTCTCCTAAACCGGATCATATTGCTGTGATGTTAAATAACAACCCCGTTATCGAAGATGCTGCCAATTACCTGGCCCATCCATTTGCAGGTATAAAAGCGAATGCTTATGACCTGGTATTAAATGGCAATGAAATTGGTGGCGGATCGATCCGTATTTATCAAAGGGAATTACAGGAGAAAATGTTTGCAGCGCTGGGGATGGATGAAAAAGAACAACAACATAAATTTGGTTTCCTGTTGGGCGCTTTTGAATATGGTGCTCCGCCACATGGTGGAATTGCATTTGGATTCGACAGGCTTTGTGCGATCCTGGGTGGCAGTGAAAGTATCCGCGATTTTATTGCGTTCCCCAAAAACAATTCGGGAAGAGATGTGATGCTCGATGCGCCGGGATCCATTGATGAAAAACAATTTGAAGAATTACAGATCAAACTTGATTTGAAGAGTTCATAAATATTTTTAAGAAACCGGTAGATAATTTTTAAGCCGGTTTCTTATTTTTTCTTTTGTATAATCAGCCCGATGGAAGTAACCACATATTTTCCTACCTGCAGTTTGATATGTACATCCTGTTTATGGGGTTCCACATCTACCATAAAATCTTCGGGTAATCCTCCCAAAGAAAGATCTACTTCTTCAACAAAATGCCCTTCATTTCGCAATTCATTTACAATATTTTCAATATCCCTTTGCCGGTAAATGACCGTATCATTATTCTCCTGTGTTTCATCGTTGGAAGAAATATTGTATTCTGTTGTGTGCACTGACCAACCTCCTGGTTTTAAGGTTTTCATTTGATCTCTTAAAAACTGAAAACCTTTTTCTAAGGTACCCAAATGTTCGAAAGAACAACTGCTCCAGTTAAAATCAAAATCTATAAGTTCATCCGGAATTTCATTCATATCAACAGGCATGTATTGTACCTGTTTTTTAAATGTTTCATCATCACAAAGTTGCCGCTTGTTTAATGATTCAATTCCAAAGCAAAGTTGATTGCCATTATCCCAGCCCATTGCAATTCCTTTTTCCGGAAAAATATCTGTTGCTAAAATAGTACAACCCAAACTGGCAAACATCGCGGGTAACGGTTCGGTGCCTACTGCAAACACCAAACCCTTTTTACCTTCTGCGATACAGCCTCTTTCCCATAATGCCTGCATCACAAAAACAAATTCCCATTGCTTTCGGTGAAAATTTGGCTTCTCTTTTAATTGATCGCACCAATACTTAAACCAATCAGCCTGGTAATCTTTTGCTTTACACAACTCAGACCTTCGTTTGCCAAAGTCATAAACCAACCCGGTATTCCACTCCCTGTATATCGTTTTAACTTCAGCCATTCATTTCTGTTTTTTCTGATTTACATCATAGATCGATACACTTTTACATATTCAAGTGCCTTTTCATTCCAATCAAAATCATTTCCTCTATCCATTATTTTTTTACTTAGTCCGTTTTTTTGAAATTCAAGAATACCGCCATTAAATATCTCCAGCATATGATCCGATTCAAAATTGTTAAAATAAAATGCAACATCCCCACCTATTTCAGGTAATGAAGTAAGATTAGACAAGAACAGTGGTTTTCCAAATTTCATTGCTTCCACAACTGTTGCACCAAAACCTTCTGCCAACGAAGGCAACATAAATGCCAGACAATTACTTAAATACCATGC
>JBBKWV010000004.1:0-3394 GCA_037969135.1 Ferruginibacter sp.
GGCATTGGAAAAGGATCTGTAAAACTGGAAGATTTTTACGAAGCAGAGGTTATCATTATCCTTGGTCAAAATCCTGGAACCAACCACCCCCGAATGCTTACTGCATTGCAAAAAGCAAAAGCCAACGGGGCATTGATCATTTCTATCAACCCTTACCGGAAACAGGTTTGATGGGATTTAACAACCCGCAAAAATTAAAAGGTGTTTTAGGGATCGACAGTGCACTTACAGATATTTTTTTGCAGGTAAGATTGAATGCTGATATGGCTTTGTTACAAGCTATTGAATTATTGTTGTTAGAAGAAGAGGAAAAAAATCCGGGGCAGGTCTTTGACCAAACATTTATTGAGCAAAACACTGAAGGGTTTAATTTATTTTGTGGGCATTTAAAGAAATTGAATTTTGAAGAACTGGCGAGTCAATCCGGAATTGATATTGCACAAATAAAAGAGACTGCCGGGGCATTAAAAACTAAAAAGAAAATAATTGCGTGCTGGGCCATGGGGCTTACACAGCATAAAAATGCAGTGGATACGATTAAAGAGATCGTTAATTTATTGTTGCTAAAAGGCAGTATTGGTATACCCGGAGCTGGCACCTGTCCTGTTCGCGGTCACAGCAATGTACAGGGCGACAGAACCATGGGAATATATGAAAATCCGTCTGCAAAATTCCTGCAATCCATTCAGGATAATTTTAATTTTGCCCCGCCACAAAATCCTGGTTATGATGTGGTGAATTGTATCCATGCAATGCATGATAGTAAGGCAAAAGTATTTATCGCAATGGGAGGTAATTTCCTTTCGGCTTCTCCCGATACTTTATTTACTGCATCGGCCTTGCGTAAATGTAATTTAACTGTACAGGTTTCTACAAAATTAAACCGCAGTCATTTAGTTCATGGTAAAGAAGCAATTATTTTACCCTGCCTTGGTCGCAGTGACCAGGATCTGGTTAATGGAGAATTGCAATTCGTATCCTGCGAAAATTCAATGGGCGTAGTGCAGCAATCAAAAGGTAATTTAAAACCTGTATCGCAAATGCTGTTAAGCGAACCGGTTATTGTTTCCCGGCTGGCAAAAGCCACTTTGGGAATTAAAAGCAAAGTCGATTGGGATACATATTTGCAGCATTATGATCTAATAAGGAATGATATTGAAAAGACCATTCCCGGATTTGAAAATTACAATCAAAGGGTAAGGGTACCCGGTGGATTTTATTTGCCAAATTGTAACCGGGATGGAAATTTTGATACAAGTTCAAAAAAAGCAGCATTCAATATCGCCTGTTTTTCTCCCGTTGTTTTAGCGGATGATGAATTAATGATGATGACCATACGAAGCCATGATCAGTTTAATACAACCATTTATGGGTTAGATGACCGGTATCGGGGCGTTTACAATGAACGCAGGGTGATACTGATGAATCAGGAAGACATGAACAAACGCCTATTGAAAGAAGCTGATGTTGTTGATTTGTATAATTATTTTGAAAATATGGAAAGATGTGCACATAAATTCATTGTGGTTCCCTATCCTATTCCCAAAGGATGTACAGCTACCTATTTCCCGGAGACAAATGTTTTAGTACCTATAAATAGTGTGGCAGAAAAAAGCAACACACCTACTTCTAAATTGGTAATAATAAAAATAAAAAAAAATTAAGTTTATATTGGGTTTAATCAATTGGTAATTAAAAAAATAGAAATCACTATTTTATTCCATAAAAGAAGATTAACTTTAAGTGGCTCTTAAACTATTTAAATTAATTTCTATGAACTTAATAAAGAATTTAAATGAGTGGAGCAGCCAGCATCATCCCAAATGGTTAGTTGTGCTCCGTGTTGTATTGGGTTTGTTACTTTTCCTCAAAGGAATACAGTTTATACAGAATAGTACTTTAATCGGACAAATGATTTCCGAAAGCCCTTCCTTGCAAAATTTTATTAAATTTCAAACGGTTATACCCTGGTTACATTTATTAGGAGGGTTATTGATCATTCTCGGATTATTTACAAGAATTGCCAGTTTGGTACAGGTTCCAATTCTATTAGCTGCTATCATTTTTGTTAATGCAAAAAAGGGAGTTTTTGCAGGTGAATCAGACCTCTTATTTTCAATAGTAATTCTGATTTTGTTAATAGTTTTTATTATTGAGGGCGGTGGCCCGTTTTCCCTGGACAATAGAAGAAGAAAACAAAAATTGTTGGAAAAAAAATAAAAGTATCCGCCTGTCTGTTTAGCAGTATTTTGTTGTTAATAACCTGATTGAAGCAAAATGTCCAAATAATACAACCGGAACTATAAATGTTGGTAAGAGATTAAACGGGAAATATAAAATTGCAATATTGGGCTGATCAAATGCCAGCATTTGAATAAAAAACGGTGCGGATAAAACGGCACTGATAATGATGTTCAGTAAAAGAAGGAGTGAAATAATATTCCAGGTAAGCAATAATGGTTTATGTATTGTTTTATTTCTGAACCCAAAATAAATGATGATGGGAGTTGTAATTCCTGCAAGAATATCAAAATTCCTCCCTGCAAATGTCATCAATTCCGGTACAGCTTTGTTAAGGAATAACCAATATAAAACCAATTCAACCGGTATTCTTACAATATTTATCCAGGTGATCATTTTTAAAGGAAGTCTGTCAATAAAACGACGGCCTTTTTTTGTAACAAAAAAAATCAGTATCATGAATAGTGCAGGAAATACAGCTAAAAAAAGTCTTGGAGGAAAGGATTCACTGTCAATATTAAAAAAGTTATTATAAGCCAATACACTCTGAAACAAAATCCAAAGCAGTGAAATTACTAAAATTTGATTTGCCCTTGATCTGTTACGGTGTGATGCTGAAGATTTAATACAGATATAAAGCAGGATCAAAGTCAACAGTGTTGTGAGAATAAATATCAAAGAAATATAGCCCGGCAGTGTTTGAATCATGATCATATTTTTTATTGGTGATCATGAATTTATGAAATTCATGATCAAACATTAAAATGACAATTCAATTAACAAATATCACTGAATATTAAATTCCGATCTTTTCATTTACCAGTTTTAATATTTCCAATTCTAAGGTAACGGCTTTATTTTCAATTTCACGTCCACGTTTCAAAATATCATCTACATATATTTTATCATCAAAATCAGCAGCATTGATCCGGACATTCATAAATGCACCCATAACGGCTGATCGAGCACACAATGCACCCACGCCGGCATCTGAAACAGAGTTCGGATTACCGGTAGCAGCCATTGATTTGATCACTTCCATTGAATTATAAGCAGTATGCATAACCTTAAATGGTATTTCTATTGCATTCTTTGTTGCATCCTGAATGGCTTTAGTACGAACCTTTTTTTCTTCATCAGATGATTTTGGCAA
>JBBKWV010000005.1:0-5328 GCA_037969135.1 Ferruginibacter sp.
ATCCAATCTCTTTTATTGAATGAATCAAACACTCTGAATTCCCTTCGTAAATAATTTTCGTATTGTTCTTATTTTAATTAATTGATCAGTTAAACTGAACATCCTGTTTGATTGTTTTCGATTAATTTGAAATACACACAATACATTACCTGTTTCTTATGGAAGCAGTTTTTAATTCATTTCTTAAAAAATCTTTTTATGTCAAATCCGTTAGTAGGAGAAATAATTATGTTTGGAGGCAATTTTGCGCCTGCAGGTTGGGCATTATGCCAGGGCCAGTTACTTGCAATTTCCCAGAATGATGCCCTGTTTTCCCTTGTGGGCACAACGTATGGTGGCGATGGGCAAAACACTTTTGGACTTCCTGATCTTCGTGGCCGTGTTCCTATCCATTATGGGCAAGGCCCGGGACTGTCCACCATTCAACTTGGTTCAAATGGAGGGGCGGAGCAGGTTACATTGATAACGAATCATCTCCCTCCGCATACCCATGTACCCCAGGCTTCCACTAACGGGACAACGGATAATCCCGATGGTAATTATTGGGCAAATACCAGCACAGGGAAAGCATATGCTGCAGCTCCGGGAACCGTTCTGATGAATGTGAACGCTGTGGGACCTACTGGGGGCAGCCAACCGCATGAAAACATGTCTCCTTACCTCTGTGTGAACTATATCATTGCATTATACGGGATCTACCCTTCCCGTTCTTAAAAGCATAGCTTGGTTGAGAAAAACAATTATTAAAACAAAACTCTTTAACAATGTCAGAACCATTACTATCCGAAATAAAGATCTTCGCTTTCAATTTTCCACCCAGGGGCTGGGCCCAATGCAATGGTCAATTATTGCCCATAAACCAGAATCAGGCGGTTTTTTCATTGTTGGGAACAACTTATGGTGGTGATGGAAGGGTGAATTTTGCACTGCCAGATCTGCGTGGGCGTGTACCCATGCAATTCGGTACAGCGCAATCCGGTTCAACATTTGTTTTAGGACAAAGGGCTGGTGAAGAAGTACATCCTCTATCTATTAGTGAAATTCCTGCCCATACACACCAGGCTTTTGCCAGTGGAGATGGTCCATCAGCTCCATCACCCTTGGGAAATTTCTGGGGAAGTTATACAAGTTTTTCTCCTTATAATAGCACGGCAGATACTCCAATGTCCAACGAAGCAGTGGGGAATACAGGGATAGGCCAATCACACGAAAACAGGTCGCCTTATTTAGCATTAAATATTTGTATAGCACTTCAGGGATTATTCCCATCACGAGATTAATACATTTAAAAAGTAAAATAATAGTTATGTCAGATCCATTTGTAGCAGAGATCAAAATGTTTGCTTGCAATTTTGCCCCACGTGGCTGGGCATTTTGCAACGGGCAGTTGTTGTCGATCTCCCAGAATACAGCACTTTTTTCTTTATTGGGAACCACTTTCGGAGGCGATGGGAGAACCACTCTTGCACTTCCCAACCTGCAGGGCCGTGGAGCTTTGTCCTCGGGACATGGGCCTGGACTTTCTACCCGTGCTCTTGGCCAAACAGGTGGCAGTGAAACGGTAACCCTTACTTTAAATCAAATGCCTTCGCATAGACATCCGGTTAATGCAAAAATTTCCGGAGGTACGGCCAGTCCCACAAATATGGTTTGGGGAACTGCCGGTGCAGCCAAGGCGGCGGCCAATTTCTATGCACCTGCTGCGTCACCAACTGTGGCTATGAATCCGGCAGCGCTGGCAACAATCGGAGGTAATCAGCTACACAATAACATGATGCCTTACCTGGCATTAAATATTTGTATTGCTCTTGTTGGAGTATATCCTCCCAGATCATAAATAAACAGCAAAATATTTTGCATGGCCTTCTGTAACCCCACAATAACTGATTATAAAATTTTAAATTAATGTACCATGCAAAATATTTTTAAAAGCAATATTGCTGTAAAATTCCTGCAGCAGGGGTTTAAAACACTGGCCCTTATTTTTATAGCCGGTATGTTTTCTCTACCTGTTCTGGCAACTACTTTTAATGTAACAGATCTTACAGATGGACATAACCCCAATCAACTACGCGGAGCAATTGAAGCAGCAGATGCAGCAGGAGGAAACCATACGATCAATGTTCCTGGAGGCATATATAACCTAACTCTGGGCACCATTTATTTTGGAAATACCCCCCAGAATATTACAATAACCGGAGCCGGATCGTCATTGACGATCATTAATATGACGGCTACCATGCAAGACCGGATATTTGCTATCAATTATGACGGGATTGTGAATAATGTCTTTACCAGCATAACAGGTATCAAATTCCAAAACGGGTACCTGAATTTTGATACCTATGGTGGGGCTGCAATTTATGCAGGACCTTATGAGGGAAATATACAATCGCTTACCATCAACAATTGTGTTTTTGATAATAACATTTGCCCCGGTGCTTCGGGAAGTGGAGGAACTGGTGGTGCGATCTATATGTTCCAGGGTACCTTAATCATTGATAATTCTACCTTTACCAATAACAAAAGTATTGATGGAAATGGCGGTGCCATTATTTATTTACTGTATAGTCTCGATCCTTTGGATGATGGGATCCTCAACATTGCCAATTCAACTTTCTCTGGTAATACAGCAGGAGCTAACGGTGGGGCCATAGCCTTTTCTTCACAGGGTGCCAGCCCCGCTGGTCAAACATTTGATGTATACATACTTGCAAATACATTCTTAAACAATACGGCCACCGGAGTAGGTGGAGCGATCTCTGCAAATAATTCGGGTAATTTCCCCACACAAAATATCAACTATAACCGCTTTGTTGGAAACATGAGTACATTTTCATCTGCTACCAGCGGACTTCATTTTGCACATTCCGCAGGAAGTGTGAATGCAGAAAACAACTGGTGGGGTTGCAATTCAGGTCCTACCGCTGCGGGTGCATGTGATAAAGCATCGGGTATTGGAACTCCAAGTACCGGAACTTTAGCCGTTTCTAAATGGTTACAGCTAAAAACAACCGCATCACCCAACCCGATCTGTAATAATACCCCATCGGGTCCGGGTAATACGTCTATTATTACCACTGGATTCGGTTCTAACTCAGCCAATGAATCTATATCATCCGTAGATATTTCTGTATTGATAGGCTTGCCGGTTACCTGGGGGCCAACAACTTTGGGCAGCCTTTCCGGTCTGGATGGCACAATTCAGGCGAATGGAACCGCAACCGCCACATTTACTTCTAACGGTACAGGTGGAACAGCCACAGTGAATGCCCAGGTAGACAATGTTCCAACTTCTGAAACAACTCCTTCAAGAGCAAGTATAACTGTAAATACTGTTTCTACTGCACCTACCGGCATCACCGGTAATACCGTAGTATGTGGCGGAGGAAGTACTACACTTACAATTGATGGTGGCTCTGCAGGTACGGGAGCTACAGCAGAATGGTTTACGGTTTCATGTGGTGGAACACCTGCAGGCACTGGTAACAGCATCACGGTTTCTCCTTCATCGGATGAAACGTATTATGTACGTTATAGCGGTACCTGTAATACTACCGACTGTGCTTCCGTTTTGGTAACCGGAACTGCTGCCAATACCATAACACTGACTTCTGATGTGGATACAGAGGCACAAAATGTTTGTATCAATATTGCCATAACCGATATCACTTATGCCACAACGGGAGCAACCGGAGCAAATGTTACAGGACTTCCTTTGGGAGTAACTGGCGGCTGGCTTGCCGATGTGGTAACGATCAGTGGTACTCCATCTGAATCGGGCCCATTCAGCTATACGGTAACTTTAACAGGTGGATGCGGATCCATTACGGCCTTGGGATCTATAACTGTTTCACCCAATAACACCGTTACCCTCAGTTCAGCAGTAGGTACCAATGCACAAACAGTGTGTATCAATACGGCGATCACCGATATTACATATAACACAACAGGAGCAACAGATGCAAATGTTACAGGCCTTCCTTCAGGTGTAACCGGCAGCTGGGCAAACGATGTGGTAACGATCAGCGGCACGCCAATTGCATCGGGCCCATTCAGCTATACGGTAACCTTAACCGGTGGATGCGGTTCTGTATCTGCTACGGGCAGTATTACAGTAAGCATGGATAATACGATCCTGCTCACTTCTGCTGTGGGAACCGATGCACAATCACTTTTGATCAATACAGCAATCACCAACATAACTTATTCCACCACCGGTGCAACCGGAGCAAGTATTACCGGACTACCAACCGGTGTGACCGGTAACTGGGTCGGCGATGTTGTGACCATCAGCGGTTCATCATCGGTAACGGGTAACTTCAGCTACACAGTAACGCTAACGGGCGGGTGCGGAGCAATTACAGCCAATGGCACAATTGATGTATTTAATTGTTCCATCACGCGTACTTCTGCAGTTGGAACCGATGCACAAACTGTTTGCAATAACAGCGCCATCGCCAACATAACTTATGCCACAACAGGAGCAACAGGTGCAACTGTTACTGGCCTACCCGATGGAGTTTCCGGCAACTGGCTTAACAATGTAGTAACGATCAGTGGCACAGCAATAGAATCTGGAACTTTTAATTATACTGTTACACTAACGGGTGGGGGATGCGGTGCTTTCTCAGCATCAGGAAGCATAGTGGTGAATGCCTTACCTACACCCGTAATTCTTGCCAATTACAATGGTAATGCTTACCTGGATAACCTGGCAGCTTGCAGCGGATCAACCGTTACGCTTTCTACCCAGGAATTACTTTCACCTGATTTGCATATAACCTCTCCTGTTAGTACTTACTTTCATACAGGATATGCTGTTTTCGGACCATCCGTTTTGTCTTCCCCAATAAATGGGAACATGGTATATATACCCGATGGTACTGCTTCATATTTAGGATGCAATCCTTATACAGCAGGAAGCCTGGCTGGCAAAGTCGCCCTGATAGACAGAGGCACCTGTGCATTTATATTAAAGGTTTTGAACGCACAGAATGCGGGTGCCATAGGAGTGATCATAGTCAATAATGTTTCGGGAATTGTTAATATGGCGGGATCAGACCCCACCATTACGATACCTACAGTTAGTATTAGTATGGCTGATGGCCTGATCATCAAAAACTGGCTGGTCAGCGGACTAGTAAGCGGAAATACATTAACGGGTTACAGCACGTATACATGGTCAACGGGTGCAACAACCCCAACGATTACTTTTTCAGCAACCACTGCTGCCACTTATTCTGTAACAGTTACAGATGCCAGTGGTTGTTCCGGAACCAGCAGTGATTTTACCTTAAATATTAACCCGATACCAACTGCTGTTGC
>JBBKWV010000006.1:0-6163 GCA_037969135.1 Ferruginibacter sp.
CCAAAAGAAATGAGGCAAAAGCGAAAGGACCTTTTGATACGGATTAAAAATAATATCCTTTATGGCAAAAAGAAGATCGCTGCATTAAAATTTGTTATGCGTGGATTTACCGATTATAAAAGAAAGAGGTTTGGTAAATATCAAAGCCGTTAATTACAAATCAGGCGAACAGATCAGCGGTTATTTTATCCAAAAAATATTCCAGCGCCATTTTCTTTTCCGCATCCAGGTCATAAGCAATATGTTCTCTGAAATATTTCCCAAGGTCAAAAACTGTTGAAGGATTCTTATCTAACACCGCAGTTATATCTTCCAGGCTTTTTTTATTTGCAAGATTAAATGCATGCAAAAAATCATTGTCCAGCTTTTTATTACTAACCCATGCTGCAAACACAAAAGGCATACCGGTCATTTCTTTCCAAATTAATCCCAGATCATACATATATGTTGCATGAAGCCTTTGTTCAAAAGCACGATCACCGATCACCAGGCCTGCAGTTCCATCCTTGATATTTTTTTCATAGCCTTCAACTGCGTTTACCAGAACGGGGGAAATTTTCCAGTGTTCATTTAGTAATAGTTTTAATAAAGCAACAGAGGTTTTGCTTTGATAATCCAGTAATATGGTATGAACCTCCTGGATAGGAACATCACTGAATAAACAAACACTTACCACTTCCCCGTTACAACCAATACAAAAATCCGTTACGATATGATGTTCTTTCAACATGGGTATTACAGCAACCGGTACCAATCCCATATCTATTTTATCGTCTATCAGTAATTGGGCAATCGCCGCAGGATGATCAATGATCAAATCAAGTTCTTCCTGCATCAGTCCATTTTCCAATCCATTTATGAGTGGTTTTGCATTCAGATAACTGACAGCTCCCACCCTTACCTTTTTTCTTTTCATATTAAACTTTCCCTTATCATTAAAAAGTACCTTAAAAATGCTTTGCTGTTTATAATCATGTACTTTTAGGGTTGCAAAAATACGAACCAAAAGATACTTAAACTGCAAATGGGTATAATTCAAAAACAGGGCACACGTTCTTCTATCTTTTTATTGATCGGTTTCTGTATCGGAGGAGTTAACTTGCTGATCCTTTTTCCCAAGATATTTACGCAGGAAGAAATTGGCTTAACCAGGGCTATCATTGATACAGCAACGGTTTTATCCATGCTTGCTACACTCGGAACCAGTCCGGTTATTTATAAATTTTTCCCATTTTACAAATCTAATACTACAAAAAATAACAATGACCTGCCGTTTATTACCGGACTTGTTTGTCTGCTTGGTTTCCTGTTGATCTGTGTTACGGGTTTTATTTTTAAGGATTTTATTATCAGAAAACTGGGTAAAGCCCCTTTATTTGGGGAATATTTTTACCTGGTTTACCCCTATACTTTTTTAATGCTGGCTTTTTCCTGGATGGAAGCATTTGGCTGGGCATTAAAAAAAACGGTTACTACCAATTTTCTGAAAGAAACACTGGTAAGAATACTCACTACTTTGTTTATCCTTTTTGTATGGGTTGGATTCATTGACAAACATACATTCATCCAGCTTTTCAGCACCCTTTATCTTTTGCCGGTTTTGATCCTTTTCATTGTGCTGATCAATACACGTGAATGGAAATTCAATTTTAAAATAAGCAGGGTTACGCAAAAATTCAAGGGCAAAATGGCCACTTTTGGAATGTTTGTTTTTGGTGCAACTTTCCTGGGTGTTGCTTCCCGGACAGTGGATTCATTTATGATCATTGGTATAAAAGGCCTGGAGAAAACTGCCATTTTTACCATCGCTTCCTATCTCGTTGCGTTTATGGATCTGCCTGCACGAAGCCTCACATCCATAGCTACACCTATACTTTCAGAATCATGGAAAGCGAAGAATTATACCAATATCCTGAATATTTATAAAAAAAGTACCATAACCTTGCTCGTTACCGGGTTGTTCATTTATTTCATGGTGTTGTTGAATATCAATAACCTGGTTGGATTCCTCAGTGAAGACTGGGCGGAAGTTCCGATGGTAGTATTGATCATGGGGTTGGCAAAGCTGATCGATCTGGGTACAGGTGTAAACGGACAGATTATTGGCACTTCGATCAATTGGAAATTTGATTTCTATACCAATGTACTGCTGACACTGATGGCTTTTCCGCTTAATTTTTTCATGATCACTTATTTTGGGATCATTGGAGCTGCCTTTTCAAATCTCATCGCCATCAGTATTTACAATGCAGTGCGTTTTGGATTTATCTATAAAAAATACGGCTGGCAACCCTATGGCTTTGAGCACCTGAAAGTGTTGCTCGTAGGACTTATCCTGTTCATAGGGGTTTACGCCATACCCTTTATCGTTAATATCTATGTGGACAGTATTTTCAGGGCTGTTTTATTTGCAGGCCTTTTTATTCCCGCCATGTTCCGGATGAATGTATCAGAGGATTTTAACAGTACAGCAAAAAACATGTTGAACTCCTTGTTTCGGAAAGGCAGTTAATCCCTAAAAATTGAATCGATCCATTTCTTTTATTAAAAGGATTTCTATAATAACTTTGCGATATGAATTTAAGTCCACTTACAGCAGTTTCGCCCATTGATGGCCGTTATTACAACAGCAGCAAACAACTTTCCGCCTATTTTTCAGAATACGCATTGATGAAATACCGGTTAAAAACAGAGGTTGCCTATTTTATCATGCTGGGGGAGAAAAAATTTTTTAAATTAAATCAAAAACTGAAAGACCAACTCGAATTACTTGTAGAAAATTTTTCTGTAGAAGATGCCGCAGAAATAAAAAAAACAGAAGCCGTTACCAATCATGATGTAAAGGCTGTTGAATATTTTTTAAAGAATAAACTGGAAGAATATGCTGCAGGCGGAATAAAAGAATGGGTTCACTTTGGCCTTACTTCTCAGGATATCAATAACACAGCGGTACCCATGCTTTGGCGGGATTCAATAGAACAGGAATACCTGCCTGCCATATTAAACCTGCAACTGGCCATTGGAAAATTGGCATTAAAATGGAAAGAAGTCCCTATGCTTGCCCGTACGCATGGGCAACCGGCATCGCCCACCCGTTTGGGTAAAGAATTGTTTGTTTTTACAGAACGCCTGGAAAACCAGGTACAATTGTTCAGCTATATTCCCTTTACTGCAAAATTCGGGGGAGCTACCGGTAATTTCAATGCCCACCATGTGGCATACCCGAAATTTGACTGGATAAAATTTGCCGATGAATTTGTGGAAGAAAAACTGGGACTGCAAAGGCAGCAATACACCACACAAATTGAACATTACGATATTCTCGCAGCCCATTTTGATGCAATAAAAAGGACCAATACGATATTGATCGATCTTTGCCGGGATATCTGGACCTATATCAGCATGGATTATTTTAAACAGCAAACAAAAAAAGGCGAGATCGGTAGCAGTGCCATGCCACATAAAGTAAATCCCATTGATTTTGAAAATGCCGAAGGCAACCTTGGGTTGGCAAATGCCTTGTGGGAACATCTTTCATCCAAATTGCCTGTATCGAGGTTACAAAGAGACCTGACCGACAGTACTGTTTTGCGGAATATCGGGGTTCCGATGGCTCATACCCTGCTGGCGGTAAAATCGATAGAAAAAGGGCTGGGAAAGATCATTCTCCATGAAGCAAAATTAAAGGCCGACCTGGATAACAACTGGGCAGTGGTTGCAGAAGCCATTCAAACCATATTACGAAAGGAGAACTATCCCAATCCGTATGAAGCCTTAAAAGAACTTACCAGGGGGAAAACTGCTATTGATAAAAAAGCCATTCACCGATTCATTGATACATTGAAGATATCCCGTGAGCTTAAAAAAATGCTTAAGTTAATCAGCCCACATAATTATACCGGCATATAAAATAACTATATATTTGGCGGACCATTATTAATGTCTGCTTTATGAAAATAATTTTTATTATTTCCCTGTTATTTTTTTCTGCCTTGTCTTATAGTCAGGTCAATCTTAACCAGGGTTTATTGGCCTATTATCCTTTTTCCGGGAATGCCAATGATGCCAGTGGTAATAATAATAACCCGGTCTTCAATAATGCCACTTTGACCTCAGATCGTTTGGGAAATCCAAACAGTGCCTATCATTTCAATGGTACGGATAATTATATGCGGATACCTAACAGTGCTTCTCTGAACACAGTAAACCAAATGTCTTTATGTGCCTGGGTAAGGCCAATGGGATATTATACAGGCACTTGTCATGGTAATTCAATCATGATGAAAGGGGATGCTGATTATTTACCCGGTAATTATTTACTGCGTTTTGATGATGGGTTTTATTCAAACTATACGAATTGTTCCAGTGTGCTGGATATTACACACCAGAATTTTTATGGAACATCCTGTGCAGTGCCTGCCCCGGGTTATACCCCATATATACAGACCAATCAATGGTACAGCATAATAGTGACTTATGATGGTACAACCACCAAACTCTATATCAATTGCGAACTTAAATTCAGTGGCCCACAGGGAGGAATTGGTTTTACCAATGCCTATGATCTTTTTCTGGGAAGCCTTAACAATGGTGTTTATCCCTATTGGTTGAATGGAGATCTTGATGAGGTAAGGATATATAATCGGGCGATCAATCAGGATGAAGTAAATGCTTTGAATGGGTGTTCAAATTTAGCAGCTTGTGATACCTGGTTAAAAACAACTGCTTCAAACGCATACTTCAGAGTTGGTGATCTAGACATTTCTGGCAATCAAATAACTGTGGAAGCATTAATAAACTGAACCCAACCATATTTACCCGGTGGTGGCAATGATACTGAAGGTGACATCGTTTCAAAACATACAGATTTTTCGGCTATTAATTATTTGTTAAGGCCCAATCATGCTTATATAACAACTTCAAATGGTTTTTTTGGAACACCAGATGTTTGCGACCTGGAGTTGAATAAAACATACCATGTTGCAATGGTATATAATGGCACTACTTTAAAATTTTACCGCAATGGATTTCTAATGAGTCAAATCAATGCAACAGGAAACCTTTTCCAAAATAACCTAAACACGCAAATTGGGCATTATGCAGCTACAGTTTGGAATACACAATTTTTAGGTTACATCAATGAAGTGAGAATTTGGAATGTTGCACGTACCCAATCTCAGATACAAACTTACATGAATACCTCACTTCCATCACCTCCTACACAAACGGGTTTACAGGCATATTATACTTTTGATAATTTATTGAATAAACAGGGAAATGCTTCCTGGAACGGCACTTTAAATGGTGCAGCAAGCATAAACAATACAAATACGAGTTGTAATTTTATTGCAGACAGTTGTGAGTCTACATCATGTTATACCTGGTTAAAAACACCAACCACAGGAGCTTATGCCGGAGTAGGTGACCTGGATGTGGCAGGAAATAAACTTACCGTTGAAGCGAATTTTAACAGGGTATCCCCTGTGAATGCGGTAGGCGGCTATGGTTTCCTGGTTTCAAAACACACAAATCCTTCCAATGTGAATTATGCCTTATGGCCCGGTGGTTGTGCCATAACAACCGTTAATGGAGAAGTATTCGCCTATGAGAATTGTGCATTTGAACTGAACAAAACCTATCATGTTGCGATGGTTTACGACGGCGCAACACTTAAATATTACCGCAATGGTTTTTTACACAGCCAAACCCCGGTAACAGGAAACCTGATCCTGAATGATCTGATAACCAGTATTGGCCAGAATTCTGTTACCGGTGCTCCGGTTATTTATCCTTTTATTGGCAATATAAATGAGGTACGTATCTGGAATGTAGCTCGCACACAATCACAGTTACAGACATATATGAATACCTCCCTGCCAAGTCCAACTACACAAACCGGGTTATTGGGATATTATGTTTTTGACAACCTGCTTAACAAACAAGGGAATGCGGCTTACAATGGAACATTGCTTGGAGGTGCCAGCATAAACAATACAAATCTCAGCTGTAATTTTATTGCAGATTCATGCAATTTCGTCATCCCGCCCGGCGGTATCAGCAATATCATCAATGATTACACACCCGTACTGGCATTTAATCCCTGTGAAAATAAGATCACTGTTGAAGACGCGATCAAATTTAATATCGGTGATACCGTTTTAAT
>JBBKWV010000007.1:0-3095 GCA_037969135.1 Ferruginibacter sp.
TTATTTTTCCTGGCAAATTTCTATCAAAACCCCATTTGTATTTTTGGGATGGAGAAAACAAACGAGTTTATTGTCAGCACCGTTTTTGGGTTCTTCACTAAGTAAAACAAATCCTTCTGATGCCAATCTTTTCATTTCTGCCCGGATATCTGCCACTTCAAAAGCAATATGGTGGATACCTTCGCCCTTTTTTTCAATGAATTTTGAGATCACGCCATCAGCAGAAGTACTTTCCAAAAGCTCAATTTTGGTATCCCCCTGTTTTAAAAAAGCGGTATTAACATTTTCTGTACCTACTATTTCTGTTTTATAGCACTGACTATTTAACAGTTTTTCAAATAACGGAACAGATTTTGCGAAATCCTTTACAGCAATACCTATATGTTCAACTTTTAGCATTTTTTTTTCAGATTTAAGAGCCGTATTTACGAAATCGGATAAAAAGCATTTAAGCGTTTACCAGATAGCTAAAATAGAACCTTTTATAGTAAATTTGCGTTATAAGAGATATTAAAATTATTATACATTATGTTGAAATTGCCGATTTATTTAGATAACAATGCTACTACCCAAATGGATCCCAGGGTTTTGGAAGCGATGACCCCTTATTTTTTGGAGCATTTTGGGAATGCAGCAAGCCGCAATCATCCTTTTGGATGGGAAGCAGAAGAGGCAGTGGATTATGCCCGTGAGCAGGTTGCAAAATTAATTGGAGCTGATCCGAAAGAGATCATTTTTACTTCCGGAGCAACAGAAGCAGATAACTTAGGTATCAAAGGTGTTTATGAAATGTATGCCGGAAAAGGGAATCACATCATCACTGCAACAACAGAACACAAAGCTGTTTTAGATACATGTAAACACATTGAAAAAATTGGAGGTGAGGTTACTTACCTGCAGGTGAATGCAGAAGGATTGATAGATCTGGCAGAGTTGGAAGCAGCTATCAAACCTACAACCATATTGATTGCCATTATGTATGCCAATAATGAAATTGGAACCATTATGCCAATCAAAGAGATCAGCGCTATTGCAAGAAAACATGGTGTATTGGTTTTTACCGATGGCACTCAGGCTGTAGGAAAAATTCCGGTAGATGTAAATAATGACGGAATTGACCTGATGGCGTTTACCGGGCATAAGATGTACGGTCCAAAAGGAGTTGGTGCTTTATATGTACGCAGAAAAAATCCTCGGGTAAAAGTAACAGCCCAAATGGATGGCGGTGGCCACGAACGTGGAATGCGTAGTGGTACATTGAATGTTCCGGGTATTGTTGGTTTTGGAAAAGCCTGTGAATTGTGTATGCTGGATATGGAGGCTGACACAAAAAGGATCAGTAAGTTGAGAGATAAACTGGAAACGGCTTTATTATTGCTGGAAGAAGCATATGTAAACGGCAGCCGGGAACACCGTTTGCCACATGTGGCAAATATTTCGTTTAAGCATGTTGAAGGAGAAGGTTTGCTAATGGGTTTTAATAAAAATATTGCACTGAGTTCAGGTTCTGCCTGTACTTCAGCTTCGCTAGAACCTAGTTATGTATTAAAAGCACTGGGTCTTGGAGATGATCTGGCTCACAGTTCATTAAGGTTCGGTCTTGGAAGATTTACTACGGAAGAACAAATAGATTATACCGTTAAGGCAATAAGTGAAACGGTTATTAAGTTAAGAGAAATGAGCCCGCTTTGGGAAATGTATAAAGAAGGAATTGATTTGAGCACGATTGAGTGGGCTGCTCATTAAGATCAAAAAACGTTGTATGTTATATGCAGGTTCAAAACAAGCATTTTTCATGCAATAATTTCAATCAAATTTTAAAATTATAAAAAATGTCATACTCAGAAAAAGTTATTGATCATTATCAGAATCCCAAAAATGTGGGTACGCTGGATAAAGCTAAAAGCAACGTAGGAACCGGTCTTGTTGGCGCTCCCGAGTGCGGAGACGTTATGCGTCTTCAGATTGAAGTAGATCATTCTACAGGTATGATCACAGATGCGAAGTTTAAAACCTTCGGCTGTGGTTCTGCAATTGCTTCTTCCTCACTGGCTACAGAATGGCTGAAAGGAAAAAGTGTTGATGAAGCGCTTACCATTGATAATATGGATATCGTGGAAGAATTAAACCTTCCTCCTGTGAAGATCCATTGCAGTGTATTGGCAGAAGATGCGATCAAAGCCGCAATCAACGATTACCGTCAAAAAAACGGAATGGAACAAATCAAGTTTGAAGAAAGCGTGGTTCATTAAAATGAGATACGTTGAAAGTTGAATGAAAAAGGTATTCAACAATCAAAATAACAGAAAATGGTAGCTACAGATAACAGCATATTTATCAGTGATAAAGCAAGATCAAAAGTAAGTCAACTGATGCAGGATGCAGGAGTAGGGGATAAACCCGATTACTTTCTGCGTGTAGGCGTTGTGGGTGGTGGATGCAGCGGATTGAGTTATAAAATGGATTTCGACAATGAGGTAAAACCGATGGATCAGGTTTTTGAAGACAAGGGAATAAAAATTGTCACAGACCTGAAAAGTTTTTTATACCTCGTAAATACAGAATTGGAATTCAGTGATGGCCTGAACGGCAAGGGGTTTTATTTTAACAATCCCAATGCGAGAAGGAGTTGTGGTTGTGGAGAGAGTTTCGCAGTGTAGAAAATTAGTTTAATATAAAAAAGCCCAACGCATCCCGTTGGGTTTTTTTATAGTTTGAATGCATACATCATTGTTCCTCTTTTACCGGAGGAGCAGGTGGTGCAGGTGGAACTGGCGGTAATTGCCCGTATTTTTTTTCATAATTTTTCCGGTCTGCATTCCAGGTGGATAATTTTATTTGCCGGGTTTTGCCATCCTTTTTCAGTTCAACCATCTCCACTCCTTTAACCAAATGAATGGAAATTTCATAACCATTATTATTAATGATTGTGATGGACTCAGGCATTGATTTTGCCGGCAATGGCGGAGCCGGAGGAACAGGTGGCTGCGGTACTTCCGGAATTACAATAACATCATCATTTATTGATTGATGAATACTTTCTGATGGCGGCGGAGGAGGGGCTGGTGGAGCTGGAGGTGGAGGAGGTGGTGGCG
>JBBKWV010000008.1:0-12952 GCA_037969135.1 Ferruginibacter sp.
GTGGTGGTACAGGTAATAATATAGGAAAATTCGCAGTCGGTTATGCTCCATTCGTTTTCAATGTGTATAAACAAGTTTATGATAAGGCAACCGGCAAGCCAATTGAAGGGTTATATGAAGATATAAACAGGGATGGAAAAATTGATGAATCAGACCGTTACTATTATAAAAAACCAGCTGCCGATTTCTTGTATGGCTTAAACACACAGGTAAGCTATAAAATGTTTACCCTTGGTTTGGCAGCTCATGGGATGATTGGCAATTATTTATATAATAATTTTAATTCCAATACCGGTGTTTTGAGAGCAATTAAAAACCCGATAAATTTTGTTGGGAATGTTTCAACAAACTATCAGGAAACCGGATTTTCAAATAATCAGTATCTTTCTGATTACTATATTGAAAATGCTTCTTTCTTCCGGCTCGACAATATAAATCTGGGTTATAATTTCGGAGACCTGTTGAGAAATAAAACTACGTTCAGGTTATCTGCCAGTGTTCAGAATGTTTTTGTGATCACAAAATACTCAGGTGCAGATCCGGAAAATGCCAGTTCTACAGGTGTTGACAACAATATTTATCCACGCCCGAGAATATTTTCTCTTGGTGCAAACCTTGATTTCTAATTCATTAAATGTTTATATATGAAAAATAAAATGATGAATAAATGTATAATTACCTGCCTGATGGCATTTGCACTGGCTTCCTGTGCAAAAAAACTAGACCTTTTACCGGTTAATGACCTTACTCCGGCTACTACTTATAATACTGCAGCCGGTTATAAATCAGTGCTGGCCAAAATTTATGGCACTTTATCCATCACTGGAAATCAAGGCCCTGCGGGCAACCCGGATATTGGCGGTGGATTGAATGAAGGCTCCCAGATACCATTTATCCGCATGTTTTTCAATTGTCAGGAATTGCCAACAGATGAAGCTGTTGTTGCATGGAACGATCAAACAATTAAAGATTTTCATGACTTGAAATGGACCAGCGGCGATCCTTTCATCAAAGGAATTTATGCCCGGCCCATTTATAATGTGACCCTGATAAATGAATATCTGCGGGAAGCAACCGATGCTAAATTAGCAGAAAGAGGCATTACCGGTGCAGAAGCAACAGATATTAAAAACTCCCGTGCAGAAGCCCGTTTTTTAAGGGCATTCAACTACTGGGTTATGATGGATCTTTTTGGTAAATCAACTTTTATTACTGAAGCTGACCAGGTAGGCACTTTTTTACCCATTGAAAAAAACAGGGCCGACCTGTTTATTTATATTGAAAATGAATTAAAAGCCATCGATGCGGAACTTGCTCCTGTTAAGACTATTGAATATGGAAGGGTTGACCAGGGTGCAACTTGGGCTTTACTTGCCAGAATGTATTTGAATGCAAAAGTGTATACCGGTACAGAAAGAAATACCGATGCAGTAAACTATGCAAAAAAAGTGATTGCAGCAGGTTATGCACTACAACCAAATTATAGCCAGTTATTTATGGCAGATAATGACAAACGCAAAGATGAATTCATGTTTGCAATTAATTGTGATGGATTGCGTACCCAGGCGTATGGCAATACCTCTTTTTTTGTGCATGCTGCTTCCGGCGACGATCACAATGATTATGGAGTAGGCGGCGGATGGTATGGTTACAGGGCTACCAAAGGATTGGCAGATAAATTTTCCGATCTGAGTGGCAGTTCTGATAAAAGAGCCTTGTTTACGACTTCTAAATACGGAACAAGCTCAGGACAAATTGATATCAGCGACATCAGCAATTTCGACAATGGCTTGCATGTGAATAAATTCAAAAACATCCGTTCAGACGGAGGACCGGTTTCTGATGTTCAACGTGAATTTTCAGATGTTGATTTCCCTGTTTTCCGTTTATCCGAAATGTACCTGATCTATGCAGAAGCTGTTTTACGTGGCGGTACCGGAGGTGATCTGACCACAGCTACACAGTATATCAATACTATCCGTACAAGGGCTTATGGCAATACCAGTGGCAACATAACAAGTTCACAACTGGATCTTAATTTTATTTTGGATGAAAGAGCCAGGGAATTATATTGGGAAGGCCACAGACGCACCGATCTGGTTCGTTATGATCTACTTACAACTGGCACTTATGTCTGGCCATGGAAAGGGGGTGTTGCCTCTGGAACTTCTGTAGATCCCAAATACAATATCTTTCCGATCCCTGCTGAAAACAGAACATCCAATCCAAACTTAACCCAAAACACAGGATATTAATAAAAATAAAATCATACAGTTATGAAAAAAATTATGCAACAAATTTTCTTTCTTACTTTACTGGTTACCGTTTTGGTTTCCTGTAAAAAAGATGAGAATAAAATATATTATGAAGGGGGAACAGCTCCTGCTTTAACCGCTTCGGCTACCGGACCGTTTATATTAAAAATTACGGAGAGAAACAATCCATTGGTCAACTTTTTCTGGACCAATCCAAATTATCAGTTTACAACGGGGTTAAGTTCCCAGGATGTGATTTATACATTGCAAATAGATACTACCGGATCCAATTTCAGCAACCCTTCAAAAGGTGAAATTGTAATTTCAAAAGACCAGATGACCAGCTTTACTGTTGGTACTTTGAACAGTAAAATTCTTGCAATGGATTTGCTAGAAGACATACCACATGAAATGGAGTTCAGGATAAAATCCAGTTTAATAAATAACAGTGCTGTACTTTATTCTAATGTAATCAAAATGACGATTACTCCATTCCTGGATGTTTTATACCCAGTTCCTGCAAATCTGTTCATCACAGGAAGTGCCACCCCAGCAGGCTGGCAGTGCGCTTGTGGAGAGCCGGAATTGCTTTCTCAAAAATTCACCAAAATAAATGCATTTACTTTTAAACTTACAATTGCTTTATCTGCAAATAACTCCTACTTACTGTTACCCGTATATGCCAGCTGGGCTGCTAAATATGGTGGTTTGGGAGGCAATAACAGCAATAATGTAAACGGAGACGATTTTAAACCCAATGGATCTGATTTATTATCTCCGGCCTCTAGTGGTATTTACAATATTACGGTAAACTTTAAAACCGGAAAATTTACAGTTACACCATAAATCTTACATTAATAAAAAACTGAATTATGAAACATATTATAAAACTTTTTTTAGCAGCATCTTTTATGATACTGTATTCTGCTTGTCATAAAGTAGATGATCTGCCAAATTATGCAAACGGAACTGCAGTTGTTTTAAGCAGTTCTGCTACAACCATTGCTGCTGCCCCTGCAGATTCCATCACCAACATTGTAAAGTTTTCCTGGACAGACCCGAAATATGCACAGGATTCATCCCTGTACAAATTTGTAATTGAAATTGACTCCAGCGGAAGAAATTTTGCAAAATCTGTAAGTAAAATTGTAACAGGTGCATTTTCTTCCAGCATGACTGCAAAAGAATTGAATGTGATCTTACTGGGCTTTGGATTTAAATTCAATATTCAATATGGTATTGATGTACGGGTTACTTCTTCTTATGGCAACAACAATGAGCAGTATATATCAAACACAATCAAATTATTGGTTACACCTTATAAAGTGCCTCCAAGGGTTGTTCTCCCAACAACGGGTAAATTATTTATTGTTGGTAGTGCTACAACAGGTAGCTGGAATAATCCGGTACCAGTGCCTACACAGGAATTGGCCAGAATAGATGAAACAACTTTTATGGGTGTTTTTGATCTAAGCGGCGGAAATCAATATTTACTGTTACCGGAAAATGGTGACTGGACCCATAAATATTCTGTTGGCAGCACAGTTCCTCCGGCAGCTGGCGGAGATTTCGGTTACGACCTTCCAAATAACTTCGATGGGCCTGCAAGTGGAGGCACTTTTCTATTAATCGTTGACTTTCAAACAGGAAAATATTCTTTAACCCCATATACTGGTCCGCAGATTCCTGCTGAACTCTTTATTGTAGGTGATGCAACTCCCGGTAGCTGGAATAATCCGGTACCAGTACCTTCTCAGCAATTGACCCGTTTAAATTCTGTGCAATATGAAATCACTTTAGCATTAAATGCTGCAGGACAATACTTATTGTTACCTGTAAACGGATCCTGGTCTAATAAATATTCTGTACCAAATAACACGATTGCAGGATTGGCAGCGGGAGGATATTTCGGATACAATTTCAGTGATAATTTCCCCGGCCCTGCCGCTGGAGGTAATTATAAGATGGAATTCAATTTTGCCATCCATGATCCCGCAGCTCCAACAGCTGCAACTGCCTGGTTTAAAACAACTAAATTATAAACAGGATTCTATAACATTTTTATTCCAAACGATAAACCAAAAAAAACCGGCCTTTTCAGAGCCGGTTTTTTTAATAAATAAGTTTAAATCATTTTAATATTTCTTCCAGCACCTGCCCGATACTTCCATTGGGCATTTGTATTTTAAGCAGGGAACTGATCGTAGGCGCTACATCTGTCATACTTACTTCCCTGTATGCTGTTCCCGGTTTAATTTTCCATCCATACCAGATCAATGGGATATGGGTATCATACGCATACATGGTGCCATGCTCTGTTCCAATGGAATACTTATCGGTATACTGTGGTTTTAAGATGAACTGAATATCCCCGGATCGTTTATAATAATAACCGTTGGCAAACTTCTCTTTTAATTGTTTGGGTAAAATAACCTTGTCAATTGCTGCATAATCAAAGGCATTGGTAACGGCGGGGTTTTGTAATAAATACAGTATGATGGCTTCTTTGATCAATTCCTTATCCAGCCCGGATGATTGAATGATCTGATTGTTGAAATAAACCTGGTATTCATGAATTGCTTTCACCAGATCCTTTACAGCAAATTTATCTAAACAAAATTGATTCAGTTCATTTTTTAAATCAGCTTTTACCAGGTTTCCTGCCGCTAAATTATTTGCAGTCATGAAACCAGGGGCTTGCGGAACCCCGTGATCAGCACTCAAAAAAAGCAGGTAATTTCCGGCACCCACCTCTGCATCGAGTTGGTTCAGGAAATTTTCTATGTCCTTATCCAGCCGCAGGTACATATCTTCCACCTCGATGGAATTGGGGCCATATTTATGCCCGATATAATCAGTAGAAGAAAGACTGACACATAACATATCTGTCTGGCCGCTTTTTCCCAGCTTTTCCTTTTTCAGCAAAGTAGTCGAAAAATCAAGTGTGAACGTATTTCCATAAACGGATTCCCGGAAAGGGAAATAATTTTTCCCGATCACAGACCGGTACTTATGCGGAAAAACCGTATTGGTTTCATGCGCAAAGGTTCTCTCAAACCCCGAATTGTCTCTTGTGCTTTGTTCATATGTCGACAGATCATACAAAGGATTCCAGTCAATCATCATCATGGAATCTACCTTCCTGCTTTCATTAAAGCCCCTAACCCAAACCGGCAGTTCATTCATATAATAACTGCTGGTTATCCAGTTTCCGGTACTATCATCATACCAATAAGATGCATTGGCACTATGGCCTGCAGCCAGTATGCCTCCCCTGTCTTTAATGGCAATCCCAAAAACCCTGCTCTTAAAATTTGTCGCCAGCCTGAGTTCATCGCCAATCGTTGTAACCAACAAATTTCGTGGACTCATTTGCCCCTGTTTTGAAAAACTGCCTACCGTGTTTACGGTTTTATCTGCTGTACAATACATATCCTCCCCGCTTTCGCGCTCAACCCAATCATTATTTACAATGCCATGAATAGCAGGTACGGAACCGCTGTATAAACTAGAGTGGCCCGCCGATGTTACCGTTGGGGTATATGGTATAAAAGTATTTTCAAAACTAAACCCCTCTTTCAACAGCCTTTTAAAACCGCCATTCCCATACCGGCTATAATACCTGTATAAATAATCCCATCGCATCTGGTCAATTACCAAACCAACAACCAGCCGGGGTCTTTCAATGCCATTATTGGCAATCAGGACTTTCTCCGGAACTGCCTGAGCAGCTGCATTTATAGAAAAAATAAATAATAGACCGGCTTGTAAAAACAGTTTTTCCATCATATCAAAGTAATTTTCTGCATTCAATACAAATTTAAGTTATACCTGCCGTTAAATACAGTACGGCTTGGTTTTCCATTTGCGGGTAAAACCTTAATTTTGCCGCATTCCCGGTTAAATATTACGGAGAAAGTATATTCAATCTTTAATCTTAAATAAAACATTCCGATGGACGTTTTTGAAAAATTAGTAAAGGATGGCGGGCCGCTTGGTCAGCATATGGACAGGGCGCACGGTTATTTTGCATTTCCAAAACTGGAAGGCGAATTGGGGCCACGCATGCAATTCAGGGGGAAAGAAATGATCGTTTGGAGTTTAAATAATTACCTGGGCCTGGTTAATCACCCCGATGTAAGAAAAGCAGATACTGAGGCAGCAGCAAAATATGGTATGGGCAATCCGATGGGTGCCAGAATGATGAGTGGAAATACAAGTATGCATGAAGAACTGGAAAAAGTGATCAGCAAATTTGTAAACCGGGAAGATACCATGCTGTTGAATTTTGGATACCAGGGAATCATGAGTTGTATTGATGCCCTCGTTAACCGGCGGGATGTAATTGTTTATGATGCAGAATCTCATGCTTGTATTGTGGATGGTGTCCGTTTACATATGGGGCACCGTTATGCGTTTAAACACAATGATATTGAAGACTGTGAAAAGCAATTGCAGCGGGCAAAAGAGCTGGCAGCCAAAAACGGTGGAGGTATTTTGGTTATCACCGAAGGTGTTTTTGGAATGGATGGTGAACAGGGCATATTAAAAGAGATCGTTGCCCTGAAGAAAAAATATGAATTCAGGATATTGATCGATGATGCTCACGGTTTCGGATACATGGGACCAACCGGAGCGGGTGCAGATGAAGCGCAGGGTTGTCAGGATGGGATCGATCTGTACTTCAGCACTTTTGTAAAAAGTATGGGAAGCATTGGTGCATTCATCAGCGGACCTAAAGCAGTTTTAAAATATTTGCGTTACAATACCCGTTCACAGATATTTGCAAAAAGTCTGCCTCTCATGATCGTGGATGGTATGCTGAAACGTATGGAAATGGTTGTCAGTATGCCCGAGTTGAGAACTAAATTATGGCACAATGTAACCCGCCTCCAAAACGGATTAAAAGAAAGAGGCTTTGATATCGGCCATACCAATTCACCGGTTACCCCTGTTTTTATGAAGGGTGATATTGCGGAAGCCACTCAGATGGTAATGGATCTCCGGGAGAATTATCACATTTTTTGTTCCATTGTTGTGTATCCTGTTATACCAAAAGGGGATATTATTTTCCGGATCATTCCAACTTCTTCACACAGTGATGAAGATATTGATCTTACATTAAAAGCTTTTGAAGAAACTAAAATAAAATTAGATGCCGGTTTGTATAAAGCTGCCGACATCCCGGATATGGCGGATGTAGTTGCTTAACAGCTTATAAACAGGAAGGCCGTCTCATGAATGAGACGGCCTTCCTGTTTATTGTATAAAAAATTATTCCCTGATCAGTTTTATGCTTTTCTTTTCATTACCCCGGATTATTTCCAGTATATATATACCGGCAGTTAATTCTTTACCAAATTTAAACTGCTTACCAATGCCCTCTTTTTGCTGAACCATTTTCCTGCCCAGCAAATCAGTAACGGTAAAGCTTACCCTGTCATTATTATTGTCCGTTATTGTAACAGTAAATTCTGTTGCAGACGGATTTGGATAAACCTGCATTTCTAATCCTGTATTTCCGGGAATCAATGCCGGCTTAGTATTCATGCTTTTATTGATGGTCGAAATTTTGGTAAATGTTGGCGGACAATTGGGGCCTACTAAGATCCCGTTCAGCACACCGATACATGTTTTGGAATCCTTCACATATCCATTATAGATTCCGGGTGCAAGGCCTAAGAAAATGGTACTTGACTGGTAGATATTCCCATCGAGGCTGTAAGTATAAGGGCCCTCCCCGCCTGTCCTGAATAATTGTATAGAGCCGTCGCCCCCAACAACGCCAAGATTACAACTACTTGCACTCACAGCATACGCCGTAACATTGATCGTATTCAGGTTGATGGCCACATTCATAGAACCCAGGCAGCCTTTGAAATCCTTCACAGTGACCGTGTAGTTACCAACTCCCAATCCACTGAATGAACTTCCCGGCTGGTATACCACTCCGTTGATGCTGTAGGTGTAAGGTGCTATCCCACCGCTGGTATTCACCTGTATTGATCCATTGTTGATACAGGTGCTCGAATTTGTTTTTTGAGCAGTAACAGTAAGTCCAACCCCCTGCCCAACTGTTACTGTCTGCGAACCTATACAACCTTTTGAATCCTTCACATAAGCAGTGTATGGCCCTGCAGCCAGGTTCTGGAATGTATTCACTGACTGGTAGCTCATATTATCCAGGCTATAAGTATATGGAGGTATCCCACCAGAACGGTAAATTTCTATAGAACCATCGGGAGAACAGCTACTGGCAGACCGTGCAAATGGAGAAACTGTGACCGGCGTTGAAGATCCAATCACAATACCCGGTTTTGTGCTAACACATCCACCGGCATCTTTCACATAACCTGTATATGTAGCTGCAGCTAGCCCGGTGAATGAATTACTTGTCTGGTAAGTGATACCATTGAGACTATAAGAATATGGAAGTACACCGGCATTTCCATACAATAAAATAGAACCGGTGTTTCCACAACTACTGCTGATACCACCGCTGTTTGTCACATAGACAGCGTAAGCTAATTCAACGTGAATATTGGATAAGGTAACACTGCCGCATCCTCCCACATCGGTAATGGTTACATTGTAATAACCATAATTTAATCCCGTAACTGCAGATACATTGCCCGGATTGGCATAAACAGTAGTTGCCGGATTACCGGAACCTGTAATTCCTGACCATGCATAATTGTAAGGCCCGGTGCCACCAGTTGGCGTTACCGTTATAGTACCATCAGGAGATACACCGCAACTGCTCAGATTGGTCTTAACATAAGTTGTTGTAAAGGTTGCAGGTGTTCCCACGTTTACCAGGATATTCGATGATACACAACCGCCGCCGGTAACAGTAGCTACAATGGAATGGTTGCCGGCAGCAAGGCCAGTAACCAAAAATGGATTGGTAGCATAAGCAACCATAGATCCGCCATCAACTGTATAAGTACCAGTTGAACCAGAGCCTTCGCCTGTTAAAACAATTGTTGCTGTGCCATTTGAATTACCGAAGCAGGAAACAGGAGTAGTCGTGCCAGATCCCGATACACTACAAATAACAACCGGTGCGCCCATTTCCGCAATGGCAAAATCACTGAATCCATTGACTGCAATTGCTTTTGTGTGCAATGCATCAACAGCCAGGGTAGTCGGGTAAGCCCAGGCACCTGCACTGTATTTACCAATTCTGGTATTTGATGGATTTAATAAAACATCTTTATCCACTGATGCAAATTCAAATATTGCATCATAAGTACCTGATGTAAATGAGTTATTTACATCGGTCAATGTCCAGTAACGGTTAACAGACCTGTTCGGGTCAAGTGTAGAAGCTCCGATATTTGGATGATCTCCTGCTGTCTGTGATACAAAGGCCAGCAAATCCCCACCGGGCACCTGGTTGAAATCAACTGTAACAGGACGGTAAATGCTGGCATCCCCTATCGGGAAAGTCACACTGGAAGATCCGGCAATGACAACTTTTTGCAGTTTACCGTTTATATAATTGCTGCTACCACTCCCAGTTATATATCCTGTATTTTTCAAAATCATTTTATTAGCCCCTGTTGTTATGACGCCATTTGTAAGAGCCAGTTCCTGATTCACTGTGACATCATTATTCAATGTAACAGTTCCTCCCGTTTTATCAATCACAAGATTATCAAATAAAAGAGCTGTTGCATTTCCCTGTATCGTTTGATCTGAACTGCCAAAAAGAATAACCTTTCTTCCATTGGGAGTGAAGTTTGTCAAGTTCATGCTCCAAAAAGGGCCATTGAATTTCAGATCACCGCCCGGTTGGTCACTAAGTATAATACTCCGGATGGCTGCCCCGCCATAGTTGAGCCAGCTAACGGTAAGGGGTGACGTCATTCCAGTCATATTCAGCGTGCCGGCGATGGTCATCATATCAGAACAACCGATCAGTGCCGAAGGAATACCATTGTTGATCATAAGGTTTGTTCCTACATAAACCTGCGCCGGATAGCCCGGGCCACTCATGGATGTCCATTCTTTACCACGGGTATAAGTGGTCCCATTGGAATACCTGAGCTGCGAATTGGCAAGATAGGTTGGTGCAACACCTGTCACCACCCCGGCACCAGATTGCAGATCTAATTTTGATATGATATTGCAAGTCCCATTGAAACTAAGGCTGGTATTATTATATACGGCAATCGTTCCGAAATTTATCGGGCTATATCCACTCATAGTAACCGTGCCTCCGTTTCCGCAATAAAGGGAACCAGGGTATTGAGGATCAAAATCACCGCCAACAGATATCACTTCTCCGTTCATAGGCATAAAAATACCTCCTCCATTACTTAACAATCCTGCATAAAAGATAATAGAATAAGTTGCATTTGTTATTGTAAGTGGATTTTGCCATAGAGTTACTTTGTTATTCCCTGTTACACCGGTATTATTAATGGTTAGTGACCTAATTGTAGATGGCATGCCACTGGTATTTTGTGAAGATGTACCATTAAAAATATAATTAGCATCCTGGCTTAAAGTATAACTTGCTGTTCCTATACTGCCATTGACACCACTTGCATTACCTGTCCAAAAGCTTGCCCCGGCAATTAGTGCAAATGATCCGCTTCCACTGATCGTATACGTACCACATTGAATCTGCCCGTTTACAATAATACTATTACCACTATTTACAGTAACATTTGAATTTAAAGTTACATTGTTATCTACTGTTGCAGATGAGCCCGCAGGTGGGGCAATCCCTCCCAACCAGATAACATCTAAATCCCAATTACCATCATAAATTGTTTTATAACCCAAATTGGTAAAATTGGTTGCTGAAGAAAAAGTTCCTGCAACCGTTGTAACCGTTACAGCACCGGCATTTCCTGCACCTACGATGGCTGTAATGGTGTAGGGGTTAACGATCGTAAAAGATGAAACATTCACTCCACCAACCATAACCCCGGTAGCTGAAGAGAAATTTTCATTCGTTGATCCCGGACGGTTAAAATTTGTACCCGTGATTGTAATTGTTGAACCATTGTAACCGCTGGCGGGTATTACAGAAGTTATGGTGGGTGGTACTGAGGGGTACTGGCGCATTTTATGAACAAAAATATCATAACTGCCCTGGTTAATTAAAAAATCAGTGCCTGGTCCAGGATCAGCATCGAATGAAGAAGTAAAACCGCCTGTTGTGTACACATTTTCTGCTGCATCTAAATTAATAGAGGGGATATCCGCATAAGATGTCAGTTTTACTGCCCAAACAAAATTGCCATCGGTATTTAATTTGGAAACATAAATGCCTTCTCCTGAAATATTATATATTCCGGGGCCGGGGTCAAAATCAACTGTGCTCTGAAAAGTGCCCGTTGTATAAATATTTGCGGTGGCATCCAGTGCTATAGAATAAGACTGATCGCTTTGTGCTCCTCCTATCCTGTTGGCCCAAATGAAATTACCGGAGGCATCTAATTTCGTAATGAATATATCCGTTCTGTTGATAGGAACAGAACTGATATAAACTGTTCCGGCATTTGGGTCAAAGTCTACCATATCCTGAAACCAACCGGTAATATAAACATTACTGGATGCATCAATTGCTATTGCGTTGGAAACATCTGCCTGGGTTCCCCCTATTCTTTTTGCCCAAACAAAATTTCCGGAAGGATCTAGCTTGGATATAAATATATCAGTAAAACTGGTAGTTGCAGAAGTCAGATTAATTATTCCGGCCCCGGGATCAAAATCACCGGTACCTTTAAATGTACCTGTACTGTACACATTACCTGACGCATCTAAAGCAATGGAAGCCCCTCCAGCAGTTGTTGCACCAGCTCCGAGTTTTTTAGCCCACACAAAGTTTCCGTTGGCATCTAATTTTGAAACAAAACTATTTGGAATGCTACTAACGGTTAGCAAGTTAAAAACCCCTGGTCCGGGGTCAAAATCTGTTGTTTGAGAAAAATTACCCGTTGTATACACATTACCAAAGCCATCTAACTCTATAGAAATACCCCGTCCACCTGAATTACCTACAAAGCTTTTGGCCCATACAAAATTTCCTGAGGCATCTAATTTTGATATAAATGTATTTTGGATGCCTCCTGCAAACAAATTGAATATTCCTGCACCAGGATCAAAATCAACGGTGCTTTCAAAAACACCTGTTGTATAAATATTACCAGATGCATCTAATGCAATATCGATTCCTACTTCCGACCCGCTTCCACCCATTTGTTTCGCCCAAACAAAATTTCCGGATGCATCCAATTTCGAAATAAAGATATCCCCGTCATAACTATGAGAACCTATGGAGGTCAGATTATATACACCTGCCCCCGGGTCAAAATCAACTGTTCCATTAAAAGAGCCGGTTGTATAAACATTCCCTGCAGCATCTACAACAACTGAGTATCCATTATCATTACCGGTTCCTCCCATGGCTTTTGCCCATTCATATATTGGCATCTGGGCAATACTGCTCATTGATATCATCATCATTAAGGCTACCAGGAAATAAGAAGATAGTGCTTTCATTAAAAAATTTTAGGATTGTTAGCTTTTTTCTTCTTTTATACAGAAAAGAAAGAGCGGTAATATTACAGTAATTAAAAATGGTAAAAGATGTTATTTAAGTAGTAGAGAGTGGATTTCCGCCACTGACGGTGTTCCCCACTCGAACGCATGCCCCCGTCTGGTCTCCGACCAACGGG
>JBBKWV010000009.1:0-8725 GCA_037969135.1 Ferruginibacter sp.
GTAATTGTTGCAGTAACAGGTGCAGCAGAATTATTTACAGTTACAAAAGAAGGTATATCACCTGTACCTGTAGCCGCTAAACCTATTGAAGGATTGTCATTTGTCCAGTTGATCACCGAACCATTTACATTACTGCTAAGATTAATAATGGGTGTATTTTCCGCATTACATAAGATCAAATCAGCCGGTTGCGTAATCGCTGGCTGGGGATTTACTGTTATTGTAAATTCTATTGGAGTACCTGTACATCCATTTGCAACCGGAGTGACAGTGATGGTTGATGTTACAGATTGTGTAGTATTATTTATAGCTGTAAACGAAGGTATATTTCCAACTCCATTGCTTCCAAGGCCAATTAAAGTATTGCTGTTAGTCCAGTTATTCAGAGTGCCATTTACAGTTCCATTAAAAACGATGGCTGCAGTAGATTCATCCTTGCATAATACCTGGTTTCCGGGCTGGTTTACATTTGCTGATGGATTAACTGTAATAGTAAATGTTTTCGTATCTCCCGGGCAGTTATTGGCAGAAGTTGTTACGGTAATTATTGCTGTTACCGGGTTTGCAGTATTATTAACTGCAGTAAAAGGGGCAATATTGCCTGTACCGGAAGCACTTAATCCAATCAACGTATTATTATTTGACCATGTAACTGTAGTTCCTGTCACATCTGTACTAAAATTGATACCTGGTGCTATTTCGGTATTACAAAAAATCAGATCACCTGGTTGCGTTAATGTAGTTTTCGGATTAACGGTTATTGTAAATATTTTCGGATTTCCCGTACAACCATTTGAAACCGGAGTTACGGTTATAGTTGCAGTTATTGGCTGCAACCCATAGTTCGTTGCGGTAAAAACAGGAATATCACCGGAACCATTAGCTGACAACCCAATCAGGGTATTGTCATTTGTCCAGTTATACAAAGTTCCATTCACTGTTCCATTAAAAACAATCGCTGACGTTGATTCATTCTTGCACAAGACCTGGTTTGCAGGCTGGCTCACATCAGCAGTTGGCTTAACTGTAATGGTAAATGTTTTAGGAATTCCCGGACAATTGATTGCCACAGGCGTAACAGTTATCGTTGCAGTTACGGGATTTGGGGTATTATTTATTGCTGTGAATCCTGCAATATTACCATTACCAATAGCTGCTAATCCGATAGACGTATTGTTATTTACCCAGCTATAAGTAGTTCCGCTTACAGTTCCTGAAAAACTGATGGCTGATAAAGCTGATCCATTGCAAACTGTTATATCCAACGGTTGTAAAACATCCGGAATCGGATTGATAGTTATTGCATGAGTTGTTGTATCAAAACATCCATTTACAGTTCCAACTATTAGCTGAACAGTATAATTTCCGGGCAACCCATAATTCACAGTAAATGAACTGCCCGAACCGGTTAAACCATTACCTGCCGACCATTGTATAAAATTTACCGAATCAGCAGACAGGATCACAGAATTAAATGTAACAGGCACAGAAAGACATTGTACAACTGGTCCTGTAATTGCTGAAGCAGGTATACTGTTTACTTTTATATATACAGGTTTAACAATGGTATCCCTGCAACCGCTTATTCCGGAAATGATCAATTGGATATTATAGGTTCCGGTAACAGTATAAGTATGGCTGACATTTAAACCAGAGTCGGTTGTCCCATCGCCAAAATTCCAGTTGTAAGTATTGATACCAAAATATGCATAAGAACTGTCTGTCAGGTTTAGAAGGGTACTGCCACATAATTTTTGTTGATTATAACGGAAGTCTGCTTTAAGTTTTTCAATCCTGATCGTATCAGGGCCTGGTAAAGTATTCTGGCAACCAAAGGCTGATTGCACTGTTAAATACGGCATATAGGTGCCCGGAGAAGTATATGTATGAAAAACGGTAGTTAAAGTTGTGGCAAGTATATTTCCATCACCAAAATTCCAAAATAAACTATCTGCATTGCTTACTACAGCATCAAACCGAACCTGCTGGCTTTTACAGAAATAGGTGCCATTGAAAGAAAAACTTCCGACTGGTTGTAATACAGATACATTTTTCCGCACCGACCCTATACAACCGCTTGGGAGAACTACATTCAATGATACAATATAATTACCCGGTAGGGTATACGCATGCGTTACCGTATCTCCTGTTCCGGTTGTGCCGTCGCCAAAATCCCATATTGCCGAAGTAGAAGGTATATCTGAATTGTAAAAAGTAAAAGTATGGGGAGCACAAACAGCCACGGTGTCGGATATACTAAAATCAGCATTGAATTCACCGGTTATCTTTACAGGTATTGTATCGGTGCATCCAAAATTATTAAATGGGATCATTTCGAGCCAGATAACCGTATTTACAGGAGGCCCGGGATTCAATACCACCTGTTGCCCCGTTCCGAGTAAGGTTGTAAAACTTGCATCCCACCAGTTATAAATATTAAAACCCGGAGGTCCGTTCAAAGTAGTAATATTGGGCGATGTACATTCGTATTGTAACTGTACAGACTGGCCGCAGGGTTTTTCAATATCCACATAAGCATATCCCCAATGCCCCCTTCTAACACAATCAGCTGTTGTAAATTCGAGAAACATGGTTTTACCCGCATATCCTCTTAAACTTACAAATACCGAAGACCATGGTTTAAACATTACGGAAGGATCTACTGTACTGTTGGTAAACCCCGGTAAAACTGAAGTTGAAATATATTCAAAGGAAGCACAATCAACATAAGCATTTGCTGCTGAATCAAACAACCTGGCTGTAAAGCGTGGTTGGGTCCAGTTTGTATGGCCGGGGTCTTCAAAAACAACAGCATAATCATATTTAATGGAAAAATTAGAATCATTCAAAGGCACACGAATAGTGTACTGAATTCTTTCTGCCTGGGCTCCAATATTTGTGTTACCCAGTTTCACCGCAAAATCACTTCCATCCGGAGGGTTTGTTGGGAATAATCCAAATGGATCTAAACGGGAAGGCAACACTCTGTTAATTAAAGTATGCCTGTTATTAGTTGGAGGAGAAGGGTTAACAGTAATAACGTTTGTATTACCAACTGAATCAACCCTACCGGTAAAACATTTCCAGTTTAAAAACGAACCATATTCAAAATCAATATTATCCGGACAAATAGTTGCCGGGTTGGCTGCAGAGGGTAAAGAAGGAATTTTGTTACCTGGCTTTTTACTGCTTTGTTCTTTATTGAAAATAATTTCTCCCTGGATATTTACAAAACCCTGAAGGCCTTCTTTTTCTACTTTTGCAATTCCATTTTTAAAACCAAGAAAAACGGTTATGTCTAATTTTCTAATGATCTCGCCTCTTGTATTGATCAATATCCAGTTCCGGTTTGAATATACAGCTGTAACAGATTCGGTAAAGTCATACACAATTTCATACTGTAATGGAATAACTACTTTACCGGATTCATTTATAAAACCCCATCCGGATTCCTTTTTTACTGCGGATAACTTATTGGAAAAATTTCTGGCTGATTCGAATTCAACAGGACATATGAGATTGCCCGAATTATTTATGAAAGAGAATTTATTATTTTGCAATACCCTGGAGAAGCCATTTACATATGGCTCAATTTCATCCCAAAATTGAGTATTATTTTGGGATTTTATAAATGAATTAGCAGTTGACCTACTTTTATTGATTGCATTTTCAGCAACACTCGATGGCCTTACTGTCTGTGCATCAACAAATTCAAATAATACTAAAAGCGTTAATAGTAATGCTGTTCTCATTTGACATAGTAATATTGGATATCATAATTTTTATTTTTAGAATCATTGGTTTTGTAGGATGAATGCATAACGGCTTTTATTATAGTTTATTATAGTTTTATTAACTTTTAGTATCTGGTCATTTTTCATGGTTTTTGCCGTGAATCTTTAATTACTGTTAAATAAATTCATAAATAACTTGTTTAGAGCTAATTAATAGTATCGTTGTATATTGACAAGGCCCGGATAAGCCAATTTATTTCAAAAAAAAATTTCCATATGGCAAAAAAATCATTTGTGTTTTTAGGCATTTGTGCTTTGATATATTGTAATAGTTATGCACAAGACATTTATATTAACAAGGATACATCCGTTAACAATACCTGGAAAATACCTGCAGGTACTATACTAAAATTTGGGACAAAGGGACATATAAGCGGAAGTGGAACAATAATGGGTGGAATTATTGATGCAGCACTTACACAATGGATATTTGATACTACATTGTCTGTTTCACCCGAAGGAACTTATGGTAAAGATTTCAGTGCAAATTGGTTTGGAGCCGGTCATGTGAAAGACAATTACAATGCATTACAAAAAGGCATTAATACGATCATCTCAAATCCTTCACTCAAAAATTATTATATTCCGAAAGGTGACTATGAATACAGTAAACCTTTGAAAGTATTTGCAATCAGGAATGAGCAATATTCTGCAGTTACGATCCATATTTATGGTGAATCCTCTTTCTGGGATTGCTGTGGCGGTAGTAATCTAAAGTATACAGCCACAGATGGATTTGCCCTTGGTCTTCAATTAAATAAGGGAAGCGAAATAAATAACCTATCCATAACCGGTATGTTTAAATCACCTGCAGGCCCTGATTCCCTGTATTATAATATTCCTTTTGATAAATACCTGGATGCAAACGGGAAATGCGATATTAACTATGCCGGTATCATTATAGATTATGACGGATCAAAAAATAACAGTGGCTCAACCGGAATTAAAATACACGATATGCATGTTGGAAACTTCAGTGTAGATTATATGGTTAGCCCCAATGGGGTTACATTCAATGCCGATATGCTGATCTTTGAAAATATCCGTTGTGGTGATGCAAGGGTAGGATTTGCTTCGGGCCAGGCACAGGAAAAAGGAAATGTAATAAGGGGTATTTATTCCTGGGGCAGCATACATACATTGTTCTCTTCCGGAAGATTTGGTAAATCACAGGCAGGCAACTATACCATCGATGGAGGAAATATTGCCGGCAACTGTATCCGCCTGTTTGATATAAGCCAGAGTGGTTGGTACAGCACATCCATATCCAATATATTTGCTGAGAGTATCGCCACAATAGGAAAGATCCATTCGCAAATACCCACAGCTGTCAATAATTCCACTTTTCATTTCAAATTCCCAGCAGCAATCGGTAAGCAATTATTATTCTCAACAGACAGGGGTAAAACAAAATTCAGTAATTGCATTTTCAGATATTATGGTTTAAAAGACCCCATGCGGATAGCCGGTAATCCTATTTATGATAATTGTTTTTTTAGTGGAAATGTTATCAAAGAATAAATATGGAAATAAAATCAAAGCCTTTTAATTTTTCTGATCTCTATCTTTTTATCAAACTGATCAGCATGACTTTTCTGATTTTGAATTTTCCGAACGATATCCATTCCTTCGAAAACTTTTCCAAAAGCTGCATAACCCATGCTATCAGTACTTCCTCTTCTGCCAAAATCCAGCGGCGACTGATCACCGATACAAATAAAAAATTCAGTATTGGCCGTTCCTGTATCTTTCCTGGCCATGGATATCACTCCATCTGTATGTGATAAACCGGTTTGATTTGTAGGTTCATGTGGGATGCCCGGAATACGGGATCCTGTTTTTTCATTCTGCTGCCACGTACCACCCTGGATGACCCCGGTATTATAATCAGTGGGCAGTTCCTCTGATTTTAATACCCGGTAAAAAAAACTATTGTTGTAAATGCCGGCATCTATATTTGATAAAAAAGCGGCGACTGTTTCAGGTGCTTTATCCGGAAACAATTCCAATTCAATATCTCCCATATTTGTATCAATCAGTACATGCGGATTTTTATAGTTTGGAGAACTGCATGATAATAAAAAAAGAATCATCCCCATCAAGAAAAACTTATTCATCCTGAAATTTTTGTTTTTACAAATCCACTTACAGCCATTCATCATTTATATTTTCTTGTAAAGGTTAATTTAGATAACTTAAACGATTAATCAATCACAAAATTAAACCTATAAAAATGAAATATTTATTTTCCCTATGCTTCATGAGCCTTTTATTATTTTTCACTTTTAGTTCCTGTGCCCAGGCCGATAAGTCAAAAAGGCCAAGCCCGCCTGCAATGGCTAAACAAAAAGTTGGTAACACGGAAGTCAGTATAGATTACAGCCAGCCATCCGTAAAGGGAAGAACTATTGGTAATGATCTGGAACCAAAAGAAGGAGAAGTGTGGCGTACGGGTGCAAATGAAGCAACCGTATTTGAAATTGACAACGATGTTACTATTAATGGCAAACCATTGGCAAAAGGGAAGTATGCACTGTTTACCCTCGTTAACGGAGATAACTGGACAATCATATTCAATAAAACATGGAAACAATGGGGGGCTTTTAAATATAAAGAAGCCGAAGATGCCCTAAGAGTGGTTGTACCAGCCGGTAAAGCCGATCCTTTTGCAGAAAAAATGACGTTCCATATCAGTGAGTCAGGAAAAATAATCTTGCTCTGGGCTGACAAAAAAGTTGAGTTTCAGGTAAAATGAAATATTTTCTATAAAAAGAATTGAATCTATGAAACTGATTCAATTCTTTTTTATTCCAGCCATTTTCATTTTGTGTAAATTGCAAAAATGAAAGTTTATTTCATCAGTGGGCTTGCAGCCGACAAAAGGGTATTTCAAAACATCATCTTACCTTCCGGATTTCATCCTGTATATCTTGACTGGATCAGCCCGAATAAATATGAAAGCCTGGAATCCTATGCCCACAGACTTGCCGAAAAAATTGATCTTAAAGAGAGATTTTCGATAATTGGGGTTTCCATGGGTGGTATGATCGCTTCAGAAATCGCGAAAAAACATCTTCCGGTTTCAACAATATTAATATCAAGTGCTGCTACCTGTAAACAATTCCCAACAATATTTACTATTGCTTATTTTTTCAGAATACACAAAATTGTTCCAACTTCATTACTCAAATCTGCATCCATTTTAAAAAGATTTTTTTCAGCAGAAGATCCTCAACATAAATTAATTCTGAAACAGGTAATCAAAGAAAGTGATCCACATTTTATCAGGTGGGCAATAAATGCGATCCTTCAATGGAAGAATGAAGATATCCCTGAAAGATTATGGCATATACATGGAACAAAAGACAGGGTATTACCCATCGGAAAAACAAGACCCACACATGTAATCATAGATGCAGATCACCTGATGGTTATGAGCAGAGCAGGGGAATTGAATCAGATAATAGAGTCCATCCTTAAGGTACATTAATATCCAAAAGAGAAATTATTGAATCACCAGGTTACCGTTGACATTGAATTTTTTCCCGGGGTTTACAATTAATTTAGATCCGGCTGAAATTGTTTGAGGAACATTTAATAAACATTCTGCATTTTGTTTGGGATCGATAATGATTTCAGCACCTGCAGGCAGTATAGCAGGTGGAATGATATTATTACTCCAGTTTGCTGCAATATCCCAGTTTCCTTCGCCGATAAAAGTATACCCCAACGGGCCATCTGATATAATCCGGTAAACTGAATTTGAAGACAGCATTACTGCATACAATTCCCCGTCTTCTGTTTCACCAAAATCTGCAATCGCTTTGGGGGTCAATGCTTGTGTAGTTGTATTTGCTGTATGATTGGTAGTATCATATTTTATCTTATAAAAAATGCCGGAAAAATAATCAGCTGCAATATAATAGCCCCTGAAAGAAACATAAGTATTCCCTCTGTAAACAGTACCTCCGATAACAGAACCAGGAGATGGAGTTGGGTATTGATACACAGGAAAGGTATAATCCTCGATTGGTCCGCATCCCAAACTCTCGTAAACAGAAGTACCTTCATAACAACGCCATCCGTAGTTAACTCCTTTGGAAGAATCAGCGGGACGGTAGTCAATTTCTTCAAAATTATCCTGACCTACATCGGCAATCCACATATCCTGTGTCAGTCTGTCAAAACTCCAGCGGTATGGATTTCTTAAACCATAAGCATACACTTCATTACCAAATGGGTTGGTTACCGGGATCGTATAATACGGTGAAATGTTTGAAGTATTTACATTTAACCGGAGAATTTTACCCAATAAAACAGATGTGTTCTGGGCATTATTCAACGGATCACCGCCGCCGCCGCCATCACCGGTAGAAATGTACAGGTAACCATCATTTGCAAAATGAAGTTCACCTCCATTATGGTTCGTATAAGTTGTATGTGGTAATGTGAGTAATATAACTTTTGACGCCGGATCTGCCACATGTACATCAGCACTTACTTGATATCTGGCCAGTTCCAGATCTCCAACAGCATTGGTATAATATACATAAAAAAAACCGTTCGTTTTATAGTTCGGATGAAAAACCATACTCAACAAACCTCTTTCACCACCAGATAAAACATTTGATACGGTTAGAAATGTACCAATTAAAGAATAGGATTTATTAAAAACGATGATTGTACCTCCCCGTTGAACAATGAAAATACGTTCAGTCCCATCACCTGCATTTACCAATTGTAAAGGAGCTGTGAGGTCGGTTGTAATAACCGGTGATAATGATAAAACAGGCTGCGCAAATAAACCGGTATGAAAAAATAAAATAAGGCAGAACGAAACGAATAAAGTTGTTTTCATAAAAATGTTAATGAATTATATACATAAATAACTTCCAGTTAAAAAAAAATTATACAGATTATCTGTATAAAAT
>JBBKWV010000010.1:0-3555 GCA_037969135.1 Ferruginibacter sp.
TCCCATACACAGGTAATAATAATAGGAACAATAATAATTGCTGAAACAACAATGGTCCAGAATAAGGACGTAGGTAAAACGATCCAGTCGAATAACAACAGGCTTGTAAGTGCCACGGGGACAAGGCTGCGCCTGATATTGTCGAATATTTTCCAACGGGATAATGCGGAAACGGGGTTTTTATACCAATGCCTTCCGGCACCGGGAACTTTGGGTAATAACCAGGAAATGATCTGCCAGTCTCCCCGTACCCAGCGTGCACGTCTTTTCATATCAGCACGATAACTGGCCGGATATTTTTCAAACAACTGTACATCACTTACCAAACCCGACCTCACATAGCAACTTTCCAGCAGGTCGTGGCTGAGGATACTGTTTTCAGAGAATTTTCCTTCCATTACTTTTTTAAAAATATCTACATCATAAATTCCTTTCCCAATAAAAGAACCCTCTCTGAACAGGTCCTGGTAAACATCAGATGAAGCCCTTGTATAAGGATCAATACCCGGCTCATTTCCATGCATCCTGCTGTATAATGATGCGGTTTCATCCGGCAAACTAACGGCAACCCTTGGTTGCAGGATACCATATCCTTTGGTTACCCTTTTCTTTTGCTCATCATACCATGCATGATTTAAAGGATGGGCCATGGTGCCAACTAATTTCCAGGCAGATGCCATGGGCAATTGTGTATCTGCATCAAGTGTAATCACATATTTTACCTGCGAAAAAATGGATTGGTCACCAACTATCAGTGAAAAACGTTCTTTTGATTCTCCACGCAGCAACGCATTTAATTCAGCGATCTTACCCCGTTTTCTTTCATATCCCATCCAGACGTTTTCCTGCCGGTTCCAGAATCGTGGACGATGAAAGAGATAAAACAGTCCGTTATTTTCGCTATGGTATTTTCTATTGAGTTCTTCAATCCGTTTTTGTGCCAAACTGATAAGGGTATGATCTCCGGGAAGAGTTTCCTGACCGGCATCTGTAAAATCTGTAAGTAATGCAAAATGTAAATTATCTTTTCTGTTTGCCAGGAAACGGACTTCCAGTGCCTCTGTTAAGTTTTCAATTTCCGCTTCATTGGCAAGCATTACCGGTACTACAACCATTGTGCGGTAATCGGATGGAATACCGTCGGAGAAATCCATTCTCGGCAAAAGATGTGGCTTTACCAATAAAGTAGAAAAGAAGTTTACTACAGAAATAGCTAGCTGGCTTGTGCAAAGCAGCAAAAGAATCGCTATGGTAATAAGTATCCAATTCTCTTTTGTTTCCAGGTTTGCATTGATCAAAATCGCTGCACTTATTGCCAAAGTGATCAATAAAACAGCGCTGATATAAATTTTGAAATTATACCTGTGCAACAATTGCCATATCTTTTGGTTAACCGGCACCTGCATCTCAGCCAGTTTTTTTGTCTCCTCTGCGCCCTGTCCTACCAGGTAATAACCTACATGCGTTTTCCGTCGGTCCGTTTCAAGGCTAGTTACATTTTCCAATGCCAACTGTATAGCAATACGGGCCACACTGCTTTCTGTCAACTTGCTTTTTTTGGCAATATGCTCCACCACATGCCGGTACTGGTCACGTGTATAAAAATCCATCGAGCCATAAATTCCTTGATGATCTTCCCGAAGTGTTTGTTCAACAATACTGTGAATTTCAACAAATTCACGCCAATCCATCGCCCCAAGCAAACGAAGGCTTCCAATACTATTGCTTACAGAAACCTGGTTGGCAGATTGTTTTTGAATTTCAGCATTTACCAATTCAGCGCTTGTTAAACCGGCTTCTGCCAATTGTTGTTCAATCCAGTTTAGTGCCATGGCCAGATCCGGGCCTTTTCCACGCAACTGGCGGATCAGTTCTGATACAAATGCGCTTACCATGGGAGGTTTGGAACGTGCCATATCGGCAATGATCAGGATCAGGTCTTTGGGTGCTTTCTCAGCCCCTTCTATCATTTTTTTTGCCCAGTAATCTGCAAGGTTTAAGTCAACCCTGTCTATAGCTATTTTTGCCGAAACACGCCGCAGGTTTTCAATAAGCGCCAGCCGCAGCATAATGGGGATTGCCCATAACTCACCCATCTGCAGATTGGTAACCGTTTGATACGATCTGATAAAACCACTCAAGCTCTCCATATCTATCCTGCCATCACTGTGAGAAATGATCTGGAGTACAATGTCATATATACGTGTTAGTCCGGCGGAGGCCGCATCTGAGAGTTGAGGAAGGTTTTTACTATAACCCTTCGGGAAATGCATTTTTGCATTGCGGATATGTTCTTCTATCAGATAAAAATTATCAATCAGCCATTCTCCGGCGGGTGTTATCTGGTATTTTCTTTTTATGGAATCGGTAAGCAGCTTACGTACTTCATGCAGAATAATCTCATTGTCTGCAAGCCGCTTAAGTAAATGTTCTTTCGCCGGTTTGGTGCTCAGTTTGTGGTTCATGGCAAGTGTTTTGCCAAAACGTTCCATCTGGTCGGAGCTGAATAGCCCAGCCCTTAACGGTTCCTCATTCAGATAACTGAGTTTGGAATTATTTGTTTGAAAAAAAGCCCTCATATTGGATATGAGTTCGTGTGCTACGGGTATCAATTTCATCGTTTCTATTCTTTTGTTTCCAAAGCATCATTAACAATAATTTCAGCTGGAGTATAAAATTGAGCTGTTAATGATGCAACCATTCCAATGGGGCCAGTGCCTATGAAAGCTATTGTGTCACCGGGTTTTACCTTCCCGATAAGAACGACACATTCAAAAACCCGCTGGTAAAATATCACTCAACGTAATCAATTTCATAAACAATCCCCACTCCTACATGGCCTATAATTCTTTCATCAATAACAACAGGAAGATCACTTTTCAAAATATGCAGATCGGACCTACAAATTGAAGTTTTTAGAATTTTGATAACTGCATCTGTTGGTACTTTTATTTCAGGTTTAGGTTTTCTTCCCATGCTTTTTTCCGTGACCATGATAAACCAGCGCTTTTATGATTATATTATTTTAAAGATATTCAGTTGGAGAACCTTTTGAAATATCCTAATTAATTTCTATTGATGTAATTGCCATTTTACCTTAAATTAAATTATAAAAGGAATAGCCTTTGAAGGTAACCGCAGCTTTAACTATTAATGTTATAAAATATTTGAAATTAGTTACATCATTCACACATTCTTAAATGTGCCTCTTTATTTATTTATGAAGAATGTGTATTTGTAATAAATTCAGGGTATGCGAACAGGAAAACGGGCCAGGGTAGAAAGGCAAAGCCATTATGAATTGGAAACGATAGAATTTACTTTAAATGAGTGATAATTTACGCATTCAAAAACAAAAAGCAATAAAGGCAAAAAACAGTAAGCAACATTCTGAAGAAATAGCATTTGCAAAATTAGCCTGTGAAATTATTGTGGACAACCTATGAAGTAAAATTGTATACAGGCACCAACATAATATTTATCCAGTTTTGATGAATATAGTATGTAAGTATATGGCATAAAAAAAAGCCTCCTATTAAAAAGAGGCTTTGTGAA
>JBBKWV010000011.1:0-3714 GCA_037969135.1 Ferruginibacter sp.
ACCTGCTGTTGGCCCTGATATTTTTGTCCAGGTATATGCTGCAATTGTTCCATCAGAATCTGTACCCGAACCATTCAGTGAAGCGGTATTTACAGGTAGTGTAATATTGATGTCGATCCCTGCAAGTGCAGTAGGAGCAATATTTGCCGGCGGCGGTGCAGGGTTCACATTCACCTGCACGGTATCTCTACCAAAAGCACCGCTGTTGTCGGTTACTTTCAATTCAAATTTATATGTACCCTGAACCAAACCGGTTACAGAAGTGGTTGCCGAAGCGGGGTTGCTGATCAACCCAGTTGTTGGACCTGATATTTTTGTCCATGCATAAGCAGTGATCGTTCCATCGGGATCTGTACCCGATCCAGTGAGTGTTACATTATTTAAAGGAAGGGTTATTGTCTGATCAGTACCAGCATTAGCAGTCGGGGCAATATTTACCGCCGGCGGAGGCGTAATGAAAAAAGTAAAATAATTCAGGTTGTATCCACCGGTTACATAAAATACTTTCATTGTTTTCAACCCCGCTGTTAATGTAATGCCGGGAATATTCACCGTTTGCCAGTTTTGGTATCCACCGGTATTTGGAACGGCTACTGTTGCAATGGTTGAATCATCCATTTGTACCAGGAATGAAGTCGCAGTGTTTTGCGATGATACCCGGGCCTGAAGTGTAAATGATCCTGCATTTGTAACGTTTACAGAATATTTCATCCATTCACCCACTTCAGTCCATCCAACATAGGGCGTTCCTTCTGTGGAGTTTTCCAAGTCAACGAATTCAGTGGTCCTGTATACTCCTCCCAGATTTTCAACGGTATTATCATAATAAGCAATATTTTGTCCGCCATTATCATAATCTTCCAATTGAATGGTGCCGGGGATTGCAAGTGGTATCCCAGAATAAGGAGTATTGATGCCGCTTCCATTTACAGTAACCTGTATTAGGTCTGTTCCCGTTACTCCCAGATTATCCGTAACAGTTAGTTTAAACTGGTATATTCCCTGAACCAATCCATTTACATTTGTTGATGCTGCATTTGGATTTGAGATCACAGCAAAAGCAGGACCTGAAAGGATTGTCCATAAATAGGAAGCAATCGTACTAGTTACAGAAGAACCTGATCCGGATAATAAAATACTGTTTGCTGGTAAAGTGATTGTTTGATCAGGTCCTGCATTTGCCACAGGTGGGGTTAACCCGGAAATATTTACAGTAATCTTTACAGTATCGAGTCCTGCTGCGCCGTTATTGTCAATGACTTTCAGTTCAAATGTATAATCACCCTGAATTAATGAGGTTACATTGCTGTTTGCCAGGTTGGGATTGGCAATGGTAAAAACCCCGGGGCCTGAAATTTTTCTCCATGCATAAGAAGCAATTGTGCCATCAGGGTCATTTCCGTTACCAGATAAGGATACAGAATTTAAGGGAAGAGTAATAGACTGATCCGGACCTGCATTTGCTGTTGGGGCGATATTCCCGGCACTGGTTTTTATCAATACAGCTGAAGTGTATGGAGAAAGGGTAATACTGCCTGAGAATACTGAACCACTAAAATTAATATAACTGGCGCCAAGTATTATGGTCTTCAGACTGGATGTTTCGTTGAATTCAAATCTCAGGTCATTAATATTGCTGATAGCAACGGGAGACTTAGTAGATTCTGATTCCTGTCCGGTATAGGATTTCCATTGAGCCAGGGTATTGTAAATATTACTGCCGTTCTGATCTCTCCAAATGGTTTGGTTGTCATCTATTGGTCGGGCATATACATTGTTGTTGGCATTAAATGTTGAAGGCATATTGATTCCCGCTGGTTCATAATAAGCAGAGTATTGTCCGCTTGTTCTGGCAATAAAAATGTTATTGTTTACATTGATATTGGCAATTCCGGTGGAAGGCTGATAATTTAATAAATAAAAACCCCTTGCACAATTATAAATGGTATTTCCAATGGATGATGATTCATGAGCGCCATTTAGAAATAAACCCAGTTGCGCATTTGCGATGGTATTGTTTATATAGTCAACATTTGGGGATGTGCCATCATTGTATATTCCCATTGCCTCACTGCCATTGGAAGATGGGGTTCCTCCGGCAACAGCTCCAATTGAATTTATTACAATATTATCCCTTACGGTTCTTTGAGTATAAGATTGCGGGCCCGGGCCGTTTTGGTTTGGATAACAATAAATTCCACCACCATCGTCTTTTACATAGTTAGTAGTGTTTACAAAATTGTTTTTAATCACAGTAGCATTACCATCCCAGCGAATTCCACAATAACCCACATTGGTAATGTTGTTGTAAGAAACTTCAGCGTTATCCCCATTGGATATAATTCCGGTATAGCTGTCGTCCCCATTTGAGCCCATTCCTGCAATATGGCCTATATTCAATAAGGTATTCCCGGATATATAGGCATTGCTTGAAGACCCTCCATGAATTGCCCTACTGTTAATATCTTTAAATGTATTGTTGGTTACATTTAAACCGGAAGAATTTGGATAACCATAAATAGCATTCACACCAATAAAGGAAAAATCACAATTCTGTATCCTGATGCCGGTACGGGATGTAGTGTTGATGCCTGTTGTATTGAATCCGCGGAAATCAAGGTTGTCGAATGTTATATAATCTTTATTATTAAGGCTTACTGCCTGTTCGATGGTTGGAACGGTAACCATATCTGGCGCTCCACTGGAAAAAATAGATATTTTTTTTGTATCTGGATTGAAAGCCCATTCATTTTGTTGCGTGCAGGCTCTAACATCATTTTGAATAAAATAACCCCAGCCTGTTTGAATTGCATCTCCACTATTGGAAAAATTAATAGTAGAGCCACTGGTAGCAGAAATGTTATACTTATCCAATATCCATCTGTATTTTCTGAGTACCACCTGTGCTCCTGTCCAATCGATGGAAGACGCATTTAAGTTTGCATCATCTGTGATTGAATTGCCATTGGTTCCTGCAATTGTCCAGTAACCTGTTTTTGGTAACCGGCCCATTGAATAATTTGTGCCATTGACAGATATTACATTGCAGGAGCTGAGAGAAGTAACTGCATTGGTACTCTCCCATATATTATTACCCATATTTGTCCAGCTATCAATAGAATTAAATCCCGAAATAATGGGCTTTAAGCCGGTTCCGTATGCACCCAATATGATCCTGGCTGATGAACTGCCGGATTTATTAACAGTAATACTTCCATAAAATACTTCTCCACGGTTAAATAAAATACTGTCACCAGCATTCAGGCTGCTGAAAAAGGAGTTAAGTTTTGACAATGATTTCCAGGGGGTTGCAGGGTTTTGAGCCTGAATACTTGTCCTGTTATCGTCACCAGAATTTGCAGAAAAATAATAATTTGTTGCATTTACTATATTGCATACACATAGTGAAAGTAGGAGAGTAAAGAATTTCATTGGATTGTTGAGATATTAGATATGTTGGATTATTATAAAAAACACTTATATACAGTCGTTGGTTTTAAAAATTTGGTTTTTCAATTCAAAAAATTGCTGACAAAATTCAATAATTTTTTTTGGGATGTAGTAGCAAATAAAATGCTAAAAAAAAAAAAAGAATCAATAATTATTAACATTTAGAAAAAAAATAATCAAATTTAATTAACAATTCTCAGTTGATTACGAATAACAATATTATATAAAATGTTAAATACAGATAATGAATTTATTATAATTGAG
>JBBKWV010000012.1:0-7429 GCA_037969135.1 Ferruginibacter sp.
CCTCATAGGCAAAGGATACATTTTCAAAACGGATATCCCCTTTAAGGGAAGTCAATGGAATTACACGCACAGCCTTATCATCTTCAGGGTCCATGTTCATGATCTCTTCTGTTCTGTCGAGCCCCGCAAAAGCTTCGGTAAGCTGGCTGCCGATATTGCTCATCTGTACAATGGGGGCGATCATAAATCCCAGGTAAAGGGTGAAAGCCAAGAACTCTCCGAAAGTAAGCTGCCCCTGGATGATCATGTATCCGCCGATACCCATGATACCCGCAGATGCAAGTCCCAGCAGCAATGTTGCCGAACTGGTGATGATGGCTGTGGAAGTGAGGCTTTTCTTTACGTTTAGAAACAATTGCTCCACTCCTTTTTCAAAAGTTTTATTCTCCTGTGTTTCGGCATTAAATCCTTTGATCACCCGTACACCATTGATGCTTTCCGTTAGCCTGCCCGTAACATCGGCATTGATGACACCACGCATTTTAAAGATCGGACGTATATAGGTAAACGCTTTTAATGCCACTACGGCAAAAATGGCAACCGGCACCAACACATAAAAGGTCATCATCGGACTGATCCTGATCAGCAGCACCAGGGAGATCACAGAAGTTAATAAACCACCGATCAGCTGCACCAACCCTGTACCCACCAGGTTACGCACCCCTTCCACATCATTCATGATCCGGCTCACCAATGCACCCGATTTGTTGTTATCAAAATAACTCACGGGTAGGGACAGGATCTTTTTCTGCACTTTGATTCGCAACAGGGAGATGAGGTGCTGGGCTTCCACGCTCAGTAATTTGGTTAGCAGGTAGGAGGTAACTGATTGTACAATAATTGATCCCGCAACCACCGCCAGCAGCACCCATAGCATATGAATGTCTTTTTTCACGATCACATCATCCATCAGATATTTACTGGCACCCGGTAAAACCAGACTGGCCAGCCGGCTGATAACGATCAGCAATAATCCAACGAATACAATTTTTCTCCTTGGCCAGATGAATTCCCTGAATGCCTGCGAAAGGGTTACTTTTTGTTTTGGTTTTGCCATGGGTAATTTTTTACTGTTCAAAGTTACGCTTTGAATAATGTCAGAAATTAAAAAAGGATTTCAATAAACAGGTTGTTTTTACTCTTTTACTAATATTCAAAAAATCCTGTCGGGCAAAATGATACAGAAGAACAAACAAATTCCTGATTCTTATTGTCCTATACCCGGTGCTTACTTATCTCCGCCGCTGCCTGCAGGGAGTCAGGTTTTCAGGAGCTGGAAACCCGTTGAAATAAAATACTAACTTATCGGGGCAACTCAAAAGACCTGACCCGGCTGCGTTTCTGGATATTCGTGCATTCGTGGCATTCCATTTCTCAGTATTGGCTTTTTCAGCAGCCGGTAATTTGTTGAAAAAAGATCTTTGCCAATCTTGGTTTTTCAAAAGACCAGGTCACTTCATCAAAAGTAACAGGCTGGCAGAAGGGGTTTTGATTGAATGCCACAACAATCCGGCGGTAAGTAAAGTGCTGATAGTAAATCGTAGACATTACGATTTAAATTGAAGAGTTATTATAGATACCGCTGACCGGAGCCTACCGAAATGAGCGGGGCAGGCTAAACGGAAGCAGCCTGATACGAAGAACAAAATGTGATTTTTTATATGAACGGGGTTAAGCCATCAACCCCGTTCATTTTTATATAGTTTAGAAACCCAATCCTAATGTGAAACCTTTTACATTGTAAGGAACCATCATCTGGTATGAAGCCCTTCCTGTTATCAGATCTACAGAATACAATGCGGTTTGTGCATCGGTATTAAAGATTCCCCATGCCTTATTGGAAGTACCGCCAATATCGAATCCATTTCCTGAATTTACATTGATACCTAAAGAACCTACCGCAACAAGTGTACCTGCATTGGCAGGATTCTGCTGGTACAAAATATCTGTGGTTACATCAATATCGTATAGCATAGTAGATGCAGCAGGGAAACCAAAACTATTGGTATATGCAGCAGCATCTACATTTGGAGTGCCGGGATTTAAATTCGGATCAGCGGCAGCTAAAGCGCCTGTCACTGGATGAAGCCGAAGATTCTGACCACTGTTGCTCACAACTCTTATGCGATCTACTGTTGGGTTAAAATCAAAACCGAAACTCATACCGCTAAGCATAGGTGTAAATTGTGAAGTACCCATTTGTGTTGCAGCTCCGTTAGACATATTGATCGCATAGATCCTGCTGGTCATTCCCAAAGCATACAACTGGCCTGTTGCAGGACGCATATCAATTCCGGCAATCATCTCGTTGGCAGCTAATCCTGTAACGGTTTTTGAAATGATGCTTCCGGAAGAAGGATTCATGATCAGCAACTGATTCATATTGGTAACTGCATATGCAACCGGGTTCGTTGGTATGGCTACACCAATGATCTCACGGTCAGTCTTACCTGCATTAGTAGCTTTACCAGTTGCAAGATTTATGTAGTAGAAACGATATTTGTTTCCGTTGCTAGCTTCATCATTATCACTATCATCACCACGACCAAATAAAGCTGCAATGGCAACTGAGTTATCCGGAGAAATATCAAATCCTGCTTCACCTACAGCTTCCACACCCAATGCACCTACTTCTACCAGTGTGCCATTATTTGGAGGAATTTGCTTGTACAATTTGTCAGTGCTTACATCAATATCATATAAAGTAGTTGTAGAAGTACCTGCATAGCTATCACTATAAGCAACAGCAGTAACCATTGGAGAGCCTGGATTTAATGAACCATCCGTTGCAGCAATACCGCCGGTTTCAGGGTTCAAACGATAATTTTCTCCTTTATCTGTAACAAAACGGATACGATCCACAGTAGGATTAAAATCAAAACCCACCATGGTACCGGTGATGGAAGTTGAGAATGGCGTTAATGAAGGAGTGTAAGCTACACCGGTGATTGTGTTAATGAAATAGATACGGTGTTGATCAGATACTGCATATAACTGACCGGTAGCAGGTCTGAAATCGATAGCAACCAGTTTCTCACCAGTTTGCAATCCCGTAACGGCAACACTGCCTTTTTCAATAAGCGGATTTCCTGAAATGTAGTTTACAATTTCGTTGGAAGTTGTAAGTGCGTAGAAGTTAGTTCCCTTATTGTTCTTTGATCCATTTGCATTATCGCTTTTTTGGACTTGTAAGCCGGGAAAATCTGAATCGATAACTGATTTCTGGCAGGAAAATAGAATAAAACTGAACGAAATGCAGATTAGGGCAGCGTTTCGTAATGGTAATTTACGTGGCATATTAATGAATTTAGGTGATTAATTAAGTGTATAAAAAATCACATACGGTTTAATTATAACAAAAGATTTAGAAAAAATAAATATTCTTTCAACTACGTTGACATGTAATAAAACCACTTATATGAGCCGTAGCTTTGTTTCACTTATTGATGGCTGTCTGCACCCGGGCAGGTTTTCAGCAGCCTGAATGAGATAATCATTAATTTGTTCTTCACACGTTTTTATACCATGAAATGAAAACACGCATAAAATAAATAAGATAAAATCGATAAAATGTTTCCTAAATTTAATAACAACTAAAATGTAAATCCATGGGAAAATTTGTGATCAAAACCGGCAAGAACGGACAGTTTTATTTTAACCTGAAAGCATCGAACGGCGAAATAATATTAGCCAGTCAGGGTTATACACGTAAAGACTCCTGTAAAAAAGGAATAGCATCGGTGATGAAGAATGCAGGCAGCGCCGAACGGTATAATAAGTCCGTTTCAAAGAATGGCAAGCCGTACTTTACCTTAACAGCCGCCAACAATATGTTGATAGGAAAAAGTGAAATGTATGAATCAGATAAAGCATGCAGCAACGGCATAGCATCGGTAAAAAAGAATGCACCCGGAGCAAAGACAGAAGAGTAAACCTGTTAGGTTTCAGCTCTCTGAAAAGCGATTCTTCACTTTTATAGAATGTAACAGTAAGTAATACATGCTGAATGTATCCGGCATGTTCATTCACCCATCGATTGAATATTTATACATGTCATTACAACTAAATCGTACCAGCTTCGGTGATCCGGCACATGCCGGTAATACACTAACCAGGGAGGAAGCAGAAGACCTGCTCCGGAGTTGGGTGCCCAACGAACGCCTGCAATTACATATGCGGCAGGTAGCTTATTTAATGCAATGCTGGGCAGCAGAAAAAGAAGGGTTGAATGAGGCCGGGCAATGGCGCTGGCAACTGGCAGGTTTACTGCACGATGCCGATTGGGACCAATGGCCCGACCAGCATTGCAAAAAGATCATCGAAGAACTGGAAGCCCGGCATATAGACCCGGAGATCATACATGCCATTGCCAGTCATGGGCCAACTCATTTTGGAGTGGAGCCGCAAACAGCCATGGATAAGATGCTCTATGCATTTGATGAACTCAGCGGTTTTCTGCATGCATACAGCCTCATGCGCCCCGGGGGATATACCGGTATGGAAATAAAAGGCGTAAAAAAGCGGCTGAAAGATAAAAGCTTCGCCGCCGGAGTGAACCGCGAGGAGGTTGCAGATGCCATCAGCAGGGCCGGCATAACACTGGAGCATTTACTGGATTTTATGATCAGCCGGCAGGCAACAGTGATTTAGCCGGAATGCTGAACCAGAGCATTGCTTACAGGTACGCCCGGATACAGATACAGATCGGGATATCTGACATTTATAAATTATCTTTATCCCGATGAGCATGCCGGCACTGCCATAGCAGGAAGTTTAATTGCAGGAGAATGACAAAAAAGCCAAAACAAAATACAACAGATTTATTCCGGGATTTAAAGCGGGGAACCATGGCAGGTTTTCATATACTATATGATAAATATGCTCCTGTATTGATGGGCTGTATACATCGTATTGTGAATAACCACAATGTGGCGGAATCTGTTTTGGTTAAAACATACGTACATATATGGGATCAGCAGGCCAGTTTCTACCCGGAGGATGCTGCAGTGTTAAGCCGGATGATGGGGATTGCACGTAAACTGGCATTTGAAGAAATAAAAGCCAATCCAGGGTTACAACAGGATTTCACCGGCAGTAACCAAAAAGAAGCTGACAGTAAATCTGCAATAAATCCGGAGGAGCAGCAAAACAGGGTTTTTAATCTGTTATACCACCGGGGGATAAATAGCGAGCACGCGGCCTCTCTGTTAAACATAACTGTTGAGGAAGTAAAAAGTCATTTACGCATGGCAGTAAAGAATTTGAAAAATAAAGAGCAATGTTAAGTAGTATGGAATTTATTGGGACGGGAATATTGGAGCAATACGTTTTGGGTATTGCCACGGAAGAAGAATGCAAAGAAGTGGAAAAGCGGCTTGCAACCGATGCGGCAGTTAAGAAGGAGTTAGAATCCATTGCCATGTCTTTTGAAGCCTATTTAAAAGCCCAAGCTGCAGAACCCAACCCGATAATAAAACCATTTTTAATGGCAACCATCGATTATACGGAAAGGTTACAAAACGGCGAACCAGTTACCAACCCGCCATTATTACATGAACACACAAAAATAGCAGATTATGATGCCTGGTTAAGCAGGGCAGATATGCAAAGCAATGGAAAAGAAGATGTATATGCAAAAATAATCGGGTATACAGAAAAAGTGGTAACGGCCATTGTATGGCTAAAAAAATATGCACCGCACGAAGTGCATGATGATGAGCATGAAAGATTCCTTATTGTAGAAGGCACCTGCGATATTATTGTAGAAGAAGAAGTGAACCACCTGGTTCCGGGAGATTATTTTGCCATACCCCTGCATAAGAACCACCTGGTAAAAGTTACCTCCGAGTTACCCTGTAAAGTGATACTGCAAAGGGTGGCGGCATAAAAACCGTTGAAGCCAAGGATCTTAGCCCGGATTCGTGATTCATGAAACGGAAGGCCGAAACGGGAGAGAGAAACGGAATCACATGTTCAAATTACTCTTTATGCCCATTCAAATATGCCGAAACCGCTTTCGAGTAAGCGCTGATGTGTTTACCCAGGTTTTTTTCATACAAAGCCTTTAAAGCAGGATCGGCAATAACCGATTGCCCAAAGCGGTGAGCAGCAATAAAACGCAGCCGGGCAGCGGCCTGTTTTGCGGTAGGTATTTTGTTATAGCTGCCGGGAGCTTTGCGTGCAAACGTTTTACCCTGAAGCTGGTAAAAAACAACATCGCCAAACTTGCCCGACATTCCAATTAGGTAAAATGGTAAATCTAAAGCCATAGAAATTACATTTAATAGTGAACGATCAATTCATTGACGGAGATTTTATATACAGGTAAAATCATCGGCTGTTAAAAATCTGTTTAAGAGCAACCCTGTACAAAGAATCAGGCCTGTAATGATTTTTTATATCGGATAACTGTTTTATAAAAGCTTACCCCGGTGCTACTCCGGCTATAGGAAGAGGCCAGTAGAAGCGAATCTGTAATTGCAGATTCGCTTCTACAAGCACCGAGATAGCACCGAACAAGAGCCGTGGTAGTGGAAAGGGAACCGCAGATCATTTTTCATATAGAGGTAAAACGGGACACTAATATTTGACAGAGTTAAAAAACCGTTTTATATTGGGGAATTAAACATGCCTTCAGTAGTTTTTCTCCCATAACTATAATAAGCCATCATTTATTTAAATATGAACCAGTTTGATAACATATTGCAATCGCTGAAGAAATTCAGGGATGAAAGGGATTGGGAGCAGTTTCACAATGCGAAAGACCTGGCACTGGCAATCAATGTGGAGGCGGGGGAGTTGCTGGAACAATTTCTTTGGAAGAATGCCGGCGAAGAAGATAAAGAAAAAGTAAAAGAAGAATTGGCTGATATTTTCTCATTTGCTTTGTTGCTGGCAGACAAGTATGGTTTTGATATTGAAGCGATCATTGAAGAAAAGATCTTAGCCAATGCAGCAAAATACCCGGTGGAGAAAGCGAAGGGAACGGCGAAAAAATATACAGAATTATAATTCACTAACTACCCTTAATGATCGTATACCAATCAAATAAAAAGGATTTTCTTTCTAATGTTTCGGATGAATGTATTGAAGACATCATCCGGGATACGGTGAAATTGAAACTGAATATGAAGGTTGGTGAAAGTGAATACAATTCATGGAAGGGATCATTGAATTATATGTACCATGTGTTGAACAGCAGCGATATCCCGGATGATGCCGGTGTGGCCATTGAATACAGGATACCGCAAACTTCAAAGAGAATTGATTTCTTCTTAACAGGGCAGGATGAAAATGGAATTGATCATGCCATACTCATTGAATTAAAACAATGGCAGGAAGTTAATATTACAGACAAAGATGCGTTGGTAACCACCAGGTTCAAGCACGGGTTAAGCGAAGAACCACATCCGTCTTACCAGGCCTGGTC
>JBBKWV010000013.1:0-13977 GCA_037969135.1 Ferruginibacter sp.
GCAGGCCGGCTTCATTTCTTGCCATCCCGCATTTATCCCACATTATTTTCCCCAAACGTTTATGAAAACTTTCTACTGTTTGTTTTCCTTTTATATGCATCAACCTGGTAATTCTTTCATACACTGCTTTTTCCGTTGCTTCAAAAGCAAGGTGTGTGGTAGGAATTGCTTCCGTACGGATCTCATCTGCAAGGTAATTTCCCAAGGTATAAGGGATCACGAAATATCCGTCAGCAAGCCCCTGCATCAAAGCAGAAGCGCCCAGCCGGTTTGCCCCATGATCGCTGAAATTTGCTTCTCCCAAAGCATACAAACCGGGAATAGTTGTCTGCAATTCGTAATCTACCCAAAGTCCACCCATGGTATAATGTACGGCCGGGTAAATGCGCATTGGTTGTTTATAGGGGTTTTCTCCGGTGATCTTTTCATACATTTCAAAGAGGTTGCCGTATTTTTCTTCCACTACTTTTTGACCAAGATCCCATAAGCTGTTATCATCAGAAACTTCAACACCTGTTTTACCGGCTTCAATTTTACCATAACGCACAATTGCATCTTTAAAATCGAGATAAACAGCCATCCGGGTAGTACCAACACCAAAGCCTTCATCACATCTTTCTTTAGCGGCCCTTGAAGCAACGTCTCTCGGTACCAGATTTCCAAAAGCCGGGTATCTTCTTTCCAGGTAATAATCTCTTTCTGCTTCCGGAATATCGGTCGGTTTGCGGTTATCCCCTTTTTGTTTGGGAACCCAAATCCTTCCATCATTCCTTAAACTTTCACTCATCAACGTTAGTTTACTCTGGTGATCGCCGCTTACCGGAATACAGGTTGGATGACTTTGTGTAAAACAGGGATTGCCAAAATAGGCGCCTTTCCTGTGTGCTTTCCATGCAGCCGTAACATTACTGCCCATGGCATTTGTACTCAGATAAAAAACATTACCATAACCGCCGCTGCATAACAGTACAGCATGGCCGAAATGCCGTTCCAGTTCGCCACTGATAAGATCCCTTGCAATAATGCCCCTTGCTTTTCCATCAACCATTACTACATCGAGCATTTCATGGCGGGAATACATCGTTACATTTCCAAGTGCCACCTGTCTTTCCAATGCACTGTAAGCGCCCAGTAATAATTGCTGGCCCGTTTGTCCTGCTGCATAAAAAGTACGCTGAACCTGTGTACCACCAAAAGAACGGTTGCTGAGGAAGCCACCATATTCCCTGGCAAAAGGTACACCCTGGGCAACACACTGATCAATAATTGCAGCACTTACTTCTGCCAGGCGATGTACGTTGCCTTCCCGGGCCCTGTAATCTCCTCCTTTAACGGTATCATAAAACAGACGAAAAACGGAGTCACCGTCATTCTGGTAATTCTTTGCTGCATTGATGCCACCCTGGGCAGCAATACTGTGTGCCCTGCGTGGACTGTCCTGAAAACAAAATGCTTTTACTTTATACCCCATTTCACCAAGAGCAGCGGCTGCGGAAGCACCTGCAAGGCCCGTGCCTATTACGATCACTTCAATTTTGCGTTTATTGGCGGGGTTCACCAATTTTACATGTCCTTTATAATAATCCCACTTATCTTTCATTTCACCCTGCGGAATTTTTGAATCTAAAGTCATATCGGTTGATTGGTTTATTGGTTGTTAGTTTATTTAAATTCTAAGAACAAAGGTTCAGTCAAGCCATTTAAAATGCACAGCCAGTGGCATTAACGCAAACAAAATGCAAATGATGATTGAATATCCTGTTCCCATCGCTTTGATAATGGGTGTATACCTTTTGTGGTTGATACCGAAACTCTGAAAAGCACTTTGGAATCCATGAAACAGATGCCAGAAAAGAGCCACAATCCCAGCAAGGTATAATGCTACTATCCACCATTCATGGAATACAACCTGCATTTCTTCATATAAATTATGGGGCACATCACCCCCGTATAATGCAACTTTTGTTCCTACATAAAAATGGGAAAGGTGCATGATCAAAAATAATAAAAGCAGGGTTCCCAAAACACCCATGGAACGGCTGTACCAGGTACTGTTTTTTTCTGCTTTATTCTGATAATAACCAACAGGTCTTGCATTTTTATTTTGTTTCCACAACATCAGGCCCTGTACAATATGCAAGATCAATCCGGCAAAAAGACCCACTTCAATGAATCGTAATATCCAGTTATGACTCATGAAATGTGCGACCGAATTAAAAGTTTCTCCGTTATCGTTCAAAAAAATGCAGGAATTGATTCCTGCATGTACGATTAAAAAAACAATCAGAAAAAGACCCGTAAAGGCCATGGTAAATTTTTTGCCGATTGAGGAAGTGAAAAAAAGTTTCCAGGTCATATATTGATTATTGAAAATTAAAATGTTTAACAAAAGTAAGACACATCAGTTCAAAAATGACTTAATTATTCTTTTTTATTCAGTAAAATGATAATTCATCAGTTGAAATGGTTTTCAATCCAGCCATTTGATCATTTCATTATCTATCAACTGGAATATCACTTCAGGTTTTAGCGTACGCCACTGCGGTAGTTCGAGCAATTCTACGTAATTGGTCAGCCTTGCTTTTTTAAAATCATACATGCTTTGCTCGGGCAGATCAACAAGTACAACCCATCCATAATCATCTTCCAGCTGTTCTTTCCATTCTTCATAATAACTATCATCACTGCTGTGAAAATTTAAAACATTTTCTGCAATAAGGATAAACTTGGATATCCCCTTTTTAAATAAATGATCTGTGATATCCCTTCTTAAAGTCATGATATCGTTTTCAATTGCATCGTTCCATTCGCCCATCAGTTCAATGATCACAAAATGCAATTCATAATCTGTATAAAGTATTTTCATGTACAATGTCCGCGACCCAAAGTCATCCCATTGCGGGTGAATATAATAATTATAAAGAGTTTGCGAATATTCAAATTCATTGTAAGAACGGCCGTAAAAAGGTGAAAGCCTGTCTTCTTCTGCTACATATAAATGTCTCCAGTTATAAAAAGGTTCTATGTCCTGCATTTAGTCTTTTAGAAATTCATCCCAAATTTCCGATAAAATATTTTAATTATCATTTTAATAGGTCATTAAAGTTTGTGGATTGTGTTTGATACAAAAAAAAGAGGCTACCCATTTGGCAGCCTCCACTTATTAACCCATAAATAATTTATTACTGAATCATTACTTTTTCAGTAATAACAGTCTTTTTATTTTGATCCATTACTTTAACCATATACATTCCTTTAGAAGGTCTTGTTGTGATCTCAACAGTTTCTGTTTGCATTCCTTTTGAAATGTTCACAGTTTTTGTCAACATGGTTCTGCCGGCAAGGTCTGTCAGCATAATTGTATAAATCCCTTCTTTCTTACCATCAAATAAAACCTGGAATGATGAGGTAGTAATTGGATTTGGATACACTTTTGAATTACTGGTTGTTCCCAACAATGGAAGTTTAGAATCTGCCATTGAGAATTTATTTGCCTCATCAGCTTCTTTTTGTAACAACAGATTTGAACCGGCAAGGTCTGAAGCATTGTATTTTGTTTCAGAACCTTCTAATTTCACAGCAGCCAGATCCGCCAGTTTCACTTTATAATAACCATCGAATTTATTTGCGCTGCAAATGATGATCTCACCATCTGAATTAACTGCTGCCGCATTGGTAGTATATCCGTTTGGCAAACCGGTGATTGCTCCAACATGGGTTGCAATACGCGAATTGATATCAATAGAAAATACCTGGTGGTTGGCTGAAATAATATATAATTTTCCAAATGCATCAGCAATCATATCCCCGCCCCAGCTACTGCACCTGTTGTGAACAGAAATTCCTTTATTTGATTCTGCATCAACCAGATTACCCAGATCGGTAATTACAGGAGTTTTTGTAGTGGTGAATTTGATAAGATGGTTACCGTCATTCGTAACTGCATAACCGTTACCATCTGCAGCTATAACCATACGGGTAAGGTTGATAGATTCATCCTTATAATCTCCCATATCCAATACTGTAGACTTCATAGTGTAAAACTGCGCTGATTCATTTTTTGCATTCAGGTCGATCCAGCGTAATTCGCCCATACGCATTGGGGTAAAATACAGTCTGTTTGATTTTTTATCATATGCAGCAGCAGCTACCATGGTAGTTGTAGGGTAATCCCTGTTGTCAAATATATTTGTAGTAGCAGAATTAGCCTGAGTTACCGACTTTTTGGAAACCATATCTGTTAGTACAAAATCTGATTTGCTGCGTTGAAAAATTGTTTTTGTTACCTGCCCGGTAGAAAGATCTACTTCACGGATATTCATCCAGATGAAATCATTATTACCATCTCCGGTAATTGCGTATGCTTTGTTTGTTTGGGCACTTGTTGACAGTGAAGCAACAATAAAACCTGATGTAAGTAGAAGTTTGAAGTTCATAAGTGAGTCATTTTTGTGGTGAATTAGAAAACTAATTTACTACTTTAGGCTGTATCATTCAAAAAAAAATTATAAATGGTGATTTTCAAACAATTTTTTAACATTCCCATATTCAAGTAATAGCTTTTTTGCAGCAGAATAATCATCCATTTTTAAATGTTCCATTACCATTTTAACTGCCCGGTCAATCAATTTTTCATTGGCAAGCTGCATGTTGAGCATTTTATTATCTTCTACCCTTCCCAAACGGATCATTACAGCATTGGAGATCATATTCAGGATCAGTTTCTGTGCCGTTCCGGATTTTAAACGGGTACTGCCGGTAATAAACTCAGGACCTACTACAATTTCAATGGGGAAATTTGCCAATTTGCCAATGGGGGAACCCGGGTTACAGCAAATACAGCCAGTGAGAATATTATTTTCAAGACATTTTTCCAGGGCATGTAAAACGTAGGGGGTGGATCCGCTGGCAGCAATACCAATCACTATATCAGCTTCACTTATATTATATTCTTTTAAATCCTCCCATCCCTGGTATTGATCATCTTCTGCAAATTCAACTGCTTCAGTAAGCGCTTTTTTACCACCGGCAATGATTGCTATCACTTCTCCATAGGATACACCAAATGTGGGCGGGCATTCACTCGCATCTAAAATACCCAGCCTCCCACTGGTTCCGGCGCCAATATAAAACAGTCTGCCGCCCTGCAGCATTTTATCTGCAATGGCATTTACCAGTATTTCAATTTGTGGAATTACAGCAGATATCAATTCCGGAACTTTTTTGTCTTCCCTGTTCATGTTTACCAATAAATCATGCACACTCATTTTATCTAAATGGCGATAATCCGATGGAGATTCCGTGATCTTTTTAAAAGACATTTCCGACGTATTAAAAATATTATTGATGATATTTTATCAAACCTTCCAGGGGATTTTTCAATACTTTTCCTAATTGGAGTTCGTATGTATTGCACATAACTTTTAATACGTCTTTGAAACCATATGCAATGCTTCCGCAGAAATTGATGGGCATAGTCCAACTCTCCCTGTATTTATATACATGGTTAAAAAAGAAATCATTGAATCCGTCTTCAATAATATTTTCTATCATATAATGCCCCCTGTTTTCTTTCAGAAAAACGGCAAAACCGGCCAGGTATCTGTTTGGAAGTGGTTTTTTATATACAGCGTCTAAAATCTCAATCATATTTGTATTGAATTTAGCGTTGAAACGATCCATAAGGTCGGGTTCAAATGTATTATATAGGTAATATTGAACAACTTTTTTCCCCAAATAGGTGCCGCTGCCTTCATCCCCCAGCACATATCCCAGTCCCGGGCTGTTTTTTACGATCTTTTTTCCATTATAAAAACAGGAATTGGAACCGGTGCCTAAAATACAGGCAATTCCTTTTTCATTCCCACATAAAGCTTTGGCCGCCCCCATGAGGTCATGATCTACATTTATTTTTACTTTTGGAAAGCATGCAAGCAGTGCCTGTTTGATGATTTTTATATTCCCCGGATTGCTGCAACCTGTGCCATAAAAATAAATTTCGTCCAGTTTCGTATTTTTTAACTTGGGCATCAATTCTTTTTCCAAAATAGCCTGGATCTGTGCAGCATTTAAAAAATAAGGACTAAGTCCCTGGGTATTGATGAATTTTTTGACCTTTCCGTTTATCAGACACCATTCTGTTTTAGTAGAACCACTATCTGCAATTAGTTTTATTGACATGTTATTTTTTAAATTAAACGTCAAGTTAAAACAATCAGTTCAATTGCATTTAATTATTAGCAGGTTAACAACAAAAATTTAACTTCGCAATCCAAATTGTGCAATCGCCCGTTGATTTGCATAAATTTAATATGTTATGGATAAAAAAAAATTACAGATATGGCTGCCTCTGCTCATAAGCATCAGCATGGTTGCCGGTGTGTTCCTTGGCTATAAAATGCGGGATGAGATTCCCGGGAAAAGTTTTTTTTATATGGAAAAGCGCAGGCCGGTGCAGGAGATCATGGATCTCGTAAAAACCAAATATGTGGATGATGTAGATATGAATGCCCTTGCAGATACTGCCATTCAGGCAATGCTGGCAAAACTGGATCCCCATTCCGTTTTTATTCCTGCCAAAGACCTGCAGAATGTAAATGAAGAAATGGCGGGAATGTTTTTTGGCATTGGCATTGAATTCAATATCCTTAAAGACAGTCTGCATGTAATTAATGTAATAAAAGACGGGCCTGCCGACAAAGCCGGAATAAAAACCGGGGATAAATTTTTACAAGCAGATGGCATTTTGATCAGTGGGAATAAGAAAAACACCGATTCTATCAGGAGTATATTACGAGGTAGCCGTGGCAGTATAGTTGAAGTTGAGATACTTCGTGGAATGCAAAAAAAGAATATAAAGATCAGCAGGGATGCTATCTCCATATCCAGTGTGGATGCTTCGTATATGATTGACAGCAGTATTGGTTATATCCGGCTGAATAAATTCTCTCAACAAACTTACCGGGAGTTTATGAAGAGCCTGGAAGGTTTGAAAAAACAAGGATTAAAAAAACTCATCTTTGACCTGAGAGGTAATGGTGGCGGTATATTAGATGAAGCAGTAGAAATTGCTGATGAATTCTTAGATGGAGATAAACTGATAACGTATACTTTGGGAAAACATGTTGCCAAAAAAGAGTACCGGTGTCGCAGAGAAGGACAATTTGAAAAAGGGGCATTGGTTGTTTTAACTGATGATGGAACTGCCAGTGCAAGTGAAGTGATCATTGGTGCACTGCAGGACTGGGAAAGAGCGACCATCATTGGCCGCAGAACTTTTGGAAAAGGGTTGGTTCAGGATCAGTTTGACCTGAGTGATAAAAGTGCATTGAGACTTACCATTGCCCGGTATTATACTCCATTGGGAAGAAGTATCCAGCGTTCTTATGCCAATGGTGATAAAGCATATTATAATGAGATAAATAACAGGTACCTGGGTGCAGAAAATTATCATGCCGATTCAATAAAAACAGACAGCAGTAAAATGTTTAAAACTGCTTCAGGAAAAAGAGTTTTCGGTGGTGGGGGAATTGTTCCTGATTATTTTGTGGCATTAGACACACTGAATATGGGTCCTGCTATTTCTGCTGTGTATAATAAAGGACTGTTCAATGATTTTGGCTATAAATATTTTTTATTAAATCCAACGATCTATGAATTGTATAAATCACCCCGTGATTTTTTACAGTCTTTTCTACTTTCAGAAAATATCCTGAAAGATTTTGAGAAAATAAGCAACGCAGATTCTGTAGACCTGAACAGGTTTTCAGAAAAAGAGAGATCCTACTTATACAGAATAATGAAATCATCTGTTGCAAGACAGCTCTGGAGAAGTGAAGGCTATTTTGAAGTATCCAATCCCGATGATATTACTGTGAAAAAAGCATTGGAAATATTGAGAAATTAAAAAAGCTCCGGTTAGGAGCTAATTTAAAGTGGGTTTCAATAAGCATAAGCAACAAAACATTTGATTGAATGCTGATTATTCAGGGGTTTAGTTTTCATAGGACAAAGGCAACGGGTTGAACCATTCTTTTTTGTTATTGTAAAGTTGCTTTAATAGCAATTAACAATTCGTAGCAGTTATTATAAAGAATTTGTAGTATTAATTCGAATAAGGTTTCTTTACAATTCGAATCAAAGTCATGTTTCACCCCGCATTTTTATTTTTTAAAAACGGTTGCCATTGTTTGTATGTAGCACTGCGCCATAGCCATTCTACGGGTCCATAATTAAAATATTTCAACCATTGTGTACTTAATATTATCTGGAAAATAAAAACCAGCAGGGCAAATATTGTATAATAGACAGGTCCAACTTTACCCATATATCCCAAACCTGCATTAAAAAAAACAAAATTTCCGATCAATGTATGCATGATATAGTTTGTGAAAGCCATTTTTCCTACGGGAGCAATTTTTAATAAAATTTGTTTCCACCACTTTTTTTCAAAAGCAAACATGTATAAAGCTATATAAGTTGCTGCAAGTGGAGCCACTCCAACGGCATATGCTATTGTACGGTAAAACCCTTTCATTTTCATTTGATAATAGGCGCCATCATCTGCCTGCATATAAACAGCCAGTAAATAATTTGCCGGAAGTGCGATAAAAATGCCAAAAGCAATGATGTAAAAAAGCAATTTCTTATGTTCCAGAAAATGCGGATAAAAATTACTTCTTCCCACTACCAAACCAACCAGCATCATACCCAAAACTTTTGGAATACGGCTTATGAAAAAAAGATCCCCATACCGGAAAAAAAATCCTGACAGATCAGATTTCAACAAGTCGAACCAATTGGCATTTTGGATAAACAGTTTAAAGGTTTCATTGCTGTTAACCCCGGTTAAATGCTGATCTGCCCAATCACCTGTTTTGTAAAGTAGCTCTGCGGGAAAATTCAACACAGGGAACATCATTTTTAATCCATACAATAATATGGGCAACAATACCAATATGATCCCTGTGATCAAAAGAGTTTTATCTGAAAAACGGCGCAGCATTAATAAAATAAATCCCAGTAATCCATAAAAGAAAACAATATCGCCGGGCCATAAAAGCAAGTGAAAAGCCCCCAATAAAAGCATGATTGCCAATCGGCGTCTTATAAATGGAGCAGGTTCAATATCCCTGGATTCCAATCGTTTTATTTGAATGGCAATCCCCCATCCAAACAGGAAACTAAAAATAGAATAAAATTTCCCTTCTATCAACATGTGATGCAGGAACAGCATTTTCTCATCCCAATAGGGCAATGTCATCAGGCTGGGTGCAGTGCGGTCTGCTAAAAAATACCAGGACAGTCCAAATAGATTTGCGATGAAAATTCCCAATATGGCAAAACCACGCAAAACATCCAGAAAGCTTTCCCTTTCATTTATTTTAACAGGCAAAAATGTTTTCATACCGATAAAAAATTATTGTAATTAAAAAGGCAATTTGTTTACATTATTGATAATTCAATAATTCCTTTGTTGTTATTTCATTGCTCAAAAGCTCTCCGAATAACTCCCATCGTTTATTTAAAGCTGTATGTGTTCCTCCTTTTGCCTCAATATATTTTTGTACCAGTTGCATACCATAATTGTAATTGATCACATAACTCCGGTATTTTTTTATAAAACTGATTGATTTTACTGCAGCATTAAGATCCAATAAACCATAATTCATCAACCATCTCATGGCTTCTTTCTCATCCATCGTTTTATTCAGCAATCCTCTACCTACTTCATTGCGGACAAAATTCAATGCCCCTTTCAATTCCAACGCATTAAAATAATTGTCAAGTCCGGCGGTATCTAATCCGGCCAGTGGTAACAATACATCTTTTACAAACCGGTTCTTTCTTTTTCCCGGAAAACAAATTTCAATACCAAAATTTGCACTCCCTTCTGCTATAAGTGACTGTGGACTGAAAAGCGGATAGAGAGATATTTCAACCCATCCTTTATCCTGATAAAGATTTTTTTCCAGCAGCATATTGTAAACATGGTGCCCCGGATAACTTTCATGCGCTGCCACATCAATCAGCCGTTCTGCATAAATATCCAGATCGGTATTTATCTGTATCAGGCTTTGATAATTTCCTTTATACCAGTTATATCCGCTCCAGGGTTTGTTTGTTACATATTCGAGACTGAAATTCTCATTCTCCGGCAAAATATAATGCACCATTGTAAGTCTGCGTGTTTCTGCGATTGCCGTTTTAAAAACCGTATCCAGTTTATCTTTTGGAATGATAAAACGACTGGCCATATTTTGAAATTTTTCAGCAATGGTTCCTTTTCCCTGTATGCTGCTGTCGAGTTTCGCAACCAGATCTTTAAAATAATTTTCATCGTGTACGGGTGCTGTTACTCCAAATAAATCTTTGGATTCTTCATCAAAAGTGGCCGTTTCGCCTGAAAATATTTTGATGCGCCTGCCAAAAGCGGTCAGTTGGTTTGTGATCCATGTTGCCCTCAGACTGAGTGTATCTTTTATATCTTCAGACTTATATTTTGCAAAATCAGCGATAAGCATATCAACTGCTTTTAGTAAACTGTCTTTTGGAAAAACAACCTGTTTTGGAGATATTGGTTTTAATGAATCCGGCCCATAATAGGCATCCACAAAATCGGGGTCATATTGCCCGATTGCAAGTCCGAGTTTAACATATTGTTCAGCAACTTTGTTGAACAATACCGTTTTATCCAATGCATTTTTGGATTTACAGGAAAAGATAAAAGAACAGAAAATGAAGAAGTAAAATATTTTCATAAAATTATTTTTACTGCATTTGAAATATTACTTATGAATTCAAGATAACTATATGCTTCCGGGTAACGAATACCTTTTATCAAAAACATTGTTTTTTATCGGCGTTTTACAATTTATTTATTTTCCCGGGTTGTAGATCCTGGATGCATTTTTTAAAACATCTTCCTTATAAAACAATACATCTTTAAAAATACCTTTACTATACATAAGTGCCTGGTCATAAAAATGCACCGAAGAAAGATGTCCGCTCTCCCCTCCTGCCAGTAACGATTTCGCTTTTATCTTCTTCCCAAATTCTACTGCACAAATAAAACTATTTCCATGAACCCCATACCGCTTTTTTGTATTGGGAAAATAACTGGCTGAATAGGATGGCAACATTCCCCATACAGAAGATACGAACGGAACAGGTAAAGAAGGCTCATGATCATCATAGAATAAATCGGTACTATCTGAGAGCCTTTGAAATCGATTTATATCTCCCCAGGGTATTTCCCATTTGCCATGATCGAGCACCAACCTATTGATAACATCGATCAATGGTTGAATCAGTTGATCAGGTTTTGCTGTTGCCGAAAACTTTTTAAACTTTTTCACAAGATCTTTTTGGGGAATTGTGGTATCGGCATACATCATCGGCAAAAGCCGGTATCCCCATTCTATGGCAAGGGTTGTTGCAATAGAATTTTCGTTGCATCGAAGATCCCATTCCTTTAAAATTTTAACCTGGCTTGAAATTTTATTATACTGTTCACTATTTTCTGGTAAGTTTTCGAATGCTTTTACCAGGGCCGGAATTAACTCTTCAAAGGCTGTTATGTAGGTATCATATCCTGCTACAATGAGTTTGTCGATGGTAAAATGTTTTTCCTCTTTCAATATTTTTACGGCATGGATACCCCGAAAATTCTCTGCATCCGGAGCCATATAAACAGGGTAATCTTTTTTATCCGGACTGTTTTTTCCAGCTACGGTAAACGGGGTTGAATTACAATTTTGGAGCCAACCGTTGGAAGGATTGTAAACATGCACTGATTCATTAACGGTATGCAAACCCTGCCATTCTGTTTCTGCCAGTGTACCATCCACAGGTTTTGACCAATCGTAATTCAAATTTCGTTTCGGAATAAAATTCCCATGCCAATAAGCGATATTTCCTGATGCATCTGCATAAACTGTATTGTTACTGCTGTTTGCAAGCAGGTCCATTGCTTTTTTATAATCATCAAAACTTTTCGCTTTGGTTCTTTGCCAGCTTTGGATCAGTCCGTTCATATTCCGGTTATTAGCTGCAAGACTGATCCATTTTCCATTCCTTGATGCAAGTACGGGACCATGGTGCGTTGCGTATACCGTAAAATATTTTGTATGCATTCCATCTTTATCAGCATAATAAATGGATTTCTTTTCTTCTTTTATTTTTTTGTACGCATTTTCATATAAATAAACGTATCCATTGTTATGCTGATTTACCTTTTCTTCATATAAGTCAGCCACATCAGCTTCACTGGACGTATGCATCCATCCACAGAATTCATTGAATCCCTGGTAAATAAAAAATTGCCCCCAAGTAACAGCACCGTAAGCATTCAATCCTTCTTCACTGACCATATGCACTTCGGGCCGAAAATAAAAAGACACGTGTGGGTTGATATACAATAATGCATTTCCGTTGGTAGTATTGGAAGGAGCAATTGCAAAGCCGTTTGAACCGGTTGCATTATCTTCCTGAAATGGCAGATTTGGTTGAAACCCGATATCCCTGCCCGTATAAAATTTTTCAAGTTCAGCAGGTGAAATGCCGGCAGTATTGATAGCTCCAATACTCCCATCAGTCCACAATAATGGATACCATGGTTCAAAATGATGAAGTAAAGCCGGTTTTTCCTGGGGATTTACATATATATAGTAATTAACCGCATCAGCAAAAGCATGTAGTAATTTTTTTAACCAATCAGGGGCTGTTTTATAATCTGAAATGGCTGCGGCAGTATCAATCAATATTTTATTTTGCAGATCATTATATAAATGCGATATTCCTTTTAACTCTGATATTCTGCCCAGTTTTTCAATATAATTCATTTCTACTCTTTTAAAATCATCCTCACATTGGGCGTAGATTAACCCAAAAACCGCATCAGCATCTGTCTTTCCATATATATGAGGGATACCCCAGTTGTCTCTGATGATCTTTACATTCTCAGATTCCGTTTTCCATTTATGTAATTCAACTGATGTTTGAGATTGTGCAGCTATGGATAAAGGCAAAACCAGAAACAGGAAAAATAATATTTTGAACATCTTAGATGGTTTTGTTGAAATTAATATAATTACCCAAATTTTACATTCAAAAAAATTCTAAGTTATAATATTTCCATATCTAATATACAGCATATCCAACCCTTTCATTCTCCAGATTTATTACCTTTGCGCAAAACTTAAAAAATATGTGGCTTAACAGCATTTTAGAAACCATTGGAAATACCCCGCTCATTAAACTGAATAAAATAACAAAGGATCTCCCCTGTACCGTTTTGGCCAAAGTTGAATATTTCAACCCGGGCAATTCAATCAAAGACAGGATGGCTTTAAAAATGCTGGAAGTGGCAGAAAAAGAAGGGAAAATTAAACCCGGAGGTACTATTATTGAGGGAACCAGTGGCAATACCGGTATGGGACTGGCGCTTGCAGCCTGTGTAAAAGGATATAAATGCATATTTACCACTACGGATAAGCAATCAAAGGAAAAAGCAGATATTTTAAAGGCAGTTGGTGCCGAAGTGATCGTTTGCCCAACCAATGTTGAACCGGAAGACCCTCGTTCCTATTATTCTGTTTCAAAAAGGCTGGCAACAGAAGTACCCAACTCCTGGTACGTAAATCAATATGATAACCTCGCCAACAGGCTGGCACACTATGAGCAAACCGGCCCGGAGATCTGGGAACAAACCGAAGGGAAGGTTACCCACTTGGTTGTAGCTACAGGAACCGGAGGTACAATTGTTGGTACAGGCAAGTATTTGAAAGAAAAAAATCCTAACATAAAAATTTGGGCTATAGATAGTTATGGGTCGTTACTTAAAAAATATTTTGAGACTGGTGAATTGGATATGAAAGAAGTTTATCCATATATAAGTGAAGGCTTTGGGGAAGATTTTGTTCCGGAAAACTATGATATGTCGGTTATTGATGCATTTACAAAAGTAACAGATAAGGA
>JBBKWV010000014.1:0-11346 GCA_037969135.1 Ferruginibacter sp.
GCATTCTAAAATCATCAACCCCTGTTTTATTCATACGCCGTTGGTCGGAGACCAGACGGCGGCACACACGGTTGGAAATATTAGTCGATAAAAAATCAGAAACATCCTAATCCGAAAAAAAAACGCACGCCCCCGTGTGGTCTCCGACCAACAGGGATGGATAGTAGCAAAGATCAATTTCCGGAATAATGCGTTAGCATTCCAAAAGCTTCAACCATTGTTTTATTCTTACGCCGTTGGTCGGAGACCAGACGGCGGCAATTTTATACTCCCGAGCTTACGATGTTCCCCACTCAAACGTACGCCCCCGTCTGGTCTCCGACCAACGGGGATGGATAGTAGCAAAGATCAATTTCCGGAATAATGCATTTGCATGCAAAAATCATCAACCCCTTTTTTTCATGCGCCGTTGGTCGGAGACCAGACGGCGGCACTCACGGTTGGAAATATGAGTCTATAAAAAATCAGAAACATCCTCAACGGAAAAATATTCACAGCCCTCCGCCCCCGTCTGGTCTCCGACCAATGGGATTGGGATGTAGCAAAGAGCAATTTCCACCGCTGACCGTGTCCCTTCACTCGAATGCACGCCCCCGCGTCTGGCCTGTCTGCCGGTAGGCAGGTCTCCGACCAACGGGGATATGGTTACAGCAAAGTTTAATTTCCCGAATAATGAGTCAGCATTTCAAATTCATCAACCCCTGTATTATAAAATTTGGATTTGCCGTTGGTCAGAGACCAGACGGCTGCAAGGATTAATTATCTAACCTGTAAACTTATTTTAGAACGAGTCAATGGGGTTGCAAATAACATGCTGTTTATTTGATCAATACCGGCTGGCTGTTTTTGGTGCCATCGGGGAAAACCGTTTGTAATTGATAGATACCAGGTGTTAAACCGGGAATATTTAGTTTTTTGCTCAACCCGTTTCCCGTTAACATGAATTCTTTTTCGATCAGGATCCGCCCAACCGGACTGACCAGTTTCACCCGGCAGTTTCCAGCAGTTTCACCCCGGAATAAAATATTGAATGTGCTGCCGCTAACCGGGTTTGGAAAAACGGTTACCCTTTGTGTTTCTGTTGTATTTGCAAATTCCGGCTGATCTTCCGGAAACTGCCCAACTTTTTTACCCTGCATAAATACCAGCCTGAACCGGTTTGCATCAGCGGAACCGGCATCCCGGCTGATTGCAAATGAGATGCGGGAGGATTCGTTTAAACTGATGGCTGTTTTCCTGTTTAAATATGCATCTTCCAGGTAGGCATGCAATCCTTTTTTATAAAAATTTTCGGGTATAAATTCAAACTGGTAATCTTTAAGCTGCATTTGCTCCAAATGGTAAAAAAGGGTATCCGTTCTGGTTATGAGTGCCCTGCGTTCTACTGTTAAAGATTGGCCATTGCTCGTTAATGCAAAATTCTCTCCAAAATTTACCTGTTTTATTGCATCCAATGGATCAATATTGTTTGAAAAGTGCCGGTCATATTCACTCAATACACCATCCACCAATGTAGCTCCTTCAGCGTTTCCATCCAGCAGGTTGGTACGCAAACGGGTTTGTTTAACGGTATTTACTTCGGGCATCCCGCGGAAGACAGGGCTGCTGCCACTGATCTTGGCATTTTCTGTAACGTTTACTGTGCCGGTTCCTCCGAAGGAACGTACCAAAAATGCCTGTCCGCTTTGGATGCTGTTGTTTACCGAACCGCCGGCACCATAACTGCCGCCACCAGGAGAAACATAATAATTATTATCCGGGTCAACCCCTTTTACAAATGTTTGAAAACCACCGAATCCATAAATACCACCCAGTTTCGGATCCCATACATAAAATACCTTTTGTATGTTGGCAGATTTGATCACCGCCGCGTCGTTGGAAAAATCGATGGCAGATGCGTAAGGATTTCCAATGGACAGGTACTCGTCCGCACCTGCATTGTTTACGGGAGGCAGGTTGGATACAGGAGCAAATATTTTACCGGTTGTACGCAGGGTGGTTGGTTTTGCAGGATCGGAAACAGTAGTAACGGTGCGGTCGCCCCGCACAAACAGCATGTATCCCTTTTGGTTATATAATGTTGTTGCTGCTGTATTGGGTACCCCAACCCAGCTTCCGGCCCCGGCGGGATCAAAGGTTTTCATAGAGGGCCCCACGCCGCCGATGATATCAAAACCGGCCCCGGCGGTATTGTTGCTGATGATGGTTCCCAGTCCGCCTCCCGGTATGGATGTCGGATAAGTATCCCCTTCCTGCCAGCCTGCCTGGATGGTTTGTCCGCCGTTTGCCGGCACGGCTAAAAACTGCCAGGACTTACCATGTGAAACCCCTGAGGGGATATATCGTTCAATGATAAACCTGCCACCTGCGCTGTAACTGATGACTGCATTTGCCGGAATGATTCCGACATTGGCCGTGCCGGCAGCATTGGATCTCAAACTGATGTTCCCGTCCTCCAGGTTCAACCGGGCATTGATGCCGAATGCAAGTGTACGGTAAACAGAAAGGTTGTTGTTGATGCTCAGATCCACTGTATTGTTGTTGCTGAGGTTGTAGAATTCCATCACCGGATCGCTGGCATTGTACGACTGGCTGGCGATGCCGTTGAAGATCACTGTTCCGTTGTTGTGTGCAAAAACGGTAATCCCCGATTTGGTCAGGTTACCCCTGATCGTGAGGTTTCCTGCAGGCGCTGTTTTTGTTCCGCTGTTGCTCAGTACAAGCGCTGTATAATTGGCATCTGCAGGAACCGGAATTACCTGGTTTGTGATCGTTTGGTCGGTACCGTTATATTCAATGGTACTTCCGGTTTCCAGCACGATGGTTGGATTATTTGTATTGCTGACCGAAGTATTGGCTGCACCCGAAAAACCGTTTGAATTCTCGAGTTTGAATACAGCCCCGTTTTTAACGGTAAAGCTTCCGCCGGCCTGGAACTTGATCCCGGATACCAGGGTGCTTGTTCCCACACTGCTCCCCGATACAACGATATGGTAATAATCGGGAGATAAGCGCACAGATTCCAGTCCGCCGGCATTGTTGGTAAATTCAACCGTGGTTCCTGCTGCCAGGGTATAGGTTCCCTGTGCATCGGGTTTTACCTGGAAAGACCCTGCAGTTTTATAAACGGCCGTTCCGGTCATGGTCAGATTTGTTCCGCTGCCGCCCATGGTATTGTTCAGCACATCCAGTATAACGGTATTGGCTACCAGAATAGTTCCGGTAATATTGCTGATGGCGGATGTGATCCCTTTTGTTCCGCTGTTGGTAAAGCTGAGGTTGCGGTAATCCCTGCCACCCCTTAAGTTCTGGATTCCAGCACCATTCAGTTCAATGGTTCCACCGGTAATATTATACGCCGGACTGATGGGAAATTCCGGTAAGGTCGTATTCAGTTTTGCCTGTTTCAATGTTCCACCCGACATATTAAAAATGGTGCTGGCCGACCCGTCGAAAGTGAATAGGCCGGCATCCAGTATCCCGGCAGAGATAAGCACATTGGAACTACCGCCACCGTCTACCCGAACATTGGAATTCAGGGTAAGTGTTCCTGCCCCGCTCTTTTTAAAAATATAAAAATTTTCTCCTCCGCCGGTATTGATCGATTGGGCAGCCGCACCGTTAAAATCTACCATACCGGTCTGCTCATTCAACCCGGTTGCATTGTAATTGGTCCAGTTGCCGCTGAGGTTAACATTAAAGGAACTGAGTGCAAGAACGGCTACCCCGCCGGTAATGGTCAGGTCGCCCAGAACCCCGGTATTACCGGCAAGGGTTTTGGTTCCCGATCCGGAAAAAATGATGTGATGATGATTATATTGGTTTGTAACCAGTTGGGCTCCCCCCCGGTTGTATTCAACGGTGGATCCGGAATTGATGGTTACCAGTCCCGAAGTAATGGTTGCCGTACCGCTGCCGGAAAGCCCGTTGGAATTTCCTGTTTTCAAAGTACCGCTGATGATAACCGAACCGCTGGCATTGCTTACAAGTACATCGGTAAGGTTGATGATCCCGTTTATAGTAAACACCCCGGAAGATTTGCTGATGGCTCCTCCTGACGACTGGGATATGATCATATTTCCGGTTGTAACGGGAACGGTTACCCCATTTACCAGGCTGAGCCCGTTTGCTGAAATATTCAAAGTGATGGTACCGTTCAGCAACGGGACCACACTGGCAGAGCCGATGATGAGTTGACCGCTGCCGGCATTTTGGGTAATGGTTGCTGTTCCGGAAAAACCCCCGCGGAAGGTTTTGGTTCCAGAACCGGTAAATGCGTAATTGGCATTTGCTTCCAGGATACAATTAAAAGTATTGGTACCCGAAGACCCGTAGGCGAATGCGGGAGAATTGCTGATCCGGAAAACGGGCACATCAGTTGCTGCTGTTGTATTAAAATAGGATTCACTTCCCGAACTGGATAAGGTGGTGGATGTCACTTTCCAGTCGAATACGGCATTGTGTTCATAGGTAAATTTAGAACCGGTGCCCAGGTAATTGTCGCCCAGGGCTGCGCCGAAGCCGGCAAAACTATTGTTATTGGCCGTTACTTTACCTCCGTTCTTAACCAAACAGGTACCCGTACCCGCAATCGCTGCAGGAACTGAAGTAGAAGGGAAATTGAGTAACAGGTTTCCACCACTTTCCACCGTTAAATTTGTGCCGGTTCCGCCGATGGTATACGGGCTGTTTGTAGCCAGTTGCAGAATAGCTCCGCTTTTTATAAAACAATTTTTGAATGATACAGCTGCATTGCTGACCGTTACGGTATGGGTATTCATTATTTCCACTTTGCTGTCGTTGGAATTTGGGGCCTGTGCCGTTGCAATATAGGGTGCTATCCCGTCGGGAGAAGCCGTCCAGGTTGTTGCCCCATCCCAATCTGCTGTTGCCTGTGAACGGTAATATTTTGAATAATTCAACAACACATCATCAATCCTGAACTGCACAGATGCACTGGTATTGGTAAACCGGATACGGAGGTTTGCCGTTGCCGGAATGGCCGCACCGCCGGTGATCGTTAGCAACCTCCAGATGGCGGTTCCGCTACCGGTGGGTTGTGCAGGAAAACTCACCGCACTATATGCAACCCCGTCTGTACTGATCTCCACAACACATTCTGTTGCATCACTTGCAATCGTGCTTTTATAAAGTCCGAATGACAATACGAATCCTGACAGACCAATTGTATTGATACCTGAAATTTGAAAATCCTGTCCGATCGTATTCGTTAAATAAACATTGCCCGAACCACTTGCACCTGTATAGCCGGATGAAGGGGTTGAAGTACGTACATCTCCCGACCCTGTGAAAGTCAGTGTAGCATTGTTCTGCCATCCGGTATAGGCATTGATGGCTGTAGTAGAAGCAGGGCTTCCCATATTCTCTGAAAACACCTGTGCAACAACATTATTAAGTAAACAGAAAAAGCATAAAAACAGCAGGGTATATTTTACCCGGAGAAAATGAAAAGCAGATTTTTTCCCATACGCATATATGTAAATATTTTTCATAATCAGATTTTAATAATTTACGAAAAAAATATTTAACTGGCCGGGGGTATAAAGGTAGACCATTTCTGAGTGGAATGCAGTCAGAAGATCATTAATTTATTGACAATTAACACAGGGCTGTATGCATTACCGGGTTTTCAGATCCCCGTTTTTTTCCTTATTTCCATTTCTCCAGTTTAAACGAAAAACCGGGTTTAAACAGGTAAAACTGATCTCCCCCACCGGGAAATCTTTTTTCCCAGGATCTGATGATGGCTTTATAAACCCTTCTTTCTGGATAAGGAGCGGTATTCATTTCTTTGATCCCCCATTCATACACAGAGATCACATTGGCACAGGGGATCACCCTGAAATCTTTTTTGAAGTAATTATACATCTGTTCTTTCGCTAGTGGTTTTTCGGTACAGATAAATAATTGTTCCAATCCCCCGCTGTACAAAACTGAAGAAAGATATTTATCCCAGTAACCGGCCAGTTGAAACCAGGGAAGTATCCAGCAGCAGAGCACCAGGATAATGTTCATGGGTTTCCGGACCAATAAATTTTTCCAATAAAAGCTGTCTTTGTAAAAGAGGCCGAACAGCAGGATGGGCATCAGTATATTCCATGGCCAAATTACGGCGTTGATGTTTAAGCCCGCAGGTCCAAACATGACAAGTATCAGCACATGCATGCAGAGCAATATCCACAAGGCGATCTTTTTAAAAGGGGAAAACAACAACGCCAGTGCTGCTGCCATTTCAATTAACGGCAAAGCATAACCGCTACGTGTAAGCAGTATATTTCCGGGGGCAATATCCAGCCATCTGCGCAGCATCAGGTTTTGCCAGATATCGTGAATAAAGCCACTGTTCAGTTTACCCAATCCGCTGAAAAAATAAATACCCACCAGAATGATCATCCAGGAACGGCGCAGTTCCTTGTCTTCTTTAGCAAAAACATACACAGCTGTCATCAGGATGAACTGGTATTCCCAGGGTTGCCACCTGTTTTGGTCGAGCAGGCAGGATAGAATTTCAGTAACCAGAATTAAGGCAGCCAGTTTTTTCCCGGGAAAAACAACCAGTAAAAACATCGCTGCAAGGGAGACATAAAAAAGAGCGGAGTGAAAAAAAGCGGGCAATTGCTCCAATGATTCATGGATAGGAACCAGCGGGAACAGCCTGTCGGCCAGCCAGAGTTTATAGCAAAGCAGTTTGGTAATGATCCAGGTTATTGCGATCAGCCGGATGAATATGCCGTTATCCTTTAATTTGTGATCCAAACGTTTATACATACAAAAGACTACGGCTGCTTATTTACAACCGTAGTCTAAAGTAAATAAATCCCGGTAAAACCGGATATAATTTCCGATCAAGGCTTTTTATGACCATGCGGGTTTACATTAATTTCAGAGTATCATAACCTGTTGAACCGTTTTATCAGCATCTGCAGAAACAATCACAAGTTGGTAATTACCCGGAGTTATTCCCTCATTCAACAAAACCGTTTTCACAGAATTGTTTCCGGAAACTGAAATACTGCTGTTCATGATCACCTGACCAGATTGGCTAATCAACTGTAACTGGTATTTGCCGGCAGTTTGGTTTGAAAAAAGTAAGTTCATGCGGTGATCTGCTACCGGATTTGGATAAACGTTTATTCCCGTAACAGCTTTAACTGCAGCCACTTTTACGATGGCGCTGTATTGAATTCTGCCATTGACACTTACTGCTTTAACACGATAAAAATTATCTCCTGCCAATGCTTTGTTGTCATTGAAAACATAAGCTGCAATTCCAGCATTGTTTACTTTTGGATCCAATGATACTATGCGGGTAAAGTCGGCAGCATTTGCACTCCTTTCTATTTCATATTGCTGTATATTCATTTCGTTCTGCGTTTTAAACAGTACCGATATATTGCTGATATTGATCCGGTTTGCAGCGATCTCCGTAATATTTACGGGCAACGGAACTGATTTATAAAACACAACCATAAACCTGCTTGCGGCATATGAACCGGCAACATTCTCAACTGAAAAATTCAATTGTGTCATTCCATTCATGTTCAGCGGAGTAAGGGTATTCAGGTAACTGTCTACCAGGAATCCGGTGAGGCCATTGATCTCCATATTTGATAAATTCAGGTCCCAGCGATAATTCTGAATGCGTAAACCGGTTAGGTTCAGAAACAGGGTATCCGTAGCAGTTATTGTATTTCTGCTTTCAATGGTAAGAAAGTTATTGCCCCTTTTCAGGCTCAGGTTCTCGCTTCCGTTGCTGAATTTCAATGCATCATTCTCATCAACATCATTGGAATAGGTTCCGTCATATTTGGCCATAATTCCGTCTGCCATCAAACTGGTATCCGGAGAAACAACAAATAAATTAGCCCTCAACGTTGGTTCAAACATGCCTCTTGCAGAGGAAATCACCGCAATGCCATCTGCTTTTGCATTTTCAGTAAAAGTAAGGGTACCGCCTGCTGCTCCGCGGATAAAAAATGCCTGTCCGGATTTGATAAAATTATTTACAGATCCCATGCTGCCGTAGCTTCCGCCACCGGGTGTCACTTCGTAATCTGTTCCGTTGTTGGAAAACAACTGGAAGGCCCCTAAACCGTAACTACCGCCAAGATTGGGATCCCAAACGTAGAAAAAATCCTGTACGCCAGCTGTTTTTGTAATCTTTCTCATATCCAATGCCGCAGCATAAGGATTGCTGATTCCTACAAATTTACTGGCCGGAATGCTGATCGCAGCCTGAGTATTTTGTTTTAATGTACCGGTAACCCGCAATACGGTTGCACTGGGTGATGGACTGGCAGGAGTTATGCTCCTGTCGCCACGCAGATAGATCATGTAAGCATCTAAGGTATTCATCGCCGTTAGTGTAGAACTCAGGGGGGTATAAGTGGCTGTAGCAATATTAAAGGTTTTCACTGTTGGCCCACCTGCTGATGCATCAAAACCATTTGCGGCCCAATTAATATTGCTGTATATATTCATTCCGTAACCGGGTGTGGCATTAGCACCGGGTACATTATTTTCCTGCCAGGCCTGGCGGTAAGTTTGGGTTGTATTTATCGGAAAAGAAAGATAATGCCATTTTTTTCCGGAAGCGATATATTTTTCAACTGTAACATTTCCCGTTAAACTGTTACCGCTGTTTATGCCTTTGTTGGTAATATCCGACAAAGCCGCTGTACCGGAAGCATTCGATCCAAGCGTAAGATTATTGCCGGTAGTAATAACAGAATTGTTCACCGCACCAAAACCAATAGAACCAATGATTCGCAGGGTATCATTAGCTGTTGAAGAAATATTTAAACCGGCTGCATTGCTGTTCACCAGCTTATAGATGCTCTTATTGCTGAAAAAACTACCGGAAACAGCCTGAGCACCGGTTGTTGCATTATACTCTACCGTTCCGGTCATGGCATTGATCAGTCCGGAAGAACGACTAACGGCACCGCTTACCTTCAGAAGGCTTGCATTCAGGTTCAGCGTTCCCTGGGTAAGTGTCAGATTGCCCTTGCTCTCCAGGGTATTGCCCAGGTTGATGGTACCTCCGGTTAAAACATTGATGGCAGATACGGGAACTGTACCCACTGCCCCTTCAACTATATGATTGTAAGTACTGGCATTGAGGTTTAGCACTGCATTGTTGGAAACAGTGAGGTTGCCCCCTGCCCCTCCGGCTATTCCTGAAAATGTGCATGCATTGATATTTACCGTTGTTCCCGCACCGTTTACAACAAACTTGTTCCTTTTCAGGCAATTGTTTACTACAGCGCCCGAGCGCAGATTGGCATAAAGATTATATTCATCGATCATATTCTTAATGCCAGCACCTGCAACGGCAAACTGGGCCGTAACTTGCACATTATCAAATATCAGGTAAGGATTCGGGCCTCCATTTCCTGAATTGTATTCATAAATGCGGATATACAAATTCGCCTTGTTATCTGCAGCTGTTGGCAGTGCAATTTTTGCTTTATTCCAGGCGCCAACAACATTTGGTAAACTGTTGCTGCCCGGAGTGGTAACTGAAGCCACCCAGTTCCAGGTACTATTATTTGTACTGTAAAGAATCCCATATTCTTCAGAATGATTATGATTTACATAAAGATCAAATTCAATTTCCATTACAGCAAAGCCGCTGCTGCTCACCTGGAATTGCTGGTAATGAGTTGCTGCAGTTAATGGATCGGTTGAAGCTGATGATCCATTGTTTTTCACATACATCCCATATCCATTTATTGTACCTCCATAACTGATGCCATTACCTATATCTGCAGCAATAGGATCTCCACCGGTATTTACAAATGCGGAACTTCCGCCATTGACCTGCATTTTTACCTGGTTCAGGTATGCAGTATGGGCAGTGTTCTCAAAATCGTAATAGGCAATGGGTAATTGTGCAATTGTAGAAGAAGTAACTGCAAATAATAGTGCTGCTAAAAGATAAAGATTTTTCATAATATTTGATCTGCTTTTTGTCCTTTGGGTGGAAGGATTTTAATAATACGGTTTAAAAAACCAATAAAGCAGATTCATTAAAAACGCTTAAACAAAAACGCAATGATATGTGTAAGATTTCAAATTTGTAAACCCTTTTAGTGGGTTGAAATTGATTGTGGTTAGGGGTACGTTTCAATTTCTAGGACAAATATAATAATCGGAAATTTACCATCAAAGCTTTAACCGTAAAATTACTGCTTTTTTTGATTTTTTTATTTCATGTTTTATTAATTAATTTTTTTTCAATGTTATATAAATGCTGTTTTAATAAATTTGTATAAAAAAAATATTATTATTCTTTTGTGAATAGTTGTGACAGTTATTAAACTACTTATCTAAGTGGGTATAATTACTTGTCAAAAAAACAAGTTTTCAGTAAATCCATATCTAAAATGATGGATTTGGGGTGGGTAGGATTAAAAAACGTAAGACGGTACATGCTGATAACGAATAATATGTCAAATTATTATATTATAAGAGAATTACAGCTCATTAAAAAAATATTACTATATAAAAAAAAGCGCTGTTAGGCGCTTCTCTTATGGATTGATCGTGTATAAGAAAGGGAATATGCATTATTGAATAAGCAGTTGCTGAGTTGCACTCGTTCCGGCTGATGAAACGATCAGCAACTGGTAGGTACCTGCAGAAATTGTATCGTCTAATTGAATGGATTTTACCATGCCTGTACCGGTTATAAATATATTTGAGTTATATACACACTGTCCCATTTTATTGATAAGTTGTACACTGTAATTCCCTTCGGGTTGTGATACAAACTGAATCTGCATAGTTTTATCGGTAACCGGATTCGGATATACTTTAATAGCCGGAATCATTTCAGCCAGCGGCTGATCAATAAACGAACGGGTTGTTCTTTCATAACTGCTTTTAGTTTCCGATACGGTAACAGGAAACGGTACATGCTTTTTCAGTTGCCTGTATACCAACCGGAACCGGTCTGCCGCATATGATCCCGGAACATTTACAATGGCAAAGGATATCCTGGTTGTACCCTCCAGGCTTACGGCTGTGCTTGTACCAAGATATAAATCTTCGAGGAAAGCGACCAACCCCGGTTGGGCCAAATTATCGGGTACGAACTCTAATTCATATTGCTGCAGCCTCAACATTCCCATATTATAAAACACCGTATCTGTGCGTTCAATGAGTGGCCGGCGTTCTACGGCAAGTATTTTATGCTCCCGGGAAATACCCAGGTTTTCTCCGCTGTTGTTCATTTTAATGGCATCATGCATATCCACCGCTTTTGACCAGGAACGGCTGTATTGAACCAGGTTTCCATCAATCAAAACCGGGTTGCCTGCA
>JBBKWV010000015.1:0-7608 GCA_037969135.1 Ferruginibacter sp.
TAAAGAAATCAACATCTCTCGCAGAATTAAATCTGGAGAACCAGGAATTCAATTTGCTCACTCTTCACCGCAATTATAATGTAGATAATAACGAAATACTCGAACATATATTAGATCAACTGGGGCAACTGGATGAAAAGATACTGTTCCCTGTTCATCCGAGAACAAGAAAAATGCTGCATACCGGTTTTAAGATCCCGGAGAATATCCGGATAACAGAACCACAGGGATACCTCGATTTTATTGTACTTGAGCATGCAGCAAAAAGAATCATTACAGATTCCGGAGGCATACAAAAAGAAGCATATATTCTTCAAAAACCCTGCATTACTTTGCGAACAGAAACAGAATGGGTAGAAACGGTAAACGAAAAATGGAATTGTCTTATCAATCCATCTGATAAAAAAATAGCTTCACAAATTGCATCGTTTAAACCACCGGAAACACAACCGGAAATATTTGGTAGCAATGTAACGGAGAAGATGGTAAATATTATAAACACTATTGGTTAAATGGTTTGTATCAATGAGCTATTTGTAAATTAACCGTGTTTTTATTCATTAAAACATTTTAAATGGAATCGGAAATTTGGCATAAAGGAAGAGTGATCAGGATCTCTTATGAAACAAATGAGATCAGAAGAATATGGGTAGAGCTGCCGGAATTGATAAAATTTGATTTCTTTCCCGGACAGTATGTTACCCTTGACCTGCCCATTCACGATGACCCTGAAAAAAGAAAAAGGCATTATTCTATCGCATCCTGGCCCGACCATTCAAATGTCATTGAACTGATCATTGCCATGTATAAAAATGGTGCAGGCACTCCTTATTTTTTTGATGAAGTAAAAGTAGGCACGTCCCTTATCCTGCATGGGCCTAAAGGCAGTTTTAAATTAAAAGAACCGGTTGAAAAGGATGTATACATGATCTGTACCGGAACAGGCATCGCTCCTTTCAGGGGCATGATCCATCATATTTATAATGATCAGATAATCCACAAAAATATTTATCTCATTTTTGGTTGTCGTACAAAAGCAACTTTATTGTATTTTGATGAAATGGTAAAACTGCAGGAAATGATACCCGGGTTTCACTATATTCCTACTTTGTCACAGGAACAATGGGAGGGGAATACAGGCTATGTGCATGAGATATATAAATCATTGTGTGCCGAAAGAAAACCGGCAAGTTTCTATTTAGCCGGAAATAAAGGGATGACCGAAGATGCAAAAAAGATCATCAATGATATGGGATACGACTCAATTATTATGCACTGATTTTTGATTTTTATAAATTAAAATTCTGTTCCTGAAACTAAGTTTGTATATATAAAACTACCAATGATAAATCAAACAATTAATCCTATTGATTTGGTGAATGTAAAATGCTGTATCTGTAAAACGGATAATGCAATGCAGATAGGTGGTGGAAAAGATTTTGAATACAATCCGGGGTCCGAAACTTTTTATGCAAACAGATGCAAAACATGTGATTTGGTTTATTTGAACCCCCGCCCGGCAATTTATGAGTTCGAAAAAATCTACCCACCCAATTATCACGCTTTCGATTTTTCCCCAAAACAATATGGAATTGTCTATAAGATCAGGTCCTGGCTGGAAGCCAGGCGGATACTGAGTTGCTGTGAAGGTTTACCGGCAGATGCAAGGATATTGGATGTGGGTTGTGGCGATGGATTTCATTTGAATTTATTACGCCAGTATGGAAATAAAACCTGGCAACTGGAAGGAGTTGATCTAGATAAGAGAGCCATCGAAATGGCAGCAAAATCAGGTTTAAAAGTACATCATGGTACTGTTGAATCTATTGCATTACCGGCAAATAGTTATGACCTTGCTTTTACGATTCAAACAATTGAACACGTGGATAAACCGGATGAAGTATTGAAGGGGATCTTCAAACTCCTGAAACCCGGCGGAAAATTATTGATTGTTACAGATAATACCGATTCGCTGGATTTTAAGATATTTAAAAAACAGTTTTGGGGAGGATATCATTTTCCGCGTCACTGGAATTTATTCAACGGAAGATCATTGGCAATGCTGGCTGATAAAACGGGTTATGAAGTGGATCGCATTGGTACACAGGTAAGCCCGGTAAATTGGGTTTATACAATACACAATTGGCTGGTGCATAAAAAAGCAGCTCCCTGGCTGATCAATCGTTTTACATTAAAATCAACCTTTTCTCTTTCTGTTTTCACCATACTGGATATGGTCTTACAGAAATTTCGCCGCGGGGCACTCATGCGTGTTATACTTAAAAAGCCACTGTAATCTGATGGCCGGAAGAAATGCTTAAAAAGGAGATCAAATATGCTCAATTAATTTCTTCACTTTTTTTTGCGTGCGCCAGTAAACATCTTCCATAAACATGTGTGAAAATTCTCCATTACGCCCCACACTCAAAAGATTATCTATATTGGTGGATTCTTCAAAATCCTGACGCTCCTTCTCATATTCACTTAAAAAAATGGGATAAGCAATGGGCGTTTTTAAAACATTGCTGCCAAGAAATCTTTTCTTTACATCCGGTATGATTGAAGTAAGATGATCTAAACAAAGATTGGTTAACTTTTCCTCATCCATCGACCAGATTTCGTCATCTTTTTCACAACCGATATCAACGGTAATGATTGTTTTGCCATCCGGCGCAAGCCAGGGCATGGAGATCGTTGCTTCTGTTAAACGGAAAAAAGGATATTCTTTTTCAGGGAACCACATAACGGTATCGGGTAAAAGGTCACGGCCTTCAAAGCGCATATTAACAAATACCATCGGGCGATAACGAAATCGGGAAGTGTTATTTAAAACAGTGGAACCCTGTACCAGTTTGGAAAGAATATTCGCTGGAGCTGTACTGATAACTGCTGATACTGCATATACTTCGCCTTTCACACGTACGCCGGTCACTTTTTCATTCTCAACAATAATGGCTTCAACCGGTGATTCCAGTTTGATAAAATCGTTCATGCCTTCGGCAAGCTTTTCACACAATGTAGAAATACCGCCTTTTGGATAAACATGCCAAACCTGGGGAGTTTCAGGTTTTTCACGGTTATACCCACACGCAACTGCACGGCCGGTAAGTTTTCCCGCAACTTTCAGGTATAAGGTTTTAGCCGTACTGCCACCAAATAATCCATCACCAAGGGAAGCGGAGAGTTTATCAGCGGGGGCACCCGACCAGGCTTCCAGTAATGGAAGTGCAATTTCATCAGCAAGGGCTACTCCATACCGGTTGCGAAACCAGTCTGCGGCCGTATTTGTTTTTTGTTTATTAAAGATCGATTTGATTTGCCCGTTCAGCCAGCTCCGGGTCATTCTGGATATCCTGATCAATCCAAAAGGATAATTATAAGACTTCCCTTTTAACCAAACAGCCTCGCCATAATGTTTTACCAGTCTGCAATCGGAATTTATGCCAACTGCATCTGCCAGACGATTGGTAATAAAATGAGCACCAAAATCATAACTAAACCCTTGGGCATCTTTAAAACTGCTGGCAAGTCCCGCAATTTTTTTCCCTCCTTCAAATAGAATAAAAGGAACATTATTGCGTTTTAAAAAATCCGCAGCAGTCAATCCGGCAAGTCCGGCACCAATGATGGCAATGGGTTTGTTTGTTTTCATAATTAAACATGGTTTAATATATTCAGACAATGATAATAAAAATAAGCTATAACTAAAAGAATTAATATAAAAACATATTGATGGTTCGCTTATTCATGAATTTTTGTCTATGTTTATTTATTAAATGATTACATTAAATTATTTAGTGGAAAATTGGATATAATTCAAATTGTGTAGAATAATTTTTATTGTGCAATGAATTGAATTAATAAGAAACGCTCGAAATTTTAGATCAAGTCAATAAAAAATCCGTTTATTAATGAGTATAAGTGATAAGACATTCATTAGTATTGTTGTTCCATGTTACAATGAGGAAGCAATACTTGCAATCAATCTGGATGCAATAATAAATTACCTGGAAAGTAAAAATCATAAATACCGTTGGGAAATATTAATTATAAACGATGGCAGTAAAGATAAAACAGGCGATATAGCAGATGAATATGCCAACAGATATGATGCCATTCGGGTAATTCATCATCCCATTAATCTGAATCTCGGGCATGCTTTGCAAACAGGTTTCAGGAATTCAAAAGGATCGGTTATCGTTGTACTGGATGTTGATCTTAGCTACTCGGTTGTGTATATTGAAGAAATGGTTGATAAGCTTATTGAATGCTATGCAGATATAGTGATCGCATCGCCATATATGAAAGGCGGAAAGGTAACTGCTGTTCCATTTTTAAGGAGAACAATGAGTAAATGGGTTAATAAGTTCATGAGTATGGCGGCCCAGGATAAATATTATACATTCACTGGGATGGTAAGGGCTTATCGCAGAGAATATATTCAAACACTAAATCTTAAAACAAAGGACTACGAAATCAATCCCGAGATCATTTATAAATCTATGATACTCCGTGGCAGGGTAATTGAAATCCCTGCTCACCTCGATTGGACAGAACAAAATAAATTTACCGGACAAAGAACATCAAGCCTCCGTGTTATGAGAAGTTTTTTCTCGGGCATTATGTCCGGGTTTATTTTCAGGCCATACCTTTTTTTTGTAGGCATCGGGACAATATTGCTATGCCTTTCCATGTATCAGCTTGTGTGGCTGCTTTTTGACACTTTATCAGATATTTCAACAGTTCAAAAACTAAACCCGAATGCATTGCATCCTTTTTCACAAAGTCTGGCGCTGCAATTCACTAAAAACCCACATTCTTTTTTGATTGGAGGAATCACTTTTTTAGCTTCCATTCAATTTCTCAGTCTTGGGTTTGTATCCCTGCAAAGCAAAAGATATTTTGAAGAACTTTTTCACCTGGGCTCTTCTATAAAAAAACAAACAGAAACGCAACATTAATTCCATACTTATAAATTCGTATTATAAATGATGATTAAGAATATTAAATTAACCCAAAATCCCTGGTTACTTTTTTTACCATTTTTAGTTATGTTTATCGTTTATGTTTTAGTGTTTCCCACCAACGGACATCAGGGAGACGAAGAACGATATTTAATGTTTGCCGATAACCTGATTCATGGGTTTTACTCACCAGCTTCACCCAATATAAATTTAACCAACGGTCCCGGGTGGCCGTTTATTCTTGTACCTTTTGTCGCACTTGGGTTACCATTGGTGAGCATAACGATTGCGAATGCTTTTTTTCATTATCTGTCAATTGTTTTTTTATACAAGGCACTGAAGGAAACAGTATCTAAAAATCTAACATTGCTGTTTAGTTTTTTTTGGGCTTGTTATTATGTTGCTTACCAAAACATTCCGTTTACACATACCGAAACCTTTACTTACCTGTTGATCTCATTGCTTATTTATGCATTGACAAAAGCATTTAAACCAGGCAATAGCAAAGGGGTAAAAAAATATCTTTTTCTTTCGGGGTTTATACTGGGTTATATCGTGCTTACCAAAGTGGCCTTTGGATTTGTTTTGATATTTATGCTTATCGGCAGTGCTATTTTATGGTTAACCAACAGGCAGGCAAGTCACTATAAAAAAGGATTGTTCATCATGCTGATCGGGTTCGCTACAATAGCCCCATACATGTTCTATATATATCAGATGACAGGCAGGGTTCTATATTGGAGCACCAATGCCGGTGCATCATTGTATTGGGGAAGTACACCGTATAATGATGAATATGGTGACTGGAAGCTGGTTTTAAAACAGGGACCGGTTGAAATGGGGAATTATAATATTCCCGGAGCAGGGGATACATTGGTGGCACATCACCAGGCAGATTATGATGAAATTTATAAGTATAATGGGTTGGAACAGGATGACGCTTTTAAAAAAATTGCCATTAAAAATATCAGGAATCATCCTTTAAAATATCTGCAAAATTGTGTTCTTAATGTAGGCAGATTAATATTTCATTATCCGTTTTCATATGCGATTCAACGCCCCAAAGTTTTGATCATATTTCCCATAAACGGGATCATTTTAACATTGATGTTGTTTTCCTTTATACCTACTTTAATTAATTGGAGAAGTTTGAGTTATCCTATGAGGTTCCTGCTGATCTTTACTTTTCTATACCTCGGTATCAGTTCAATGGTAACAGCACTTGTCAGGATGTTTACGATCATTGTTCCGGTATTGTTATTTTGGTTCGCCTGTATTTTCAGCAAATGCGTAAAAGTTAACCTGAAGTTTAAAAAGCTGAAGGCTATCGATTGATCAATAAACTTTTCATGGGGAAGAAAATACAACCTGCTATAGAAAAAGAACGTCATTGCTTTATTTGCAATGACGTTCTTTTTTTTGAGACATTCCTGTTCAATGATCTTTAATCAAATATTAGAATATATTTTTGTTGATTGCGATTGTCAAATACATATTTTACTGTTTAATTACCTGCTCCACTACCCGCAGATATTTATCAAAGTATACCTGCAGAGAATAAATACCCGGTTGGTATTTAGTCATATCAAAACTTTCTATCTGAATATTTTGGCCAATCAGGATTTCCTTTTCAAAGATTACAATTCCACGAATATCAGACAAAATGACCTTCGAAACCCTGTTAATATTTACTGAAGTAATTTCTGCAACTAATTTATTTTGAAATGGATTTCCCAAAATTCTGACAGCATTTTTCACCAATCTTGATACCGGCGAAACAACTGTTATTTTAATGGTATCCTTTCCTGTAGATCCTCTGTTATCCGTTGCTGTTAATTCTACTTCATAGTTACCCTCCTGCAATGCACTTAGATCTGTAATTGCATTGATTGGATTTCCCCAATAATAGAATGTGCCTGAAATAATTCTCCATTGATAACCGGCTATAAATCCATCAGGATCTGAAGCCGTACCCGTAAGCGTTATTGAGTTATCCGGTAAAAAAATTGTTGTGTCCACACCTGCATTAGCAGTAGGAGCAATATTTGGTGCTGGCGGAGCAGGGTTAACATTCACCTGCACGGTATCTCTACCAAAAGCACCGCTGTTATCGGTTGCTTTTAATTCAAATTTATATGTGCCCTGAACCAAACCGGTTACAGAAGTGGTTGCAGAAGCAGGGTTGCTGATCGACCCAGCTGTTGGACCTGATATTTTTGTCCATGCATAAGCGGCAATCGTTCCATCGGGATCTGTACCCGAGCCGTTCAATGAAACCGTATTTACGGGCAGAGTGATATTGATGTTGATTCCTGCATTAGCAATAGGAGCAATATTTACAGGCGGCGGAGCAGGGTTAACATTCAGCTGCACGGTATCTCTACCAAAAGCACCGCTGTTATCGGTTACTTTTAATTCAAATTTATATGTGCCCTGAACCAAGCCAATTACAGAAGTGGTTGCAGAAGCAGGGTTGCTGATCGAACCTGCTGTTGGCCCTGATATTTTTGTCCAGGCATAAGTGGCAATCGTTCCATCGGGATCAGTACCCGAACCATTCAGTGAAGCGGTATTTACAGGTAGTGTAATATTGATGTCGATCCCTGCAAGTGCAGTAGGAGCAATATTTGCCGGCGGCGGTGCA
>JBBKWV010000016.1:0-8754 GCA_037969135.1 Ferruginibacter sp.
GTGCCATGAAACAACAGAGCGGGAACATTATTGTTGTTTTGAATCCAGGAGCTATCCTTTGTTGCACCCCAGCAGGATATGATGCCTGTTACTTTAGATGTAAATGGAGAATTGTTGCCCGTGCAGTCCTTGCATCCCAGGTTGGGAGATGAAATGGTACTTGCGGGTCTTTCTGCATCATCAACATATGCCAGGCCAAGAGCCATAAAAGCACCGGCACTGCTTCCCCATATAAATATTCTGTTCGTATCAATATTGTATGTCGTTGCGTTTTGCTTAAAGAATCTCACAGCTGAGCTGGCGTCCTGTGTGCCACGCCATACTGCACGTTCAGAACTATTGCTGCTGAGTAAATTAAAATTCTTCCGGTATTCCATGGATGCTGTAACATAACCATAATGCGCAAATGTATCACTCAGGGCCTGCATATCCTGGTTGTCTTTTGATCCGTTTATAAATCCGCCGGAGTGTGCAAAAATGATCAGTGCTCTTTTTTGTTCTACATCTCCAAATGGTTGAAATACATCCATTTTCAGGTCTTGCGCAGTAGTTACCGATTCTGAAATATAAAAAGAAGTAATGGCCGGGGCATTGCCATATATGACATTCGCCGTTTTACTTACATTACTAAAAATCCGGTCAAAATACCTGCATTGCGATTTAAGGGATAATGGGAACAGTAGAATAATTAAGCAGTATTTCATGTTGCAGCTTTTAAAAATTATCAACCAATTTAAACCTAAATTTTTACATATGGGAATTTTATAATTATTACCCATGCTTTGTCTCCCGGGTATACAATTTCTTATAAACCCCGCCCCTTATCCCCATAAAATACACATTCAGCCTGCAACACAATTTCATAACACAAGGTTTACAATTTCTTTACGTTATAGTCAGAGCTTACAACTATAAAAAACATCATCATGCTACAACCCAAGCCTATCCTTTCACTCACCATCGACCTGTTGGCCCATAATGCGTTTAACCATCTGAAAGATGAGGAGATTTCTGCCATACATCACCTGATATTAAAATTACAGGGGCCGCTTTCTCCCATACAGCAAAACTTACTGCTTAGTTTTTGGAACCATGCCTGCACGGGCGGACTTTCAGCATCTTTGTTGCACCGTTGCAATACCATACTGATGCAATATGGCCGCTGCTTACTGGAAGAAACGGTTAGGGAATCTGATGCGTATTACTGCTAAGTGAAGCACATCCGGAAAGAAGAAGAAATATCTCGGTTTGATTACTTTAAAAAGGCTTCTTGATTATTCCGCTTTATCCAACGCACTTACTGCATTTCTATATGCTGATGGCAGAAGCAAAGACCGGATGATCCGATCCAGTTTAAAAATTCTGCTGAACTTATAAACAGGAAGGATGATCTGCAAAATAGAAAACTGATTGATACCAAGCATTTTTCTTACGGGTATGGGTACAACCATTTTTTGTGTTTCTGACAATAACCAGAAACGAAACCTGCCCAAATGTTTTTTATATTGAAAAAAAAGATCCTTGCTGTAATTACTTTTTTGCAAATCATTTTTTAAATGAATAGCATAACTGCTTTTCCATTGATGGTAATTTAAAGGCAACTCTTTCAAATTCATTCTACAACCAACACGGTAAAAAACAGCATAAACTTCCTCTCTTTCTTGCAAATCCATTTTTCTTTCAAGTACTTCAAAAGATGCTATTGAATAATGGATGAGCATATAAAGTACATCCCTGTAAGCCCAATCTGGAATAACTGCCTGTCTGCTTTTTTCAACGGCGGCATGAATGGCCGAAATTTTATCAATGGACCGGTTTGCTTCTTCTAAGGATGAAAAAACAATTTCCCGGGCATAAAAAACTGTTGAAAATAATCTGCCGATCGGATCTGAAGGTAACTTGCCGGTATAAAAAAGCCAGTCAACCGCTTTATTCAGGGCAAATTCTGCAGATGCCCCGGCAAAAATGAAAAGAATAGTATCTCCCTTGCCCCATATTTCTCTAACTATTGATTCCTTTTTTACAAAATAATCCATTTGCAAATTTCAGAAATCATTTTTGAATTATTCCTCCCATTGAATAATGAATGGTATAAAATAATCATAATATTAATGCTTTCTCAATATTGATTATTTTTATATTTCGTTTATAATAATTGCTTGTTATGAACCCGGGAATACATCCAGTTTATTTATGACTCTGGCTCAATTCCCTTTTAAAAAGTAATCATGACAGCAGAACATCAGCGTTTAGAGATCAATAGTAAAAAAGTAACATCCTTGGAGAAGTGGGGGCCATACTTGAGTGAAAGACAGTGGGGAACAGTAAGAGAAGATTATGGAATGCATGGAGACGCATGGGGTTACCTGCCTTTTGAGCAATCACATTTCAGGGCTTACCGTTGGGGAGAAGACGGGCTGGCAGGTATATCGGATTATTTTCAAAATCTTTGTTTTGCCGTGGCTTTATGGAATGGAAAAGATCCCATTCTCAAAGAGCGCCTTTTTGGTGTAGGAAATTATGATGGCAACCACGGGGAAGATGTGAAAGAGCTATATTATTACCAGGACAATATTCCATCTCATTATTACATGGAATACCTGTATAAGTATCCGCAGAATGAATTTCCTTATGACGACCTGCTGAAGACCAACAAGAAAAGATCTAAACAGGAACCGGAGTATGAAATACTGGATACCGGTGTTTTTGATAAGGATGAATATTTCGACATAAACATCAGTTATGCAAAACAAAACGCAACAGATATTTTTATCAAAATTGATATTTGCAACCGGAATAATAATCCAGCTCCAATAACAGTGTTGCCCACCCTGTGGTTTTATAACAGGTGGGTTTATACGCCGGATGAAATAAAACCTTCCATTAATTTAATAAATAAGACTTCAGTATCTACCAGCCATGGCCGCCTGGGAAATTATTTTTTTTATTTTCAGCAGCCGGATGACCTGCTATTCACCGAAAATGAAACCAATTTCAATAAAGTAAATGGCAGTAAAAACAAAACAATATTTACAAAAGATGCATTTCATGATGCCATTATCAGTGGCGCAAACAGAACAAAACTTCACACAAAAAAAGAAGGCACAAAATTCTCCCCTATTTACGAATTATTAATAAATGCTGGTGAAACCAAAACGATCTATTGCAGGTTAACCGACCAGGAATCCAGTGATCCATTTACAGATGGATTTGAAAATATCTTTGTGCACCGAAAATCTGAAGCCGATGAGTTTTATCATGCTATTTTGCCAACGCATATTTCTGATGACCTTAAAAATATTCAGCGAAAAGCATTGTCGGGTTTGCTTTGGAGCAAGCAGTTTTATCATTTTGATATAGAACGCTGGCTTTCTACCAGTGATGGCATAACAGAAGTTAATGAAGGGAAGCAAAACGGAAGAAATAAAGACTGGACGCATTTAAAAAATCAGGACGTTATAGCCATGCCCGACAAATGGGAATACCCCTGGTATGCGGCCTGGGACCTTGCCTTTCATTGCATTTCCCTGGCGCTGGTGGATGTCGTTTTTGCCAAATACCAGTTGCAGCTGATCATGAGAGAATGGTATATGAAACCCGATGGCCAGTTACCGGCCTATGAGTGGAATTTCAGTGATGTAAATCCTCCGGTTCAAGCCTGGGCTGCCATGGAAATTTATAGAATAGAAAAAGAAAGATCCGGTAAAGGAGATCTCATCTTTCTTAAAAAGGTTTTTCAAAAACTACTGATAAATTTTACTTGGTGGATAAACCGAAAAGACCCCGGCGGCCGCAATATCTTTGAAGGAGGATTTCTCGGACTTGATAATATCGGGGTGTTTAACCGAAGCCATCGTTTTGATGATGAGACGAATCTGGAGCAGGCTGATGGTACGGCATGGATGGGAATGTATGCGTTGAATATGCTCGATATTGCACTGGAGATATCCCGCCATGATCTGGGCTTTGAAGACATCGCCACGAAATTCTTTGAGCATTTTGTACTCATTTCCGAATCGCTGAACAGCCATGCGATGTGGAATGAAGAAGACAAATTTTTTTATGACACATTGTGTATTGCCGGCGCCGATCCGCTTCCTTTGCGTATACAAAGCGCCGTTGGACTCACCAGTCTTTATGCCGTAAGTACGATCAGCAAGGAGTTGTTTAATGAATTGCCGGATTTTAAAAAACGCATCAGCTGGTTTGAAAATTACCGGTTAAAGAACAATCTTTTCTGGCCTAATGAAGAATGGGGTGATGGTGAAAAAATACTGATCTCCCTGGTAAAAAAGGACCGGCTCATTTTTATACTAAAGCGTTTATTGCATGAAGCAGAGTTTTTGTCGGGCGGAGGAATCAGGGCATTATCAAAATACCACGAAGACAATCCATACACGGTAAGTATTAATGGAGAAATTTTTACCATCCAATATGATCCGGGTGATTCTACCAGCAATTTATTCGGTGGAAACAGCAATTGGCGTGGCCCAGTCTGGATGCCCATCAATTACCTCATCATCCGATCTATTCAAAAATATGGCGATTTCTACGGCGATCAATTAAAGGTTGAATGCCCCGTTGGTTCAGGTAATATGTTGAACCTCTCGGAGGTTTCAAAAATTTTGTCGGAACGGATCGTAAGCCTCTTTGAAAAATCAAATGACGGAAGCAGAAAATTAAACGGAAATTATAACTGGTTTTATAACAAACCTGGAAATGAAGACTTGGTATTATTTTTTGAATATTTTCATGGAGATACGGGGGCCGGCCTTGGAGCAAGTCATCAAACCGGGTGGACTGCGCTCGTAGCTAATCTTATTACCAATAATTTTTGACGATCAGGCCATTATTGGGCCATTTAACCCCTTTCTCGTTTTTCGTTATAATTATTTATACGTGATAAATATTATTTAACTTACTCTGTTATTATCTGAATCATTAATTTTCAATAATTATGGTGATGATATAGTGATACCTCTCCTCAAGCATTTATTTTTAAAAACAGCGTATTTTATTTTGTTATAGATATAGATAACTGATTCATGTCAAAAATTTTATTCTTTATTGGCATATTCCTTTCAATTCATTCATTACATGCCCAAACATTTAGTGGCAATGGCGGAGCCATCCCCGATGCAGGAGCTCAAACTTGCTTTCCAATAACAGTCTCAGGGGTTGGAACAATTAATGCTGTTTATGGTCTTGCTTCTGTTTGCATTAACATTACACATACGTATGATGGTGATTTAACCATTTACCTGCGTTCGCCCGATGGCACACTTGTGGCTTTATCATTGCGAAATGGAGGTTCTGGAGATAATTATACTAATACTTGTTTTACTGCTACAGCAACAATTCCGATTGCAAGTGGAACTGCACCATTTACCGGTAATTATATTCCACAGGATAACCTTGCAACGGTCAACAATGGTCAGAATGCAAATGGTGTATGGACTCTTTGTATACAAGACCTTGTAGCCTCTGATTTGGGAAACCTTGTAAATTGGAGTATTCTGTTTAATAACACGCCAGCCCAACCTACTGCGGTTCCTCCCAATGATGATCCCTGCAATGCAATTGTTTTAACACCTGGTCCATATTGTAACTATACCACATATACCAACGCAGGAGCAACAGCAACAACGGGTGTTCCTGCTCCGGGATGTGCCAATTACCAGGGAGGCGATGTTTGGTTTCAAGTAACCGTTCCCCCCGGTGGTTTTTTAATATTTGATACCCAAACCGGAGTAATGACTGATGCAGGGATGGCTATTTACAGTGGTACCTGTGGCGCTTTAACCCTTATAAGCTGTGATGACGATGCCAGTTCAAATGGTTTAATGTCTTTGATCAATGCATCGGGCTTAGCACCCGGAACAACTGTCTGGGTAAGGGTATGGTCGTATGGAAATAACAATAACGGAACTTTTGGCATTTGTGTCATTAGCCCACCTCCCCCACCTACCTGTTCTGGAAATCCACCGGCCGGTAATACATGTGCAACAGCAACACCAGTATGTAATTTCAATGGGTATTGTGGCAGTACTTCCTCAACTTATACTGTAAATACCTGGACAGAGTTAACCAATGCTTTTTCAACCTGTCTTGGAGGGGCTTCTTTAGAAAATAATTCATTCATCTCATTTGTTGCTTCGGCAACTTCGGCCACTTTTAATGTTTGGGTTACTTCCAGTCTTTTTGGAGACGGCATACAGATGATGTTTTACTCAGGCGGATGTGGTTCGGGTGCCGTAACCTGCCATGGAGGATATAACAATATCAGCCCGGGTGGTCCATACCTGATAACTGCAACAGGGCTTGTGGTAGGCAATACCTATTATTTAATGGTGGATGGTTTTGCGGGCGATGTTGCCAATTATATAATTGATGCATTGGCAGGGGTAAATGTTTTGGCTGTAAACCCTTCTCCTGCAACCATTTGTGATGGCGGGGCTGTTAATCTCACAGCCAGCGGTGGAGACGGAAATTATACCTGGAGTCCAGCAACCGGGCTCAGCTCCACAACCGGGGCAACAGTTACCGCATCTCCAACAACAACTACTACGTACACGGTTACAACCACGGGTGTTGGCACTTGTCCGGTTATCCTTACAAGGCAGGTAACGGTAACGGTAGGTATAACTCCTGCAGCTCCAGCTGTAACCAATCCGGTTATATATTGTCAGGGCAATGCCGCGGCCCCGCTTACAGCTATAGGAACAAATCTTTTGTGGTATACAACAGCAACCGGAGGATCGGGAAGCAGCACTCCTCCGGCAGTGAACACATCAACAGCAGGAACTTTTTCTTATTATGTGAGCCAGTCGAACGGTTCATGTGAAGGTCCCAGAGCTGTTATTAATGTAACCATCAGGACAAGTACAACCAGTACAACGAACAGAGTGATCTGCTCTAATCAATTGCCTTATTCCTGGAACGGACAAACTTATGCTTCAGCAGGAACCTATGCGGTAACGTTGGTTAATAGTGCTGGATGCGATTCAGTGGCGACCATTATTCTTTCAATTAAGCCAAATACAACCAGTACAACAAACACTGCGATTTGCTCCAGTCAAATGCCTTACTCATGGAACGGACAAACATATCCAACAGCTGGAACTTATGCAGTAACACTGGTCAGTTCTTCGGGTTGTGATTCAGTAGCGACATTGGTACTCACGGTGAACAATACGCTGACCAGTACAACAAACACAACGATCTGTTCCAACCAGTTGCCTTATTCCTGGAACGGACAATCTTATGCCACAGCAGGAACCTATGCGGTTACACTGGTTAGTTCTTCAGGTTGTGATTCCGTGGCGACCATTAACCTGACCATCAAACCAAATACAACCAGTACAACAAATACAGCAATATGTTCCAACCAATTGCCTTACTCCTGGAATGGACAAACTTATAACACAGCAGGAACTTATGCGGTAACTCTAATCAGCTCTTCGGGTTGTGATTCAGTGGCGACCATCAATCTTACCATAAAACCAAATACTACCAGCACAACGATCACGGCGATCTGCTCCAGTCAATTGCCTTATTCATGGAATGGACAAACTTATTCAAATGCTGGAACTTACTCGGTAACGTTGGTTAATAATGCAGGTTGTGATTCTGTCACTACAATCAATCTTTCCATCAAGCCAAATACAACCAGTACAACCAACACAGCGATATGTGCTAACCAATTGCCTTATTCATGGAACGGACAATCGTATCCAGCTACTGGAACTTATGCGGTTACATTGATCAGTTCTTCAGGTTGTGATTCGGTGGCTACACTGGTACTCACGGTCAACAATACTTTGACAAGCACTACAAATACAGCGATCTGCTCCAGTCAATTACCATATTCATGGAATGGTCAAATATATCCCACAGCTGGAACTTATGCGGTTACATTGATTAGCTCTTCAGGTTGTGATTCAGTAGCGACATTGATTCTCACGGTGAACAATACGCTGACCAGCACAACAAACACAACGATCTGCTCCAGTCAATTGCCTTATTCATGGAACGGTCAAACATATCCCGCAGCAGGAACCTATGCAGTAACATTGATCAGCTCTTCAGGATGTGATTCAGTGGCGACACTGATTCTCACGGTGAACAATACACTCAGTAGTTCAACAAACACAGCGATCTGTTCCAACCAATTGCCTTACTCATGGAACGGACAAACTTATCCTGCGGCTGGAACTTATTCGGTAACACTGATCAGTTCATCAGGATGTGATTCCGTAGCTACCATCAATCTTTCCATAAAGCCAAATAATACCAGCACAACTAACACAGCGATATGTTCCAGTCAGTTGCCTTACTCATGGAACGGACAAACTTATCCTTTAGCAGGAACATATGCGGTAACACTGGTCAGCACTTCGGGTTGTGATTCTGTGGCGACACTGGTACTCGCTGTGAACAACACACTGACAAGTACAACTAACACAGCGATCTGTTCCAACCAATTGCCTTACTCATGGAACGGACAAACTTATAACGCAGCAGGAACTTATGCCGTAACACTGATCAGTTCTGCAGGATGTGATTCAGTGGCGACACTGATTCTCACGGTGAACAATACACTCAGTAGTTCAACAAACACATCGATCTGTTCCAACCAGTTGCCTTACTCATGGAACGGACAAACTTATCCTTTAGCAGGAACATATGCGGTAACACTGGTCAGCACTTCGGGTTGTGATTCTGTGGCGACACTGGTACTCGCTGTGAACAACA
>JBBKWV010000017.1:0-7210 GCA_037969135.1 Ferruginibacter sp.
CCAGAATGGGTTGGGAGATTTGATGCCCAGAAAATTTGAATGTAATGATGCCATTATTTTAAATTTTGAATTTTATATGTTGAATTATTTCTGCAGCGATTCCTGACTGGTTTTTACAATTTTTGTTAAAATATTAATTATGCCTTCGACATTAGTGAGATAAGATGAAAAATCAATTTCTACTAATTTACTTTTTTCCAAAAGTTTAAGCCAATATCTTGTTTCCCGGGCCTCTTTTGAAGCAATTGACATTTTTGAAATAAAATCTCTCTTTGATTGAGCCGCTGTTGCCTCTTCCACATTGGCTCCAATGCTTGTACCGCTTCTTAATAATTGTTTTGAAAGTACAAACTCCTTTTTATCAATCATTATTTTGTATACTGAAATTATTTGTAATGAAAAACCAAATGTCAAATCCAATATTTTATTCTCCGTTTTCATTCAACATTTAAAATTTAACATTCAAAAAAATATTATTGATTTAAATATTTTAAGATCGCCGCCGCTCCCTCTTTACCAGCCTGCACCGCATCCACTACTTCTTTTCCACCATTCACACAATCACCTCCTGCAAAAACGCCTGTTATATTTGTTGCTGCTTTATCTTTCAATACAACTTTTCCGTTTTTATTTTCAATCTTACTATCAGCTACCATTGTCTCAAAAGGCATTTGTCCGGCTGCTTTGATGACCATATCCACTTCCATCGTAAATTCTTCGCCAGTTGGTACCGGAGATCTGCGGCCACTTGCATCCGGATCACCGAGTTTCATGATCTCTGCTTTTAAAGCGGTCAGTTTTCCATTTTCTCCAATCGCTTCCTTTGGGGCAGCAAGCCAGATGATCTCACAGCCATCCAACATGGCAATATCCAACTCAACCTGCGTGCAGGGCATTTCTTCTTTGGTTCTGCGGTAAAGCATGGTTACTTCTTTTGCTCCCAATCGCTTGGCCTGTGTTGCCGCATCAATGGCTGTCATGCCCATTCCGATCACTGCAACTTTATCACCAACAGGCACTGAACTAAATCCTTTACTCCGGATATCATAAATAAAACTGATTGCATCAACTACCCCTTCCAGTTCTTCCCCCGGAATTTCGAGTTGCCGTGCCAGTCCTACACCAAATCCTAAATAAACAGCATCATAATTTTTTTGCAGTTCTTCCAGCATTATATTTTTTCCAAGTTCCTGGTTGTATTTTATTTCTATACCGCCGATTGACAGGATATAATCAACTTCGTCTTTGCAAAACTCTGGGGTTACTTTATACGCTGCTATTCCGTATGTCATCAATCCGCCGCCTTTCTGTTCTTTTTCATAAATGGTTACATCTGTTCCTTCTCTTGCCAAAACATGCGCACAACTTAATCCTGCAGGACCTGCTCCAACTATCGCCACTTTTTTTCCGTTACTTTCTTTGCGTTTAAATAACTGCCAGTTATTTTCCAATGCTTTTTCTGTTGAATAACGCTGCAGTTTTGCAATGGAGATTGGCACTTCTTCCATGAGGTTAAATACGCAAGCCCCTTCGCATAATTTTTCTACCGGGCAAACCTTGCTGCAACCGGCACCCATGATATTTGAAACAAAAATGGTATGTGCTGATCCCTTGATATTCTCGGTTGTGATCTGCCTGATGAATTTGGGAACATCAATGCTCGTTGGGCAACTTTTCATGCAGGGTGCATCATAACAAAACAGGCATCTGTTTGCTTCAACCAATGCTGCATCCTTTGTTTCGAATGGAGGATGAATATCAGAAAAATTCTGGTCGTAGTCACTCTTTGTTAAGCGATTGTTTTGTATAGACATGTTTAATTAATTAAAATATTGAATGCTGAATGTTAATTGAATCCCCGGATTCAACAATCAACATAAATTTAAAGTTCAGTTAGTTTACCATAAGTCTCGGGCCTTCTGTCGCGGAAGAATTGCCAGGTGTTTCTTACCTCTTCAATCATATCGAGGTCAAAGTCTGCCACAAGCAACTCATCTTTATCTTCAGATGCCTGAGCAAATATTTGTCCGCGTGGATCTACGAAATAAGAAGAACCATAAAACTTCCCCAGGTTCCAGGGTTTCTCTTCACCCACCCGGTTGATACAACCCATAAAATAACCATTGGCTGCTGCGTGTGCTGGTTGTTCCAGCTTCCATAAATATTGCGATAAACCCGCAACGGTTGCAGAAGGATTGTACACAATTTCGGCACCATTTAATCCAAGGCATCTTGCCCCATCCGGAAAGTGACGGTCGTAACAAATGTATACGCCCACTTTGGCATATTTCGTTTGAAACACCGGATAGCCGAGGTTTCCAGGTTTAAAGAAAAACTTTTCCCAGAAACCGGATGTATGCGGAATATGATTTTTGCGATACTTACCAAGATAGGTTCCGTCTGCATCTATCACAGCTGCCGTATTGTATAAAAAGCCAGCTTGTTCTTTTTCATAAATAGGCACGATGATCACCATGCTGTATTTTTTTGCGTACACGGCCAGGCGTTCTGTTGTTGGACCAGGAACAGATTCCGCAGAAGCATACCATTTCTTATCCTGCCCCGGGCAAAAATAAGGGGTATTGAAAATTTCCTGCAGACAGAGGATCTGTACGCCTTTTTTACCGGCTTCATCAATTAAGGGAAGGTGTTTCTGAAACATGGCTTCCACGATCTCGTCGATGGTTCCTTCGCCCTCTGTTTTCGGAAGCGACATTTGAATGAGACCTGATCTGATTATTCTTGACATTAATTACTATTTTAAATTTTGAATTTTAAATTTTGAATGAAACTGAATCCTAACAATTTAAAATTCAACATTCAACATTCAAAATAATTTATATTACTTGTGAAACCTTACTTCTTTTTATAAATTTCCCATATCCTTTCTCAAGCAAACATTTATTATCCTCAATGGCAACCTGCCCGCGTAATAAAACGGTTTTCACCTTTCCTGTCAGCTCCCAACCTTCATATCCGCTGTAATCTACATTCATGTGATGTGTTTTTACTGAAAGTGTATGTTTTTCATATGGATCAAATATTACAATATCTGCATCACTGCCAACAGCAATAGTTCCTTTTTGGGGAAACATGCCGAATATTTTAGCAGGGTTTGTACAAGCTACTTCCACATATTTGTTAAGGGTGATTTTTCCTTTACTCACTCCTTCACTGAACAACAACTCCATGCGGTTTTCAATGGCAGGATGCCCGTTTGGTATTTTAGAGAAATCTTCTTTACCCATCAGTTTCTGTTCCCATTTAAATGGACAATGGTCTGTGGCAACTACATTTACAAGGCCCTGGTTGATACCTGCCCACAAGGTTTCCTGGTCTTTCTTTTCCCGTAATGGCGGACTCATCACCCATTTGGCGCCTTCAAAATTTTGCTCATATAAAGATGCATCGAGTAACAGGTACTGTATACATGTTTCAACAAATATTTTTTGATTTCTTTTTGTTGCATTGCGTACTGCATTCAAAGCGCCCTCACAGGTAAGGTGAACAATATATCCCGGGCAACCCGTATAATTTGTCATGTCAACAAAGCGTTCGCTTGCTTCGGCTTCTGTAACCTCCGGTTGGGATAAGTAATGATAAAGCGGCGACAATTTTCCTTCTTCCCTGTGTTTCTGAATGAGGTAGTCGATCATGTCGCCATTCGTTGCATGCACATTGATAAGACCTCCATGCTTTTTAACTTCTTCCATAAGGCCGATCATCTGCCGGTCATCGATCATCAATGCGCCTTTGTATGCCATGAATGTTTTAAAAGAAGTGATTCCTTCTTTTTCTATAAAATCCTTTATTTCCTTTTTGGTTTCTTCATTAAAATCTGTAACTGCCATGTGAAAACTGTAATCACCCACACAATTATTATCGGAACGGGAGCGCCATTCTTTCAACGCATCGTGCAATGAGTTTCCTTGTTTCTGTAAAATAAAATCTATGACCATAGTGGTTCCGCCATACAAGGCAGCACGTGTTCCGCTTTCATAATTATCGCTGGAAAAAGTTCCCATAAAGGGCATATCCAGGTGCACGTGCGGATCAATTCCGCCGGGTATAACCAGTTTTCCTGCTGCGTCAATTTCCTTATCCGCTTTCATGGTTAAATTTTTTCCGATAGCAGACACTGATTCTCCTTCAATAAATATATCTGCGATATAATCATCTGAGGCTGTTATTATTCTTCCGTTTTTAATTAGAACACTCATTTTTTAATATTTTGAATTTGCTATGTTGAATTTTAATTGTGCTTACCTGTTCAACTTAAAAGATTCATTTTTAAACTAATTATTTTATTTGCTTCATCCATATCCAGTATACTATTCCACTTACAAAAAAACCAACAAACCAGGCATAATGATAAAGGTCAGATATCCAACCTGGAAATGCTGTTGCTGAAATTAATTTCACCTGCAACAAAAATCCCGGCACATTTGGTAAAATACCCAACAGCAAAGCGATCACTGCTGCAATATTGAACCCATTTTTAAAACCATACCGGCCATCATGCTTATATAAATCATCCACTTCGAGTTGTTGTTTACGGATAAAATAATAATCTGCAATCAGGATACCACCAACCGGCCCCAGCAAACTGGAATAGGCAATCAGCCAGGTAAAAATATATCCATTGGGATCGGCAATCAACTTCCAGGGAAATATCAGGATACCCAATATTCCGGTAATATATCCGCCCGTTCTAAAGTTAATTTTTTTAGGTGATAAGTTTGCAAAATCATTTGCCGGGCTCACAATATTGGCGGCAATATTTGTCGCCAGTGTTGATATGGCAACAGCGATCATGGCAATACTTACCAATATTTTATTATCAAATTTTCCTGCCAATACTAACGGGTCCCAGATCGTTTCGCCATAAATAATAACGGTGGCAGAAGTAACAACCACGCCAATGAAAGAAAACAATGTCATGGATGGAGGAAGTCCGATGATCTGCCCGTTTATCTGTGCCTTCTGGCTTTTTGCATAACGGGTAAAATCCGGGATATTTAATGACAATGTTGCCCAGAAGCCAACCATACCCGTTAGTGCCGGAAAAAAATAATGAAAGAAGGATGCTGAGTTCGTAAATTTTGATGGCTGATCTAAAATCGGCCCCAAACCATTTCCTGCTTTGATTGCCCAAACCAGCAAAGCCAATGCTGCTATTGGAAGAAAAAATGCTTTGAAAACCAATAACTTTCTGATACTATCCACTCCAAGGTAAACAACAAACATATTCAGCAGCCAGAATATAAAAAAGCAAATTGCCGGTCCTGTTTGTAATCCAACTGCCTCTGGAAATATCTGTGGCAATTCGCCCAGTGCAGGCCACCAGATATTGATCATGAGGTAAATGGAATAACCACCGATCCATGCCTGAATACCAAACCAGCCGCATGCAACAATGGCACGGAGTATTGCCGGAATATTTGCACCTTTTGTTCCAAAACTGGCACGGGCAAAAACGGGAAATGGAATACCATATTTAGCACCGGCATGACCATTCAATATCATGGGAATCAACACGACCGTGTTACCCAAAAAAATGGTCAGAATGGATTGCCACCAGTTCATACCGCCTTCTATCAGGGAACTGGCAAGCATATAAGTAGGGATACATAAGCTCATGCTGATCCACAGGGCCGCATAGTTCCAGGTGCCCCATGTTCGCTTGTTTTGCGGGATGGGCGCAAGGTCTTTGTTATAAAGAGAACTGTCAGTTATGGTTTGGGTCATATGGTTAATTATGAATTATGAATCAGGCTTATTAAACATTCATATTTCATCACTCATAATTCTAGATCACATTTTCATCTGCAATTATTATCGCTTCGCTGATAATAGCAAGACCTTCATCGATCTGCTCTTTTGTGATACACAATGGTGGTGCGATAAATATATAACTCCAACGCACAAATGTGTACATACCCAGTTCTTTTATTTTAGCTGCAACTTTATTCATCACAACCATTTCATCCGGTTTTGCATTGAATGGTGCCATGGGTTCTTTTGTATCCCTGTTCTTTACCAGTTCAATACATCCCAGTAAACCTGTTGTTCTGAAATTGCCGATCGACGGATGTTTTTGTTTTAGCAGTTCTACCTGTTCTTCCACATATTTACCCATTTCAACAGCATTTTCAATCAGGTTCTCGTCTTCATATATCTTTAATGTTTCCAAAGCTGCTGCACAACTTACCGGGTGAGCAGAATAAGTAAGACCCAGCGCCAATACCGTATCATCATACTTTGCAGCGATCTTATCAGAAACCATCAGGCATCCGAATGGCAGGTATCCACAGGTAAGCCCTTTGGCCATACAGATCATATCGGGTATGATCCCGTGATTTTGAAAACCGAACCATTTACCGGTACGGCCGAAACCACTCATCACTTCATCCATGATAAGCAGGATACCATTTTTATCACAGATCTCTCTTACCGCTTTTAAATATCCAACAGGGTATTGTAAACAACCCGAAGATCCTGATTCTCCTTCCAGCAAAATGGCAGCAATATTTCCCGGCCCTTCATAAGCGACCATGCGTTCCAGTTGGGCAACAGATTCCTTTAATAAATTTTCTTCTCCGTATTCCCAACGGTATAAATAAGGCAGGTCGAAATGTTTGAAGTTAGGTGCCTCTTGTGAATCTACCGGCAATCTTCTTGGATCACCGCTGGCTGTTATGGCACCAATGGAAGCACCATGATAAGATTGATAGCGGCTCAGTATCTTATGCCTGCCGGTATATAATCTGGCAAGTTTAATTCCATTTTCTATGGAAGTAGCTCCACACAAAGTAAAGAATGCTTTATTCAGATCGCCCGGGCAAATCTCTGCCAGTTTCTTTCCCAATTCTCCGCGAACTTTGGTAACACAACTCGGAGTAACATAAGCTACTTCCTGCATCTGTTTTACAACAGCATCGGTTATACGCTGATTGCCATGGCCGATATTTACGTTCATCAATCCGGAAGAAAAATCGATGATCTTTTTATCATCATAATCATAGAGGTAAACTCCTTCGGCATATTTAACGGCTATGGGAGATGTACCCTTTTGTTTGCTCCAGCTGAATAAAGTATAATCCTGGTTATTTTGAATGATCTCAGTTGATTCTGAAATTGATTTTGTTTCTGCCATCGTAATAAATTTTGAATTATGAATTATGAATTATGAATTTTTTGCAGAACCATG
>JBBKWV010000018.1:0-26385 GCA_037969135.1 Ferruginibacter sp.
ATCGCTCATGAAATTCAAAACCCGTTAAACTTCGTCAACAATTTCAGTGAAGTAAGTAACGAACTGCTCGATGAAATGATGGAAGAAATGGCCAAAGGAAATATGGAAGAAGTAAAAAAAATTCTGCATGATGTAAAACAAAACCTGGAAAAAATAAACCACCATGGTAAGAGAGCAGATGCCATTGTAAAAGGCATGTTGCAACACAGCCGCAGCACAAACAATGCAATAAAAGAACCAACGGATATCAATAAACTGGCTGATGAATATTTACGGTTGGCTTATCATGGATTGAGGGCAAAAGACAAATCCTTTAATGCAACCTTGAAAACTGACTTTGATGAAAGCATCGGTAACATCAATATCATTCCGCAGGATATCGGCAGGGTTATTTTAAATTTAATTACCAATGCCTTTTATGTAGTGGATGAAAAGAAGACAGCCCCCCAACCCCCTGAAGGGGGAGTTCCTTACGAACCAACTGTTTCGGTAAGCACAAAAAAAGTGGAGGATAAAGTTTTGATCAGTGTAAAAGACAACGGCAACGGCATACCTCAAAAAAATTTAGATAAAATATTTCAACCCTTCTTCACCACAAAACCTACCGGGCAGGGAACGGGTTTAGGTTTATCTTTAAGTTATGATATTGTAAAAGCACATGGCGGAGAGCTAAGTGTGCAGACGAAGGAAAGTGAAGGATCCACATTTATTATTCAATTACTTGTTGTCTGAATCACGGATTAATAGGATTAAAAGATATAACGGATTAAAAAATGGTAGAATTAAAATATAAAGACATAACCGAAAAAATTATCGGGGCATCCTTTGAGGTTCACAAATTTCTTGGAAATGCCTGCCTGCCGGCAAAGGCAGGGATTTCAGGAAGTAATTTATCAAAGAGCTTTAGCTTGGGAATTATCTCAAGCTGGGCTTGAATTTTCCCGTGAAATTGAACAGGAAATATTTTATAAAGAACTGCAGGAACCTATTGGAACCAGAAGAGCAGATTTTGTTGTGGCAGGAAAAGTTTTAGTAGAACTGAAAGCAATCATCGAAGTTGAAGATGTGCATCTTGCACAAGTATTGAATTATTTGAAAGCATACAAGTTGGAAGTTGGTCTGTTAATCAACTTTGGAAGTAAAAGCTTAACCTTTAAAAGACTTGTTCTATGAAAATGAAATCTGTGCAATCCTTAAATCCATTTAAATCAGTGATTCAGACGAGTTACGATATTGTAAAAACACATGGCGGAGAATTGAGGGTGGAAACGAAGGAAGGACAAGGAACAACATTTATCATTCATTTACCCGCATAAGAAAATTAAGTATGAAAAATATTTTATTAGCCTTTTTAATGATGGTTGCTATTAGTGAGCATGCATTTGCACAGCAACCAGAATTTAATTTACAGGTCAGCGAAAAAATAAACCACTTTGGTCCCGCTTTTGGATTTACCCAGGATCAGCAGGGATATATCTGGTTTAGCAGTTTTACAAAGGGATTGGTACGATTCGATGGCAAAGATTTTAAAACGTTCAGACATGATCCGGAAAAACCAAATTCTCCTGCCAGTAATTTAATGGTTTCAATGGCAGTGGATCATTCTGGTAATATATGGATAGCTCACTATGGCAATGGCCTCGACAGGTTTTCCCCTGTTACCAATACTTTTACAAACTTCAGGCACAATAAAGCGGATGCCAACAGCCTTAATTCAGATACTGTTATACGTGTTATGACAGATCATACCGGTAAACTCTGGATTGGCACAAGTGAAGGATTGCAGCTCTTCGATAGCAAAACCGGCAAATTCAACCATATTCAAAAATTAATAAATGATAAACCGGCGAAGGGCTCCCCTGTATTTACCGTGTACGAAGATAAAAAAGGTATCATCTGGTTTAGTTCCGGCAAATTTTTTATAGGAACAGCCGGTGAAGATGACGGGCTCATCCGTCTTGATCCGTCTACCGGCAAACAAACTTTTTATAAAGCCGATCTATCAAACCCCGAAAGCCTGATCAATGCTACCGTTACCGCAATTTTTGAAGATAGCCGGGGCCGTTTTTGGGTAGGAACGAATAGCAATGGATTACACACACTCGACAGAAAAACCGGGAAATTTACACGGCACCTGTATGATCCTTTACAGCCCGGAAAATTGAGCAGACCACCGATCAGTAAAACCGACAGCACAGATTGGATCAGTTTTATAACAGAAGACCATGCCGGGAAAATATGGATCGGATCATTTGAAAATGGTATTAACTGGTACGACCCAACGGCAAATCAAACCTATCATTTCGGATTATCAAAAGTCAATAAAATTAATTCCCCTTTTGAAAAAGATACGCTTTCGGGTTTTAAAGACGAAGGTGCTATTCGGGTCCTCATAGCAGCAGATAGTTCAACATGGATAACCAGCCGCTCCGGCAATATTTACATGGCATCTTATGGTAGAAAAACGATTCCCTACTTTCCAAACAAAAATGCGGTTAATGCATTTCATTTGGAGCCCAATGCTAACATACTCTGGTTCGGCACCGACTCTGGCCTTGTACGTAAGGACCTTACTACAAACACTTTTAAAATCTGGAAACATGATGTGAAAGATGTCAATAGTCTGAATCATAATTCTGTTGTTGCTATACTGGCTGATGAGCATGGCAAATTATACATTGGTGCTCATGAGGGTGGGCTTGATCTGTTTGACCCTGCAACAGAAAAATTTACGCATATTAAACCCCACAATGCAACCCCTGGCGGCACCATGGATTCCATTCACACTATTTTTATTGAGAATGATCGCTACCTGTGGCTGGGCGGTGAAAGAGGTTTGGCAAGGGTTGATCGTTCTACCTTTAATTTCAATGTTTATCGTTTCAATAAAGACAATGCTACAGGAATCAGCGGTAATACCGTTTATAGTATAACCAAAGATAAAAAGAATAATCTCTGGTTTGCCAATATTGGAGGCGTGGATAAGTTTATCAGCGATAGTAATTCGTTCAGGCGCTATCTGAAAGATTACAATGTGAGAGCAGTGTTGGCTGATGCAAAAGGTACAATATGGGCAGGTACAGACGCAGGGTTGTTTCAATATGATGAGCCTAAAGACAAGTTTGTTCAATTTACTTCGCCGCTTTTTTCCATGGGTATAGATATGATACTAAATATGCTGGAAGACAACCAGCATAATCTTTGGATAACTACTTCTAATGCCATTCTCAAAATAAGTGCCAACCGGAAACACATTCAAATGTTTAGTGCCGATTATGGTATTTTATCCTCCAACTGGAACTGGCTAAATAACTACAAGGCAGCTGATGGGCGTTTGATTATCGGTGGCAGTAATGGCTACTATATGTTTAAACCAGAAGAAATTAATGTAAGCAGCCCGGCACCATTGTTGAATTTTTCGCAACTCACTATAGGAGGCAAAGAGATATTTCCAGGCGATGGCGAAATTCTTTCAGACCCTATCTGGAAAACGGAAAAAATAAATCTCTCCTATACTCAAAATTCATTTTCGGTTGAATTTGTTGCGGTCAATTATAATTCTGCTGGAGCCATCAAATACCAGTATCAACTGGAAAATTTTGACAATAACTGGAATAACCTGGGAACCGATCACAAAGCATCCTTTTTCAATGTTCCTCCCGGCCGTTATACACTTCGTGTAAGAGCTATCAACAGCGAAGGTACGGTAACGGAAAAAACGCTATCCATTATCATTTCTCCTCCCTGGTGGAAAACCTGGTGGGCTTACAGTTTATATGCTTTGTTAGTTATCCTGTTGGGTTATCTTATTTACAAATACCAGAAATATTATATCGTAAAAAAAGAAAGGGAAAGAACGCAGCAAAAGGAACTGGCACAGGCAAAGGAAATTGAGAAAGCCTATAAAGAACTGAAGACTACACAGTCGCAACTCATCCAATCCGAAAAAATGGCCAGCCTGGGTGAACTCACTGCAGGCATAGCCCATGAAATACAAAATCCGCTGAATTTTGTGAATAATTTTTCGGAAGTGAACAGCGAACTCATCACAGAAATGAAAGAGGAGTTGGCCAATGGAAATATGAATGAAGCATTAGTCATTGCCAAAGACATTGATGATAACGAACAAAAGATCATCTTTCACGGTAAACGTGCCGATGCTATTGTAAAAGGAATGTTACAACACAGCCGAAGCAGCAACGGTATAAAAGAACCAACGGATATCAATGCATTGGCAGATGAATACTTGCGATTGGCATATCACGGATTGCGTGCAAAAGACAAATCATTCAATGCTACGATGAAAACAGACTTTGAAGTAGAACTGGAAAAAGTCAATATCATTCCACAGGATATCGGCAGAGTTATTCTGAATTTAATTACCAACGCATTTTATGTGGTGGATGAAAAAAAGAAATCCGGTATATTGAATTACGAGCCAACAATAACAATAAGTACAAAAAAGAAAAATGGAAATCTGGAGCTAACGGTGAAAGACAATGGCAATGGCATTCCCCAAAATGTTATGGACAAGATATTTCAACCCTTCTTCACTACCAAACCAACCGGAAAAGGCACTGGTTTAGGGCTTAGCATGAGTTATGATATCATAACCAAAGGGCATATGGGAGAATTGAAAGTTGAATCCGAAGAGGGAAAAGGTGCTGCGTTTATAATTATTTTACCCATTTAAACCTTAAATTCATTAAATTAAGCCAAATAAGAAAACGATGAAGATATTAGTTGTAGATGATGAACAGGATGTTAAAACGCTTTTTGAACAACGATTCAGAAAGGAAATTAAAAATGCGGAAATGGAATTTGTTTTTGCATTCTCTGGCGAAGACGCATTGACTTATTTGGGACTACATAAGCATGAGGCCGTTTTAATTTTGTCTGATATCAATATGCCCGGTATGAGCGGGCTGGATCTGCTGGAGCACATCAAACAGAAATTCCATGAGCCACCACCCATTGTTATGATGATCACTGCTTATGGCGACGAAGAGAATTACAATACCGCCAAAAAACTGGGAGCAGATGATTTTCTTACAAAACCGGTTGATTTTACATTGTTAAAAGAAAAATTAAAAATAAAAAAATAATGGCCAAAATATTAGTGGTAGATGATGAAACGGATCTGGAAGTATTGATAAAACAGAAATTCAGGCAAAAAATAAGGGAGCATCAATATGAATTTATTTTTGCGAACAATGGCAAACATGCATTGGAACAACTAAAGGAACACGAGGATGTGGATATTATTTTAAGTGATATCAATATGCCCGAAATGGATGGACTCACCCTGCTTACAAAATTAAATGAACAAAACAGTTTATTAAAGTCTGTCATGGTTTCTGCTTATGGAGATATGGAGAATATCCGCACCGCCATGAACCGCGGTGCTTTTGATTTCATTACAAAGCCTGTAAATTTTGATGACCTCGAGCTGACCATGGAAAAAACCATCAGGCACGTTCTGCAGATGCGTAAAACCATGCTGGCCATCAAAGAAAATAATAATCTTAAAATGTATGTGGATGAAACCGTATTGAATTTTATGGGCAGCCATGAATTTGAAGCCTCCCTGATGCAGAATGAGAACATTAATGCTTCTGTAGTATTTTTTGATATTTGCAGTTTCACTTCCATCAGCGAAAAAGAATCACCCGATATGGTGGTTAAATTGCTGAATGATTATTTTGATGTGATCGTAAAAGAGATCATTGAACAGGGTGGGTACATTGATAAGTTTATCGGAGATGCAGTAATGGCTGTATTCCGCGATGAATTTCACCTCGACAGGGCCATTGATGCAAGCCTTGCTGTTAGAAAAAAAATCAATGCACTGCCAGAACTATCCGGGAATGTAAATTTCACTCCCAAGGTTTCCATTGGTATCAACTGTGGTGATATGATCTCAGGAAATATCGGTTCATCAAGCCTCCGACGCCTCGATTATACCGTTATCGGCGATACGGTAAATACTGCCCAACGATTACAGTCTGCCGCAAAACAAGGGCAAATTTGCATCAGTGAATCTGCTTATGAAAAAATAAAAGAATCATTCAAATGCACAAAAGTAGGGGAGGTAACTCTTAAAAATAAGTCAACTCCGCTGGTTATTTATGAAGTGATGGAATAAGCGTCAATCCACCCGGAAGGATACTTTACAGATCACACCGTAAGAACTTACTTTGTTATCTTTTACATGTGCCTTGATGTCTTTTACATAAACAGAATCTATATTCCTGACTGTTTTAGCACATTCGGTTACGGCTACCTGTATAGCATCATCGACACTTTTACTGGAGGAGGCAATCACCTCTATTACTTTAACTATTGACATAAAATTTGTTTTGATTAAAAAAAATATTTGCTGATAATAATATACAGCAAATTTGTTTTAGAACCTAATAAAATTCAGGATTGAGTTTCAAAATTTGCAGCATAAAAAAAAGGTTAAACAGCGTTACCCATTTAACCTTTTTTTTATAAATACTTTTATTAAAGAACCACAACCCTTCCGGTTGCAAGTTTTTTCCCTTGCTGATCATGCAGTACTACCTGGTACACTGCCTTTCCATTTCTTCTCAGATCAACATCCATTCTCTGATAAGGATTAGTAAGATTGTAAGCTTTTTTATAAACCAACGACCCTTTTGAATCAAAAATAGATAAAGTATAAGGGGCTGCATTCAATGTATAATAATTTACCTGGAAGACCCCTGTATTCGGACTAGGATATATAAACAAATAATTGGTTGCCGAATCAGTCAATTGTATGGCATCAGATGAATTTGAACATGCCAGTCCGGATGTATTGGTTACTGTTACCGAATACGTTCCCAGGTCACTGATATCAATCAACCGGGTATTTCCTGTGCCAACGACCGCATTTCCATTCTTAAACCAGTTGTAAACATAAATTCCCGGAGGAGTTACGGATGCAGTTAATGTTGTCTTTAATCCGGGATATAAACTTGTATAAGGAGCTGCTGATAATGTTACAGTAGGATTGGGGCTTACCATAATATCTGTAGCAGATGAAGAAGCGGTACATCCGCTGGCATTGGTTACCGTTACGGAATATGTACCCGCAGTACTTACATTGACCGATTGGGTATTTGCGATGGTATTTGCTCCGTTTTTCCAAACCCATCCCGTACCGGTTGAAGCCGTTAATGTAACATTGTTTCCATCACAAAAACTTGTTGGTCCACTCGCAGTAATTATTGCAGCAGGCAATGGATTTACTGTAACATTAACCGCTGCAGATGTAAGTGTACATCCACCTGTCTGGCTTACAGCTACTGTATATGACCCCGGATCGGATACGGTAATGCTTTGTGATGATGAACCATTACTCCATAAATATGCAGAACCACTGTTTGCAGTTAAGACGACATTTCCACCACTGCAAAATGTTGTTGCACCAACAACGGTAACTGTTGCAGGCGGGGCCGAATTAATGGTAAGTGTTACAGCTGTTCTGGTCTGACTCACACACCCGGTTGTATTTTCTGTACTAGATGCATAGTAAGTTTTGGTACCGATACTGCTTAAAAATGGATTGGTTACTAAAATGCCCCCTGTAGCTGCATCGTACCAAGATAAAGTATGTCCTGAAGGTACAGAAGCTGTAGCTGTTAGTGTTGTAATCGGAGTTGGGGGACATTGATTTTGTGTTTGATTTCCTCCGCTCACTGGCGCCAAAACTGCAGTACTGCCAATTGTTATTGCCAGATTACTTGTTGTGGTTTGGCAGGTAGCCGAACTGGCAAATACAGAAATATTTCCACTGCTGCTGCCTACAGTATAGCTCACCGTAATGTTATTTGTTCCCTGGCCCGAAACGATAGATGTTCCTGCCGGTACTGCCCATGTATATGAAACGGCACCGGTAACCAAAGGAACAGTATAAGGTACATTTTGCAAAGCACCACAGATATTCGATTGGCCGGAAATGGTACCAATGGCTGGTAATCCTCCGCCACCAACCGATGCTGTTACATTGATGGCATTTGATCTGTTGGCAACAGATCCGGTTGTATTGTTTTTTGCGATGATACTGAACCAATAACTGGTTCCGGCAGTTAATCCGCTGGCCAGATAAGTTGTTCCGGAAATATTGTTCGCCAAAATATCAAAATCACCTGTTGTTGTATTCAGCATGAGAATATCATAGTGTGTGGCATTTGTGGTAGCTGTCCAGTTAAAGTTTATATTACCGGCAGTACAACTGTTTCCATTACCCGCAAATCCGGTTGCTGTTCCCAAAATTTTAAAGTTCGCATCACTGACATCTGTTAATGACCCACTGGTAACTCTGATCAGTGCTTGTGAAGTATTTGCAACAGGTATTGTCCAGGCTAATCTGGTTACTGTGGCAGCCACAGTTCCGATTGTCGTCCAGTTGGTACCGTTATTCAGTGAATATTCAACAGTTTGCGTTCCGGTTACAGCAGCTTTGTCCCAGGTAATTATTTCTGAACTACCCGGATTAAATGATTCACCTCCATTCGGATAAATGATCTCTATATGCGGAACACTCACCGACCAGGTTAGTGAATATTCCTGTGATGTTCCTACCGGTACAGATAACCCGTTAACTCTTAATGTATATGAACCTGCTGCAGGATTGTCTATGGTTACCTGTTCAATATTACTGATCACATCCAATCCTCTGGTAGCCAATGCAGCTGGCGTAGTTGGATTTAATTTCCAGGGTAAAGTAGTGCCTGATGTGCTGATTACAGAAAGATCCAGATTATTAACCAATGCAGGATCGGCATTGGTTGCACCTGCAGGATCATTCCAGGTTAACATCACTTTTAGTTTCACTGCATTTGCCGGTATAACGATCAACTTATCATTTGTCAATGCATTTGCAACTGTATTTACTAAAAATCTGTTTTCCTCCAGAAATTTTACAGCATTTAATGCATTGATCCTTCCATAACCAAATCGATAATCCGGGCCAGCATTCCCCAGGTCATCAGCACCGTTACAAATAATATTCTTGATGAGTGCTGATGAGGGATTTGCTGCTGCATTTAATTGTTTGTACCGTTGATATAACAAAGCTGCAGTTCCAGCAACTCCAGGAGTAGCCATAGAAGTACCACTCAAAGTTGCATATGCATTCAATGGAGTAGAAGTGGAAAATACACTTGTTCCCATGGCCGATATTTCAGGTTTGATCCTTCCATCAGTAACCGGTCCGCTGCTGCTGGAACCCGCAATTGCTTCGAGGGATGTTATGTTGGCAACCACCAGGTTATTTTTCGCAGATTTACCACTTCCGGTGATGGTATAAAATCCTCCCGTACAAGATGATCCGGAATTACCCGCTGAATGTACATGCAGATGTGATGGAAAATCATTCAGATTGATATCAGTTTCCCTGCTTCTGCTGCTATAAGCAAGTAAAGGATCCGTAGCCAGGTTACAGGTAGGTGTGGTTCCTGATCCGTATGAATGGGTACTTATATGCAGGTTTTGTGCAACAATCCCTGCTGCCATTTCCGTTTGAATATTACCATTATAATTCCAGGAATATAGTTTTGCATTGGGTGCCATTCCTCTTGCAACCGGGTTCAATATACCTCTGCCTAAAACTGTTCCGGAACAATGTGTTGAATGCTGTTGTGCACTGCTGAATTCCATTTGTGTTAAACGGCCTGCTGGTGAAAAATCAATATGCGGACTTATTTCACCTGCATCCCAGATGCCCACATTAATACCATCTCCTTTCAGATTGCGTATGCCGTCATTCAGTATATTCACTCTGTGTAACGTTCTTCCCGGGAGGTTTTCCGCCTGATCGGGAGCTTCAATAGGTTCAACCCATTGAACAAAGGGCAAAGCGGCAAGACTTTTAATTTCGTTTATGGGAATACGTAACTTAAAAGACCTGAACAGCTGATTGTCTTCCAGAATAATTGCATGAATATTTTTGAGTGAAGTAAATATCTTACCTGCTTCCATTTTTTCATAACTGATCATATTAACATCTGCATATCCTGGTACTAGGATTGCGTGTGAAGGAATTGAATTTTCTTCAAACCCTTTAGGCATCTTTTGATCACTGGTAAACAATACTACAGAACGCAGGGATAATAATTTAAAAGATGCCAGGTCAAAATCTGCCGGGATACTTGCAGTGTAAGCATTATGGGGAATATAATCCAACAGGTTTATTCCCAGGTCACTGATCTTTTCCCTGGTTAATTTATCAGGGATTTTGTAAAACTGAAGTGTTAGATAATAATTATCAGCGAATAAACCATTTTGAAACTCTTTTGAGTTTTTGTTTATTAAACGGATATTTTCTTCAGGAACAATTTTTCCGGAACGTAATAACAGATTATAATCATTTGCATCCTGTGCATTTAAGAATGCCGGGATTAAGACCAACAGGAGAATTTTGAAAATCCGGGTAGAAAATATTTGCATAATCTATATATTTAATTGATATGGACGCCAATTTAGATAATAATTCCCTATTTCATGTCGCTCAAATACTAATAATTGAAAACAAAACCAGATTCCAGACAAAAATTGTTTTACAAGTCAGGTTATTTGGATAATCCTACTATTTGAAAATAAAACTGAATTCCTCCCCGGGGAAAACAGCAGATTTGCTTTTACCCTTAAATTCACTTTGAAAATTTCTTCTCATCTATTCAAAAAATGATTGGAAAAGAAAATGACTAAAATTTTAAATTATTTTCTGTAAATCCCAAATTCCAAACTTATAAAATATAATATTTTATTCACTCTGAACTTACCGGTTATCAGCAAGCTATAGGTGTCATTTTATTCTTATACCTAACATGTTGAAAATTTTCAGGCCTTATTTATAAAAAATAAAAATAAAAGAACGTTTTCAAACAATATTCCTTTCAGTAATCAGTTATTCTTATATCCATTCTGTCTTCGAAACAATCCAAAACAATTTAATGCGGGCTTCGTGCCAAATATACAGATAACTATATCTGGTATTTAAAACAGCCCAACCAAACGCATTCACAGGTAATTATCCGGTCAAATGGATCATTGCAGTGATCTGAATATTAGTGTATAAAAATTCAAAAACCTAAAATTTAAAATATGAAAACCATCATGTTGTTTTTTACTTTATGCTGTTCCCTGCATGTTCTTGCAGTTGAAAAAAAACATCCTCAACACACAACACTCTCAGAATCAAAACCTGTAAATGTAGTTTTCAGTTTTGTGCGTGGACACAAATTAGGTAAAGGGCATTCCGTACAATGGAGTATGATTTCCAATGCAGGGATTGATCATTTTATTTTAGAAAGTACTTATGAAGACCCCTATGATATGTATTCAAACTGGAATACTGTTGGCATCATCATTAATACAAATACCAATATCAATAAATATACTGATCAAAGTGTAATGCCCGGCAATATCAACTACAGGGTTATAGCAGTATTGTCTGGCAGTGGTGGAGTAGTAGTTTCAGAAATATATACCGCTTTGATCAGATAATGAAAATATTATTTCACTAAATAAAGTGAATCCTATGAAAAAATATTTACTCTTAATAATTATGGCGGGCATGTTGAACCGGGCTAACGGGCAGATCACAACGCCTATAGTAAAAGCCAATTTTGGTATTGAGTCTGATCTCAGTTCAAATTTTTATAACAATGCCGCACAACCTGCCGTTGATGACTGGTATAGTAATGGGTTACCCGGTACCGGAGTTGCTGTAATTGATACTTCCGGAGCTGCGTCTATTGTTGCTGGTTATACAAGCAACCCGGCATCCAGGTCTTTTTCTTTTTCCCGGTTAATGAAGCAACCTCCGTTTAGTACCATCAACAACAGGTTATTGATCGATGCTGTTTTTCACCGTGATTATCATGGCAGCGATTCAACCGTTTTTGCTGCAGGAAGCAATAAGAACGGCATGTCGCCCTTCTTATGGTCATGCCCGGCTGCACAGAGTATCCCTGATAAAAATGATATACTGGATGCATTTACACATGTGAGAAGAGCCGGTCCAAATGTTACTGATTCTTTGTGGATGTTTGGTGCCATTTCAATAGAAAATACAACGGGCAGCCGGTATTTTGATTTTGAATTATACCAGACTGATCTTGTGTATAACCGGAGTACCCGAACTTTTACAGGGTACGGGCCTGATGCCGGTCATACATCCTGGACATTCGATGGGGCGGGCAATATTCTTCTCCCGGGGGATATTATTTTTACTGCAGAATTCAGCAGTTCCGCTTTAACACAGGTTCAGGCTAGGATATGGGTTCATAAATCAGCATTGAGTATAACTCCTTCTACTTTTAACTGGGGAGGTGCATTTGATGGCGATGGCTCGGGGGCAGTTTACGGATATGCAAATATTTTACCCAAAACAAGTGGAGCATTTTATACGGGCATACAAAGCATTGCCGCCGCAACCTGGGCTGGCCCTTTTGCACTGGTAAGAGATGATAATTCCGTTGTTGCAAATTATACAGCCCGTCAGTTTATGGAATTTGCGGTAAATCTGACAAAACTTGGAATTGAACCGGCATCATTTTCCAGCAATGCCTGCGGATCTCCATTCAGAAGGGTATTGATCAAAACCCGTGCCTCCACATCTTTCACGGCAGAATTGAAAGACTTTATTGCTCCTTTCAGGATGTTTGAATATCCGTTGCTTGAAGCAAATACATTTATAAAATATTTCTGTGAAGTAATGCCGCCCACAACAATCTCTGTTTATAATCCGATTCCAACTTCAACATATATCTGGTCAACCAATAATGGAAATATATTTGGCCCTACAACCGGACCAACTATCATTGTGAATGCCCCGGGTACATACTATGTAACACAGCAATTACATGTTCAATGCCCTGTTTTAGCAATGGATTCTGTGACCATATTTTTCGATTCGGTGTGTACCGTTCTGAATTTGGGAGTTGTTGACCTTACAGTAAATCATTCTGGAAAAAAAGTTTCTCTGAACTGGAAGGTAAGTAATAATGAATATGCCGATAATATGGAAGTGGAATATAGTTACGATAACTTTTCATTTCATCCTTTGGCAAACATACCGGCAAAAAAGCATGGTGGGTATACATTGTATACATACAATTATACAATGAATAATCTAAACCCTGTTATTTATTACCGGATAAAACTCACCGGAATAAATGACATTATTAAATTCAGTAGTATCGTTTCCCTGAATTTCCTGAAAGAAAATAATATGGATATATTGATCTATCCAAACCCATCAAATGGTGAATTATGGATGTCAATGTATTCAAAAGAAAAAAAGCTGGTCTCCGTTTCTATAACGGATATGACTGGCCGATTGGTTAAAAAAACAGAAATACGCGTTATGGAAGGAAATAATCAATTAGACCTTCATTCAATGACTGAAAATCTTCAGGGAATGTATATTATTAAAATAAAGCACAGAGATGGAAACTTTATGCAAAAATTATTAATAAAGAATTATGCACCCTGATTTTAAAGGTCCGTTAATACCTTTATTCAATAAAAAACCTCTGATCCAGAATGCATTTGCATAACTAATCAGAGGTTTTTTTTATTTCATGCTCATTCTCAGTCAACCAATTTATAAAAATTTATCTGTGGAGGCCCATCTACACCGGCATCTGTCATTATTTTCTTGAGTTCCTGAGAACCCATTCTTGCTTTTGCCTTTGCCATGTCGGTTATGGCAAATACGATATAAACTTTATTTGGATCATCAACATCCCGGGCCAAACCCCGGTCTATCAAACCATATTCCAATCTTTTTGCAACACCTTCTGCATCATATACTTTTAACCAGGTATCGAAGTCTTTCACATGATGAACTATCATCACCCTGTCTTGTTGATCAATTTTTGTATCCTCATTACGGATAACCTCTGCCATGGAAACCATGGGTTTTCCTTTAACTCCGGCTTTTTGCATGGCATCTTTAAGCGCCGGGGCAGAAGCAAAATCTTTGGCTTTTTGCACATCCCCAATCTTATCAATTACAACTACCCAATTCGGATCATCCATTCCTCTTCCCATTACATAATGTGTAATCCCGTATGCAAGCCGGAATGAATCATGCGCTAAATAAGCAGCTTTCCATTTTTCAAAATCAGCAACCGAATGTTGCACCATAAATACTTTGAAAGGAGTAAAAACAGTGGCTACAGGGGTTTCCATTTTGGCTGGCTCCTCTACTTTTACTTCGTCTTTTTTTGTTTCCCCATCATTGCAGGAAAAAAGAAAAAAAACAAAACTGATAACCAATAATGGTATCAGATACTTTTTAAACCTTGTCATGAAATTTAATTTAGATTGAATGAATAAATTGAACAGAGAAAGTTAGATAATATTTTTACAAAAGACAAAATATTAACCATTGTAAATAACCCGGAAAAGATTTCATTTTGAAAATCTTCTCCGGGAATCCTTTTATAATAAACCCTTCAATGCCCATATATGGCAGTCTATTTGGTTTCAGCCTTCTTAGGCTTTTTGTCATTTATTTCTTTCAGTTTATCAATAGAACTGATATTGAAGGGATATTTTTCAAGTGACATATTGTAATATCTCTCAGAATTCTCCATATCTCCGATATTAAAATAATATTCACCCATTGAATCATAAGGATTGCATCCATCGGGATACATACTGATATACTTTTCAAAATATTCTTTTGCTTTTACATTATCTTTCTTTTGATTCAGATAGTAGTAGGCTATTATATTATACATCCATGGCTTTGTTGGAAATTTCTTTATATATTCTTCTGCCGCAGAAAATTGTTCATCCGGAGTAGCACGGGTAAAAACATAATAAGTACCGATCATGCCGCCATCCGGAAACATTTTATATAATTTTTCCCAGATTGCTCTTCTCGTTTCTGCAGTGGCATCTTTCTCAACAAGGGTAGCAAACAATTTTTCACCTTCGGTTTTTCCGGCTGTACTTTTCAAAGCTCGCATGGCATAGGATTTTTGCACTTCCCCATTCGTAAGGTTTGTCATAAATACCAGAGGAATAGTGAAATTCGGATCGAGTTTTAAAGAAGCCTGGAAATAATTATATGCCTGTGCAAACTCAATATTCATCATATGATCAGCTCCTTGTCCGGCCAGCTTTCTTGCCTCTTCCGATTTGGTGGTCCAGGTCATCGTTTTATTTTGTGCCTGTACCAGCATATAAAATGCAGGCATGATTAAAAATGTAAGGATCAAAAGAAAATACTTTTTCATAAAAAATAATTTTAGGTTAAAAATAATAATGAAAAGTGATCTTAAGAGGTAAGCTTTATCGGCTTTGAATTGAGATATTAGAACTCTGGGGAATTTCTTAAAAAGTACAACAAATTATCTGCTATTCAAAATTTAAGTTTTTAAAATACCCTTTATAAAAAAAAATCCTGAGATCCCAGTCCAATTACAGTTCATTTTAGTTTTTTTTCGTTTACATTTAATTAATCCAAATTCAGGTATTCAAAATAACTTAAGGCAGAATTCCGGATATTTATTAGGTTTACCAAAGAGCCGGGATTTTTTATGAACATAAATCTGTAAAATAAAACGAATTGATTGCAACCGGAGGATGTAATTAAATGGCATTTTTTATTCCAATTCAGCACGGATCCTGTTTATTTACTCAAGTAATAAAACGGAGAATAATAAAAGCATTACATCATGAGATCCTAAATAATCATGCAATGAAGTTTTCTGTTATAATTTTTACCCTGTTAATGAATACGGGTTCGTTGTTTGCACAGACAACAGCAGATCCAGCAATTTCAAAACCCGTAACATATGCTTTGATTGTTGGAATATCTACCTATGACAGTAAAGGAATTAAATCTCTCAAATATGCAGACCGGGATGCCCGCATTTTTGCTTCCTATTTAAAATCAGCCGCCGGTGGTAATGTTAAGGAAGACAATATCCGATTGCTGATTAATGAAGCTGCAACAAGTATAGCAGTATATGATGCCATGTATTGGTTGATGAGAACCTGCAATAAAGACGACCTGGTATATTTTTATTTTGCAGGACATGGTGATATGGAAAATACCACTTTTCATAAACTCGGTTTTCTGCTTTCCTATAATTCTCCGAGTACCAATTATATTAACAATGCCATTCGTATCGAAGACCTGAACAATTTTGCCAATACTTTATCCATATCCCGGAAAGCAAAAGTATTATTAATAACTGACGCCTGCCGTTCAGGTAATTTAGCGGGTAAGGATTACCGTGGTACTTTCCTTGTTGCAGATCAGTTAAGGGCAGTTAAATACAATGAGATCAGGATCACTGCCTGCGGCCCCGACCAGCTATCCAATGAAGATGATGGTTGGGGTGGGGGAAGAGGCATTTTTTCTTATTATCTGGTAAACGGACTAACCGGGCTGGCCGATAGTAAAAAGGATGGCTATGTCAGCATGCAGGAATTAAGAATGTATTTAGATTCCAGTTTCACCGGAGATACCATCCTCAAAGAAAATAATCTGCAACAGGATCCGGTATTAAAAGGAGACAATGGTTTTATCATTTCAAAAGTAAATGACAGTGCATTAAGTAATTTAAAAAAAGACCTGAAAAATCAGTCAAAATTATTAGTACAATCTGCGACACTACCGCCGCAACCACAGGACTACTTTTTTTACCGGTTAAAAGAAGATCAGTCAGAATCAAATATTGATTTTAATAAGCTGGAGAAAATGTCGAAAAAAGAGATCCCTTTTGAATGCATAAAACAGCTGATGCCCGACGGTATGCCGGAACTGGAAAGTAAATTAAAAAATGATCCGGTTTTTCTGCAACGTTTCAATGAAAAACTGGTTGATGAATTACACAAGAAAGCACAAACTAATATAAACCTTTACCTGGCAGGTGATGCCGCAGAATTAGAAAGACGCCGTTATTATAACAGCCAGAATAATGGCTATGATATTTATCCAAAAATGTTGGCTGTTGCTCTGAAACTAACAGATCCGGTAACGTATACCTACCGGTTGATCAAGATCAACATGCATTATTTTAAAGCGATTGCAGCCAGGTTAAAAATACCTGTAGTAGCAGATCCCAAACCCCTTTGGGATCTGGCTATGAAAGAACTTACAAAAGCGTATCAACTGGAAGAAAATGCGGCAAATATTCAAAATGAACTCGGCATCCTGTTCATGCAGAAAAAAAAATATACTACTGCCGAAAAACATTTTTTACTCGCAACGGAGATCTCTCCTAATTGGGCTTTGCCCTGGTCAAACCTCATCAATGTATATACAGCAACAAATGAATTTGAAAAAGGAATGAAAGCTGCAGAAAAAGCCAGTCAGATTCAACCCGATTTTCAGGGCACATATATCAACAGGGGTTACCTGTATGAGAAAAAAGGAGATCTCCTGCATGCGGAAGAATTATACCGCAAAAGTATCCGGTTGAACAGCCGCCATTATATTCCTTTTGAACGTCTTGGCTATGTATATATGGCAACGACTCAATATGCTCTGGCAGATTCCTTTTTTAATGAAGCCGCTATCCGTAAAAAAGGATATCATTTCAGAGAACCGGATATAAAATTGCTCAAACCAATTGCATTAGCAGATGATCTGAGTACAAACATGTGCTTTGTGGATACAATGGACATCCAAAAAAATGAAATCATGGGCTATTTCCATTGGGCAATGATCTCTGATCCATTTCTGGAAGAAGAATATTTAAAAAAAATGATTGCGCTTGACCGGACCAATCCATTGGCATTTCATTACCTGGGTAAATTTTTATTTGAACAGGATCGGCTACAGGAAGCGGATATCATTTTTAACCTCGCGGCAACATATCATCTGTCTGAGGATGATTTTAAACGATATGCAGATTCGTTAGGAAATTTATTGCCGGAATCAAAATCTAAAAGTTGTATCATAAATAATTTCAAAAAGGCTTATTACAACAAGATGGAGGATCTTTATTTTCTGGCCAATATGTATGAAAGATGGAATCACTTTGAAGAGGCGGAAAAAATGTACTTACGTATCATACAAATGCAGCCAACCTTTATTGGTAGTTATTATAAATTATGGAATTTATTAGAAAAGACCGGCAGGTATGATGATGCCGAAGACGTGATCCGTTCGTTCACATTTATCGACAATAAAACCGGAAACAATGAATTGAATGATTTTAACAAGAGAATGATCCGGCGGTTCCCGGAAGATTGGTATAAATATTATAAAGCGGGCAAACTGCTTTATACACTGGCTTTAAATGACCGCAATGGCATTACTTTTTCGCTGGATCAGAAGGAAATAAAGGCTGATGAAGATGAAGAAAGCTTTGTCAATGAAAATCAGCTGAAGAATAGTAAAATCAAATCCGTCGCTTCGATTACTTTACCCGGAACCGATGAAACATTCAATCTATCAACGGATATTTTATTACCGGGCACAGAAGGTATCGGATTTTTAATTAAAGCGGATAGCCTGCTTTTATATGATGAAAATACACTCGCTGATATAAACAATAAAATAGCTGACCTCTATGTTTGGCAGGGGTTGCCCGAAATGGCAAATAAGCATTATCAAAAATCGGTTAACCTGAAACCCGATAATGCAAATACCCGGTTAAAACTGGTAGATACATATGCGGAAACCTATCATCTGTCATCAGCCTTGCTGCAACTGGATTCCCTTTTCAAACGCAGGGAAATAAATTATCCCAAACAGGTTCTGTTGGCAAAATACGATATCCATTCCGGAAGATTTAAGGAAGCCGAATTGCTTATTAAGGATGCAGAAAATATTCATCCATATTATAATGATGAGCTGACAGATCTCTCCGGCCGACTAAATTTATTTACCCGGAATCAGGAAAAGGCTATTTCTTTTTATAAAAAATACCTCGAAACAAATAAAGAGGATTTTCAAACAATGTATACCATTGCTCTTTTGTATGCACAAAAAGGAAAAAATAAAGATGCCCGGGATTGGTTGAAAAATGCCATGGCAAAAGGTTTCCGTTATTCTTATGTGTTGCAGTTTGACGACAATTGGAATAAAATAAGAAAAACGGGCAAATGGAAAACGCTTATAAATAGTTATCCGTTGAAAAAGTATGATGAAATAATCAACTAATAAATTTTCTTCATTCAGGCATTTTTTAAAACTGTTTATTTATTTTATTCTATAAAATGGATATTGTTTGCACCTGTTTGATGGATTGGAAGGCTGAGAGCAAATAGTATGTTCCGCTTTGAAAATAGTTTGTGATTTGGCGTCCTGTAATACCTGATACCAGCTAACATTTGTTTTAAATATACCAAAATGATCTTCCATGGATGTTTTGAAATAGTGAGAAAAAAATCCTCCGAAATTATTATTTCCCGAAGCCAGCTGGCCAATATCTGCAGATGTTGCCAAAACTGACTGGCGCACCGGGTTCATAAATAAACCCATACAATTATCCTCGCTCCAGTCGAAACCGGCTCTTCTACCGTTGGGAATGGGATTTCCAATGGCATTAGTTGAAGCAGGATCGTTATTGCAACAATCACTGATGACCAGATTAAACCTGGCATTTTTTTTAACGATCTCGTCATAAATATCTTCAACATTCATTGAGTATATCTTATAATCTTCGCGGGGGTTTGCCCTGAAATCGAGATATGGAAACCGCCTGTTATCCGTTTTTTTTCTAAAGCCATGTCCCGAGTAATAAAAGATCACGATATCCTCTTTTCCCGGATTTAAATTTCTGATGGCATTTTCAATATTTTTTTTATTGTAATTGTCACCGTATATCGACGTTTTTATAATAGGTATTTCTAAAAAATCTGCCAGGTCCTGATATGTTTGTTCGGCCCTTTCCATATCAAAACGGCAGGTAGATCCGATGGCCGAATCCTTCGTATTGGCTACGATCAGCAAAAATATTTTTACGTTCCTGTCTCTTCCGGTTACGCCACGGCTGGATATCTCAAAAAGATTCTGAAATAAACTTTCATCCTGATTGAAAAATTGCAAGACAAAGCTTTTTTTCAGATCGGGCTTTTGAATGTATTCCGAAACCAAAAATATCCCCATGTTTTTTTCACTTTTATTTTCAGACAGGCTGACTTCTGCCGGTTCATAATAATTATTACCGGCTTTTCGGGAAAACCAAAATACAGGTGGTATAAAAGCGGAATCTCTGATTCCAACCTTAAAATATGGCGTGGAGGTTTTGTATATTATTTTTCCAGTATCGATGACACCTTCAGTATTAATAACATACTCTTCCTGCATATTTAATTCTACCATACGCATTTCCTCTGTTCCAACGGGATTGTATTTTATCCTTATAAATCCACTGCCATTGTCATTGCGGACAAAAAAAGCATTGTAAATACCCGTATCAACAGATGCAGGAAATTGATACTGAAAATGATAAATGGTTTGGGAATAGCTGATAGAAAAAATAAAAAACAACAGAAAGTTGGCCAGTATAAATTTCTTTTTCATTTTTAAAAACGGTTGTGCAGTTTAAAATCAGATACCGGTAACGGGAGGCAGCGTTTAGATAAAAAAGAACACTTTACAGGAAATATTTGAATTTCTAAGTTAACGCTATAAATTCATTTTATAAACCCAACATATTTTTTCTAAGGAGAAAATTTGATAATATGAAATATTTGTAGTAGCATTATACCTAAATTAAATCAAAAAAAATGATCAACAAGACATCAAAAACTGCTTTACAATTTCTTCTTGTGGGAATGCTATTTGTATCCGTTGCATTTGTATCATGCAACAATGAATCTACAGAGAATAAAGTTGATACAGAAAAAATGATGGATGAAGCTCCGGCACCAGTTGTAAAAGATTCTATACCACCAGACTCAGCTTCTCAAAGACCGATTTTACCAGCTAACTAATCCTGTTTTTTTAGCTTCATTGTTTTGCGTTTAATTCTTATACCGGAATTAAATGGTCTGTTATTGGTTAAACGCTGGATAAGCCAGTGTTCGATCCTATGATGGCCGGGTATAAGTATTGCAGCCATGGAAACGAAGATCAGCATCTCATACACCGGTGTATGGTTGGTTAATTTTGTTACATACGGGTGCAAAAGCAGAAGCAGGTATTCAAATAAAATCAAAAGTGAAAGTACTCCGAGAATCTTTATCAACCGGGGATGGATTCTTATTTTACTCATCAATAATGTCAGCAGGAAAAATCCCGGAATGAATATTCCGATAAACAGCCATTGCAATTGTTGATGGCGTTCCAGTTTAGCGATTCGCTTATTTTCTTCTATTTCTATTTGTCTTAATTGTTCATTACTCGAAAGTATCTGTGATTCACGGATCCTGGTCTTGCTGTTGATAGTGGCATTCAAATTCTGAACATAATTCAGGTAATAAAATGCGCTGTCTGTATTCTTCAGTTTTTTATAATGATCCGTTAAGAAATTCGCCGCATCCAGATGCCTGGGTAAAAATCCATCTTTTTCTGCAATGAATCGGGCCATTTTTGCATAATATGCTGCTGAATCATTCTCATTCATTTCCTGGTATAGTGTTGCAAGACCCAATGATGCTTCACAAAGCAGGTCATCATCATGGGCTTCCTGTAAATTGACAATGGCTTTTTGATAGCTATTCTGCGACAATTGAAATTTATGCTGTTTCCGGTATATATGCCCCAAACCCGTCATCGAAACACCAATTAAATAATCATTATTCAAATTGAAAGCGATATCAAGCGATTTTTTATAAAATGAATAAGCCGTATCTGTAATACCCAACCGGTCGTATAGATCGCCCAGGTTCAGCGCTATGTTATACTTAAACTCCTGAATATTGTATTTTTCAATGAGCGAATCTGATTGATAATAATAGGGCAGTGCCTTGCGGTATTCTTCCTGAAAAACATAAACGACACCGATATTCATCAGCACACTGGCCATGTTTTTCGGATTTTTTTTATTTTCCTCCAACTGCAGTTTTTGAATATTAAATTCCAGCGCTCTTGGATAATTTCCGAGCTTGATAAAAATATTTGCCAGAATACCCAATGACCTTGATTGCCCCTCTGCATATTCAATTTTTTTGGCCAGATATAGAGCATCCCTGCCAATTTTTAATGATTTTTCCGGGTCATAAATACTCACAACTTCTGCAATCTTCCACATCAGGTTTACGCGGTTTGAATCAATATGCTCTTTTGAAAGCAGTATATACAGACTATCAGATTTTGATTTTTGGGAAAAAGCTTTTGGTTGTATACATAAAAAAATCAGAATAAGTAAAACCCGGTTCATATACATAATATTTTTTAAAGGCTAATGGCAATATTAATCGTTTTGATATGCAATCAATCCCTAATTTACCAGTTAATAATCAATTCAGGTAATTTTTCGATTCAAAACAAGTACAGATGATTACTTTTATGAAAAAGAGATGTACAAAAAAGAACTTTAATTTTTGAACCAATGCTGCATTATTTATATATCAGGAAAGATAAAAGAAAACGTTGATCGTACACAATAAAATGTGTTGGATGGAGTTATAAAACCTCAACATTGACCCATGACAAGTAATTGCCCGGTCATGTTTACCCTAACCAAACATAATCCCTATGAAACCGCAAACCAATACGGCTGATGAACAGCTTATCCAGTATTTTTTAAACGGCGATCCCAACGCAATGGCTACTTTGGTAGCACTTTACAAAGACAGAATTTATACATCCATCTTTTCATTGGTTAACGATAAATACCAGGCTGAGATCATTTTTCAGGCAGTATTCATCAAGGTCATCGATCACATGATGGCTGGCAAAACCATTGATGAAGGAAAATTTTTACCCTGGGCAATGAACATAGCTCATAATTTATGTATCGAACATTCCAGGAAAATCACTGATTCTGCATTGGAAAACGAATTGTCTGTAGAAACTTCTTTAACGAACAGTTTTACTAAAAAAGCGGAATTACCTGTGTTAAATACTTTCGAAAGCCATGATAAGATCAGGGCAATGATCGACTTGCTGCCGGAACAGCAAAGGGAAGTGATCGTTTTAAACCATTATGCTGGATTGAGTTTCAATGATATTGCCGAGATCATGCGATGCAGTTTAAACAGTGCTTTGGTAACTATGCGATCTGCACTCATAAATCTCAGAAAGCTGATGGTAGAAAAAGAAATGGTTGTATAGATTCCAAAATTTTAACTGTTTATACGGTTTGGCATTTTTATTTTCAATGATCGAATAGTTATCTTTAGCAAAATCAATATTCTTATGATCAGTCGTTTTGTTGTACTCTTTTTCTCTTTTTTTCTCTTAATGAATGAATCCCAGGCACAGGACAAAGGGATCCTGCCTTTTACCGGTATCCGTTATTATAATGATGGTATCCGGGCTAAAAATATTGAGATAAAAGCAGATGCAGCTACACTGCTGAGTAACAGACTCCCGTTAAACAAAGAATTTGAATTAAAGATCCATTTACCAATCGGATTTGATGAAGATAAAACCAAACGCATTTTTGCTGCTGCTGAATGGTTAGTTACATCACTAAAAGGAGAGGTACTTTATAAAAGCCCCAATATTTTTAAAGAAAATGAACTCACAGGATTTCCCATTGGATCCTTCAAAGAAATTTCAATAAAATTATCCCTTTCTGCAGCTTTATTGAAAACCGATCCCGGATGTACCATCAACATCCGTGTTGTTGATCTCAAATCAAAAAAACAATTGAGATTGGATTTTCCGGTAACAATTGCCAGGCCCGGAGAACCTTTGCAATTATCCGGCAATGTGAGCGAAATAAAAACTGCCCTGCCTTCAATTGGAAAATCATGCGGACTGACCATTAAAAATATGGATTTCACATTGGATACAACGATCAGGGTTGCCCCAAAAATGGCTTATGCAAGTCTGGATATAACCAATATCTATGGATCTACGATAAGTGAATTTTTATCCGGTAAAGAAAGTTTTTGGGTATATGATGCCAATCTCAACGAAGTAAAAATTACCGACAGGCAGCTAAAGCAGGTTGGGGGAGCATTGGAGAACAATAAAGTGAATTATCTTTCGAAAATACCCTTCCGGCTTAAAACCGCTTCCAGCCAGGTTTTCTATATCCGTTTCCGTTGGGAAAATCAGGATAAGAGCAAGGTTATCGATATTGTTGTTACAATATAGTCCTGTAAACTGTTTACCCTGATTTTTTGTGCACATTCAGGGAAATAGCCCTTTGCAATCCCTTGGGGAATAAAAGATCTAAATCCGGTTTTTTATAAAATTATTTTCAAAGATGTAAAGAATTGAGGATTGATTAATATATCTTAGCCGCATAAATAAACAGCAGTTTTTTGTCAGATCATGTATCCTGATGATTTGCACAAAAAATATCCATTAATATCTCCAGAATAAAACCTGTAAACTGTTCTTACAGTTTGAAAAACACAACTTCAAATCAAAATTAACAGCATGTCAATTAAAAAATGTTTAGTTGTATTATCCCTGATTGTTTGTACGAATGTGAACGCACAAACGATCAAAAGCCAGGCAACTTTCCGGATGCTTAAAACAGCAACATCACTAATGGAAGCGCAGCAATTTGAAGCTGCCGAAGAATTTTTTAAAAAGGGGTTGCAGAAAGCAAGAGCCAACAACGATAATTATTCTCTGGCATTTGCCTATGAAGGCCTCGGAAATTTATATACAAAAACAGATCAGCCGGAAATGGCCATTGCTTCTTACCGGCTTGCATTAAGATTGTACCGCAACCAGGGATTAACTGTAATTGCCAATATTGTTGAAAGTTTATTAAAAAGTGTACAAGGAATCGGGGAATTATATGCAGGTGTTGAAATCGGCGCCAAAGGAATAAAATTAAGTGTGATAGAAGTTAAACTGTCAAAGGACAGGGAGTATGATTATACACTCAAAGCAGATACTGCGATAAATACCGATGCGGCATCCTTATCTTATCAAAGTGAAAAAGAAACAAGTGATGCCATCAGTTTATTGCTTAAGATCATGAAAGAAAGATACCAGGTTCCGGCAAGCAGAACACATATTGTTATAAGCAGTGGGCTAAAGCAGGAGTTGGACAGGTACAATAAAGTGGATTATTTTGCCCAAATTATCCGGCCAAAATCAATGGATACTTCCATCAAGATTACCTATGTTACCCCGATACAGGAATCTGAACTTAGTTTTCTAGGTATTGTTCCGCAAAAATACCGCTTCAATACCGATCAGCTTGATATTGGAAGTGGCAATACCAAGGGCGGATATTTCAATGCTGATAAACAATTTATTCCTGTTACTTTTTCATTGGGAACTAAATCATTTCAAAGATTGGTAGAAAATAAAACCCAGGGCGACCTGAATGAATTTTTAGGTGCTGCAGAACAATTACTGCGGGATAGCCTGGGTAAATTGATAGTTTATGAATTTGCTTCCAAAAAGGAATTCAAATCAAGGGATATCGTTTATTTATCAGGAGGAATTGTTTGGGCAATTGCTTCTTTAACACATCCCCAGTATATCAACAATAATTATATTGAGATTACCAGCAATGATATCGCCAGTTTCAGAAAATTGATTTTTTCAAATTATGAAGAAATTACCCGGCCGGATATCACTTTAATTTCAAATGCAGAAGATGCAAGGGCCTCACTCAGGAATATTAACCGGGTTTTAAAGACGTACGATCAGAAAGCTTTACTTGCAGGTGCAATCTGGCTCGATGAACTGATACAGCAGGTAAACACTATCAATCCCGGCAAAAAATTTGTATACCCCAAATATGCTTATGTAGGCTGGATAAGTGGTTATATCATTAAAAAAGTAACTCAACAGTACAAAGGTTTGTTGAATTAAACAAAAGATCAATAAATGATTCCCGTATTCATATTGACCCTGATTAGTTTCTGAATATTATTTGTTCCTGTTAAATACGTGTAAACATTCCCTGACTACATAATTTTTCTATTCACATAAATTCAAAACTGTAAATTTTTACCTAATTTCATGGCTGTTGAATATCCTTCAAAAGCCATGACTTTTGTTCCAATGGATAATAGTATGATAAATTTAAAAAGTACCTTCCTTTTTATTATTTCATTTGCAGTAACTATTTCAACTGCAAATGCCCAATATGATTTTTCAGATGAATTGTATTATGACCATCCCTTTACTTATGAATTAGGTGCTTCTCTTGCAATGATGAATTGCTTTACCGATCTGGGAGGTAAAAAAGGAATGGGAAAAGATTATTTAAAAGATTTCAACAGCAACAATACCCGGTTTGCAGGCAGTGTTTATTTCAGCTGCAGTTATAAATACGCGATTGGTTTAAGGGTAGAATCTAC
>JBBKWV010000019.1:0-3845 GCA_037969135.1 Ferruginibacter sp.
GGCCTACACCTATACCATTCAAATATGGGAATTACATAACTAATTTTTACAATTACGTAATAATTTAAATTTATGAAGGCTCAACTTTACAGCGTGTCACTTTACAAAATGGCTTAAAATTTCCCGCTAACAATTTACCTTCTCAAAAAAATGAGTTTAATGAAATGAATTTAAATTTCTACTATATAATTATGTTGAATGTTGATACCATTTTTGGGGCGCCAAAAATCCTGTATTCACAAATTGAAGAGCTTATCAGCAATTCACCGGAGATCATTGTATTGGCAGCCCCTGTCATGTTCTTATTTGTTTTGTTGGAATGGTTTATTTCTTACAAACAAAAAAAGAAAGTTTATAACAAGGCCGAAACAATAGGTTCTGTATTGGTAGGTGTTGGCAATGTGGCTATTGCCTTTGTACTTAAGTTTACTTTATTTTTACTGATTGTTTGGGTATATAACCTTGTACCCTGGAGAATGCACTTTAACTGGTGGTTATTTATACCCTGTTATATTATTTTCGATTTTTGCAACTATTGGGCACACCGGATTTCTCACCAGCAAAGAATCTGGTGGGCTACCCATATAGTGCATCATAGCAGTGAGCATTTCAACCTCACAGTATCCTTCAGACTCAGCTGGATACAGCATTTTAAACTGATATTTTTTTTACCATTGGCACTGATGGGGTTTCACCCAATTATTTTTTTTATAGTAAGCCAGGTTGCGGTGCTTTTTCAGTTTTGGGTACATACGGAATATATTGGCCGCCTACACCCGGTAATAGAGTACATATTTGTAACACCGTCTAATCACCGGGTACATCATGGCACACAAAAAAAATACATGAATAAAAACTTTGCCGCCACATTCATTTTGTGGGACCATCTGTTTAATACTTATCAAAAAGAGGAAGAAAAAGTAACCTACGGCGTTACACATAATATTGAAAACAAATCCAATCCGCTTCATATTAATTTTCACGAACTGGCAGATATATGGAAAGACCTGAGAAAGGCTGGAACGTTCAAATTAAAAATGTTTTATTTATTTGGAAACCCGATTGCGATTACCAAAGAAAAGGAAAGACGGAATCAAAGAAAAATAAGAAGTCCTGCACATCAGAATCTTTACAAAAAGGAAGGGGTACTATACCAGGTTAACAACGATACAAAATCATCAACAGAAGCAATAAAAGATTTTGAAACCTATTACGAATCGAAATTAAATTCGGATACTAAAGCGAACCGGGTAGTAAACAATTTATAACGTTATATGAAAAAAAAGAAAAAAATATTACATCAATGCTACATAGAGCTGGTTAAACTTCAAAAGGAGGTTATATCATCCAATCTTAAATTGCTGGTGATACTGGAAGGCAGGGATGCTGCAGGAAAAGACGGAACTATTAAAAGAATTATCAAACACCTCAGCCCAAGAGAAACAAAAGTAGTGGCATTGGGTAAACCCTCCAACATGCAAGAGCAGGAATGGTATTTTCAGCGCTACTCTATTCACTTACCCGTTTCGGGCGAATTTGTAATCTTTAACAGGAGCTGGTACAATCGTGCCGGAGTAGAAAAAGTAATGGGTTTCTGTACAGAGGAGGAATACAAATCTTTTTTTACACAGGTTGAGTTATTTGAAGAGATGCTGGCAAATGCAGGTTTTATCATCCTGAAATATTATCTCGATATCAGTAAAGAAGAACAGGAAGAAAGACTGAAAGACCGAAGGGAAGATCCGCTGAAGCAATGGAAAATAAGCCCAATAGATAAACAGGCGCAGCGGCTCTGGAAAGACTATTCCGAAGCCCGGAATGAAATGTTACTGAAAACAAATTTCAAACATGCACCATGGTTTGTAGTAAATGCCAATAATAAGAAAGACGCCCGTATCGCACTTATCACACACCTGTTAAGCCATGTTGAGTATTATAACAAAAATAAAAAGGTAGCCGAAAATGATTATGGTTTGGTTTTTCACGCCACTCCAAAAAATATAAAAGAAAAGCTTTACTAATGCGGCATTTAAGTTTTAAAAATGGGAATAATTACAGGCGATAATAGCAATGCAATCAACTACGGCAAGATCATTTCCGTGAGGGGCAGTGTTGTGGATGTATTTTTTGAAAATAATTTGCCACCCATTTATACATTACTACACACCGGAAAAGATAAAAAGGTTGCCGTGGAAGTATTGACCCAATTAAGCGATCACCGGGTAAGAGGTATTGCACTCAACCCCACGCAGGGTTTGGCAAGAGGAATGGCTGTAGAATCAAACGGCAAAGAACTTATGGTGCCGGTTGGGAAAAATATACTTGGGCGGATGTTTGATGTTTTTGGAAATACCATTGATAAGGGTGAGCCATTGCAAAAAACGGAACAACGGAATATACACCAGCTGCCACCAACATTGGCACAGCGTTCTGTAAAATCTGAAATATTCATAACAGGCATTAAAGCCATAGATGTATTGATGCCATTGGAACGTGGCGGCAAGGCTGGTTTATTTGGCGGGGCAGGTGTGGGCAAAACAGTTTTGCTTACAGAGATGATCCATAATATGGTGGGCCATAACAAAGGGGTAAGCATGTTTTGCGGGATCGGTGAACGTTGCCGCGAAGGGCATGAGTTGTACCATGATATGAAAGAAGCTGGTTTGCTTAAAGATATGGTGATGTTGTTTGGCCAGATGAATGAACCGCCCGGTGCAAGATTTCGTGTAGGCCACGCTGCATTAACCATGGCAGAATATTTCCGGGATGATGAACGCAGGGATGTGCTCTTACTCATTGATAATATTTTCAGGTTTATACAGGCGGGTATGGAAGTGAGCGGACTGATGGGGCAAATGCCTTCACGCCTGGGTTATCAACCCACCATGGGAACTGAACTTTCGAAACTGGAAGAACGTATTGCCAATACCGACACTGGTGCCATCACATCTATCCAGGCCGTGTATGTACCTGCTGATGATCTGACCGATCCAGCAGCTGTACATACTTTTTCGCATCTTTCTGCATCCATCGAATTGTCAAGAAAAAAAGCGGGCGAAGGATTGTATCCTGCTATTGACCTGTTGCAATCGAATTCTAAAATGGCCACACCCGGCATTATCGGCGAAAGGCATTATAAACTGGGGCAGCAGATAAGAGAAACACTCGCCCAATACAAAGAATTGAAAGATATTATCGCCATGCTTGGCCTGGAGCAACTTTCCGCCGCAGACCGTAACGTGGTGAATCGTGCAAGGCGCCTGGAAAGATTTTTTACGCAACCATTTTTTACAACTGAACAATTTAGTGGGTTAAAAGGAAAAGAAGTAAGCCTGGAAGATGCATTGACCGGATGTGAACGGATTCTTGCAGATGAGTTTAAAGAGCTGCCGGAAAGCGCTTTTTATATGATTGGCAGTATAGATGAAGCAATTCAAAAAGCCGGAACAAAAAAAGAAACCGCCAAAGAACCCGCTTCGAAGAAAGAAGACACTGAACCGGTAAGCGCATAAAAATAAGTGTATGAAACCTGAATTAATGCATCTTAAAATATTGCTTCCGTTTAAAGTGTTTATCGAAGTTAAAAATGTGAAACGTATTGTGGCAGAAACAGGTGCCGGTCAATATGGTTTTCTACCACAAAGGCTCGATTGTGTTGCGGCATTGGTTGCCGGAATTTTTACTTATGAAACGGTAACAGGCGGCGTAAAGTATATAGCAGTTGATGAAGGGGTAATGGTAAAAGCAGGAGCAGAAGTATTGGTATCTGTCCGCAATGCCATTGCCGGCGCAGATCTTGGCAAATTGCATGAATCTGTTCAAAAGGAATTTAAGCAGTTGGATGA
>JBBKWV010000020.1:0-3996 GCA_037969135.1 Ferruginibacter sp.
ATTTATATCCGTGATCCTGGCAGAATATTTACCAGCAGTTATTATTTCAAGGTCACAGGACTTATTACCGGGCAGGATCTTTGGAATTTTAGCATCCGCATACCTGATTCCGTTTTTGGCCGGGACATACATTTTAATTACGGGCAGCACTTCTTCCATACTTTGTACACGCACGAATGAAAAACCGCTGCTACAGGGGCCAATAGAAGCATTCACCTGGCTGTTCTTATTTCCGGTAAAACCCGGACTTAGTTTTACATAATTTCCTGCTTTCATGATTACATTGGTACCGGGATTTGCACTAACCGTAGCAGTTGTAGTAATTTGAGATGATGCTTCATAGGAATACTGACCTACATGTTCACCTGACAGCGTTAAATAAGCCGGACAAGTATTATAGATATCCGTTACATAATTACCGCTGCCGAAAGTGGCAGCATAAATTTTACCGGCAGTATTATTTATTTTCAGATCGCTTACGGGTGTGGCTGGAAGGTTTGTATAAAACGGTTCCCAGTCAGCCATAGATGTTGTGCGCACGAAAACACCAAAATCATTTCCTACATATACCGTATTATTGGCATCAACTGCTATGCTGTGACATGCTACATTGGGTAATGAACCACTGAAATTGGTCCAGGTTAATCCACCATCCTGGGTAACATAAACTTTACTGCCGTTTACGAATCCACCAAAACTTGCATAGGCATATAATGAATTGGAAGGCCTTACTTCCAGGCCAGTTAAATTTACATTTGCAGGGTAACCGGAGCTAATACTAATGACTTGAGAAAACGAAAAATCAGGAACATTATCAAATCGATTTAAGGTATTCGCACTGCCCAGGTATAGCCTGCTGCTGTTACTCGGACAGGTAGTAAGTACACTTCCGCAGTTCCCGAAAAAAGCATCTGTCCACGAATCTCCGAAATTGTCTGAATAACCCATGACAGTTTTAAACGAGATAAATATCCTAGAGTTGATATTATAATCCCGGGTTAATAATGGGAAAAAACTATTACTGACGTTGCCAATCACACTATAATTGGTAGATCCACCATTAATAGTTTTAAATACATAATTGTTTCTTACAAATACGATTGTATTCGGATCATTGTCTTTAATCACACAATCAAATCCGTCGCCACCATAAATATGCCGGTAGGATAAACTGCTGTTGTATTTGATATTGGCTCCATTATCCTGAGCGCCGGATGCAAACCTGTTAACATCCCCTTCATAAATGTCAGCGTGATAGGTAGCGAGTGCCTGCAGACCATTGGAAACAAAATTCCAGGTTGTTCCATTATTGCCAGAATACCCTACACCACCATCAGAAGCGCTGTAAATAAACCCATTTAAAGGATTGTAAGAAAGAAAATGAACATCTGCATGAACATAATTTCCAGGTGAGTCATCCCTCCATTGAGTTGAACTGGTTGTAAATGAACCTCCGCCATCTGTGCTTTTCCAGATAATAATACCTGCTGTAAAAATGGTATTGGCATTCGCAGGATCCACTTCTATATTCAGATCATAAATTGCCTGGTCATTGAAATCGTTGCCATCATTTTCATAGCCAAGTATATTGGGTGTATTTGAACGCAAGGAAAATGCCGGGGTTCCGCTAGATGTACTCCTGTATACTCCTACATGGGAACCAACCCCTGTAGATGGGCCTGCAAGAAAATAAATATAATTTGGTTGGTTGGCGCTTACTCCAATTGCGATTCTTATCGTATTTATTGGAACACCTGTAAACCCCGTATTGGTCCAGCTATCACCTGAATTAATACTTCGCCAGAATGGATTAGCTGAATTTAATTCAGCACCATACATGATAGCCGGGTCACCGGGTTTGAATTCTATATCTGTAAAACTGCCTGCCTGAACTTTAATCCAGTTTCCACCGGCATTAATCGTTTTATAGATCCCGCTTGTGGTAGCCGCAAATAAAATTGCAGCATTTGTTGGATGTTGAATAAGTTTATAGCCATAAAAATTCCCACTAGTTCCGGGAAAACTTCCCGTTGCATTCCAGGTTAATCCCCCATCAGTAGATTTAAAAACACCTAAAGAAGATAAATTAAACCCATAAGCTGAGACAAAGCCCGGATTGTTCGCTTCTCCATCTCCAGTAAGCGCATACATCACATTGGCATTCGTTCTGTCCCAAACCAGTCCACCAATACCGTTTGATGGCAGGTTAACGGATAATGGAAACCAGTTAGTTCCATTGTTATTGGTTTTCCAGATACCACCTTGCGGTAATCCGGCGATCATTACATTCGGATCCGTAGGATGAAAGGCAACACAATTCACCCTTCCATACCCGCTGTTGTATCCGGGGCCGTATCGCACAATATCATTCGGACCAAAGCTCACCCAGTTTGGACTAACGGCAAGTGGCACAACCTGGTTATTATGCTCAGTAGTATATCTTTTCCATTCAAGATAAACCCTGTCTTTCAAATTGGGAATGATCCTGCCTTCTTCATCAAGCCGGGATTGCTGATAATATTCCCATCGTTTCCATCGCAGGAGATCGCTTTCAAATTCATGTTCTCCGATGCTGTTATTCGCAACCGTTAGGCTATCTTCCCGGTAATAGGAATCCACTTCTCTCATGATATCCACCAGTTTTGCTTTCCCTTCGATCCTGTATTTGAGTGCATCCGGAACCTGTGCAACCAGGTTATTTAAACAAATAAAAAAAATGCTAAGAAAAAATAATTTTTTCATGAAATGCAGTTGGAGGTAATTTATTTGATTTGCTGTTTCAGTCTGTCAACCTGTTTCTGAAGGCTGATAATATAAAGAGAAAGTTCTTCCACTTTTTCAAGAAGTCTTTTTTCCATATCGCCAACATCAATTCCTCCCTGCTTTTCCACTTGCATGGCAGAGGGCATGTTGGGCAGATGATTGTTTAATCGGATATAATTTTCCAACTCCTGAATAGAAGCCAGTTTATAATCGTTACTGAAAACATAATCGGGCCAGGCCGTTTTTAACTGCACCCTGACTTCTTCGCAGATCGCTTTACCAAAGACTTTTAATTTATATCCAGCGCCAAGATTGCTGTTTTCGGCATTTAGATTACTACTGCCGAGGCTAACTGTTCCATCAAAATCAATCCACATTTTATCCTGTAAAACTGCAGCAGCACCTGCAGTGCCTGCTCCCCCGCTGTTTGCAAATATGATCCGGCTGTTTGTTGGATTTAAACCGATATAGCCACCAGCACCTGCACCAATGAAAAAACGCCCTCCATTGTAATAGGTATTTAACCCAATCCCCGGAAAACTATTTTCTATTGCCACTCCGGTTGTATTATCTCCAAATATTGCAGCAGTTGCTCCAACTGTTCCCCTTACCACCAGTTTTCCCAAAGTGGGATTGATATTACCGATACCAAAATTTCCATTAGTTAAGAGAACAGCCTGAGCAGTTGCATTATTGGTAGCGAAGTATAATGGGTGGTTAGAATGTGTTTGGATATAAGCCCCACCGGAACTGGTATAAAATCCAATTTTTACATTTCCGTCTACACTTTCCTGGTTGATCCCAATGTTATCTACTTTAACTGTGAATTTATAAGAAGGAAAAGTTGTCCCTATTCCCACATTTGAAAACGTATCAACAGTTAATGCGGATGATCCATTATTTGCAAATAAAAATAAATTTGATTTTGTCTTTGTTCCAATCCCTCCACCTGCAGAATTAATATTTGTTCCGATTTGGATTGATTCACCCACATTTCCATGCAACAGACCATACCCATTCTGCTCAATATGAAATTTTGACAACGGATTACTAGTGCCGATTCCGATATTCCCAGTATTGGTATTGTAAATATTATTCGTGTTAAAAATGTCTGCAATAAAATAATTATTCCCTTCAGTAATTATTGACCAGTTTGGTATTGAAGGAATGGAACTCCGGTTTACATAAATTCCAACAGTGCCATCTGTCTGGTAAACCAGTAATCCTCTTGCC
>JBBKWV010000021.1:0-8108 GCA_037969135.1 Ferruginibacter sp.
GTGCACCACCCACAGATAAAAAAATAAATGTACTTCGTGCTTTTGAAGCAGGTTGGGGCGGAGTAGTTTGGAAAACACTGGGATCACAGGTGAAAAATGTGTCCTCCCGTTATTCTGCAGTGAATTTTCATGGAGGTAAAATGATGGGCTTTAATAATATTGAACTTATTAGTGACCGGCCACTGGAAATAAACCTGAAAGAAATTGAAGAATGCGTAAAACTATTCCCCGACAGGGCCATGATCGTTTCCCTGATGGCCGATAATGACCGCAAAAGCTGGCATGAGCTTATAAAAAAAGTGGAAGACCGTGGCGCACATGGTTTTGAATTGAATTTTGGTTGCCCGCATGGGATGACAGAAAGGGGCATGGGTGCTGCAGTCGGTCAGGATCCTGAAATTGCCAGAATGGTTGTTGAATGGGTGATGGAAGCAGCAACTATACCTGTGATTACCAAGCTCACACCCAATGTGCATTCACCGGTTCCTACCGGTAAGGCATGTGTGGAAGCAGGAACAAATGCCTTGTCTTTGATAAACACGATACAATCTGTAACCGGAATAGACCTGGATACATTGGTACCCAATCCTTATGTTGCCGGAAAATCTGTTTTTGGTGGTTACTGCGGACCTGCAGTAAAACCCATTGCTTTAAAAATGTTAACGACCATTAGCCAGGATCCTGTTACCGGTAAAGTTCCCGTTTCGGGTATCGGTGGTGTTAGTACCTGGAAAGATGCCGTTGAATTTATGCTACTCGGAGCATCTAATGTACAGGTATGTACGGCTGCGATGAATCATGGATTCCGGATTGTAGAAGACATGATCGAAGGCATGAACAATTGGATGGATGAAAAGGGTTTTAAAACACTGGAAGATTTTATTGGCAAATCGGTAGATAAGATCACACACTGGGAAGACCTCGATATCAATTATCATCATATTGCAAAAATTGACCAGAATAAATGTATTCATTGCGGTCTTTGCTTTATCGCATGCGAGGACACATCACACCAATCCATCAATCTTGAATTCGGACAACCGTACAATAAGTATACTATAAAAGAAGAAGAATGTGTAGGTTGTAATTTATGCCAGCTGGTTTGCCCTGTTTCAGAATGTATTACTATGGAAGAACATCGGGTGGCACCTGAATACCTGAACTGGGTAGAATTTCAGAAACAAGGATTGCCACTGAACGACCATTAAGTTTTATTTTAAATGTTGAAATGAACATGTTCTGATTTTAATATTTAGCGCATAATAATATTTCTGGAAACGCATAGTTGAGTATTTAGTAGCACATTCCAATAAAACAAAAAATTGATTAAATAATTAAACTATATCAGATTCATGATCAGCCTAAAAAAATACTTGATCAAAAATCTTGAATTATATTTTTGGTCAATAGCAATCATATTGTTGTTTTTCATGAATGCAGACAGCGATGTTTCATTGTGCTTTTTTCACTGGCTTGGATTTACATGGTGCCCGGGTTGTGGTATAGGTCATGCTATTTCTTCTGCATTACACTTTCAATTTTCCAGATCTTTACAACAGCATCCCCTGGGTATCATTGCTGTGCTTATCATTTTTAACCGAATAAGACAATTGATTTTTCACCAAAACAATCTGTATCATGAACAACAATTTGATGATGTTAATTCCGGCAGTAGAAGCTGATGAACTCGTTTATTTACAGGAACTGACCAAAAGTATTTCTGAAGATAAACTGAAATTGTTTATCACAATTTATAATGGCAAACGTAAAAGAGCCGATACCATATTAATTTGTTGCCTGCTTGGTTTTGTTGCTTTCGGAGGTATTCAACGTTTTGTAATCGGACAGATCGGAATGGGGATTTTATATTTTTTTACCTGCGGTCTCTGTCTGATTGGTACAATTGTGGATATCATCAACCACAAACAGCTTGCATATGAATTCAACCAAAAAATGGCAATTGAATCCATGGCAATGATCGGATCGTATTAAATTATTGTTTTGCATTTCCGCATAAATTTTGTTAAACCATACATGGAGTAATTTATGGTAAAAGCTTGTTCAGAACAGCATATTTCTATCAGGGCTTTTACTTATATCTTTATTTAACTACTATAGTTTAATTAATTTTATTGTAGCGCTTCCGTTTGAATTTAGCAATCTGAGGAGATAAGTGCCTCTTGGTTGATTGTTCATTATATCCAGATCCAACTTATTTTCTCCGGCATTGAGCATTTTTTCCATTTTATACAATACAGTGCCAATGGAATTCAATAAAACAAGAGATGTCTTTCCTGCACCTGGTTGTGTGATCATAATTTCTGATTTATCTGTAACCGGATTGGATAACGCCTTTACAGAAAAAGTCCCCATGCATTTTTTGTTGATATTTAATATTCCGGAATAATTATAGCTGCCATCTATATCCGTTATTTTCAACCTGAAATAATGCGAGTTACCGGGAGTTAAATTTAAATTGTACTGATATTGGGATTCCGCATTTATATTATTGCTTATAACTGAACCTGTCTTTGAAAAATTAATGCCGTCATTACTATATTCAATTTCATAGTCCCTGATATTGATTTCATTTTCAGTTTTCCATTTCAATTGTGCTATGCAATTATTATTTGCAATTCCTTCAAAACTGAGTAGCTTAACAGGAATTACGCCACCATTTGTTATCGTTCCGGTTGCATTCAAAACCCAGTTATTCGGGTCTACCACAATGCCATTTGGCGTTTTATTGTAAAGGAATTTGAATTGCTGGTTATTGGCTGTCATATTGGCTTTTAAGACCGTATCGCCCTGTGCAGATGTGATCCTGAATTCATACAGCCCTTTAAAAAAGGGAGTAACAGAAGGAGCGCTTACTGTTTCATTTACAATAAGAATGATACTATCTGTTCCCTGTTTGATAAAAGTAACATTAAAAGTAGGGTAACCTTCTCCGTAATACCATTGATTAAAAAAGTCGGTAAAGTTTTTTCCGCTGGTAGCCTCAGCAACAGCTTTAAAATCATTGGCAGTAGCAACTGACCCTTTGAATTGTTGCTGGTAATTTTTCAAAGTTTGAAAAAAAAGGTTATCATCCTGCATCTCAAACCGGAGATTGTGGATAATGGCCGATCCTTTATTATAACTCAGCCGGCTGCTGAAAATCCGGTTCTCATCAAATACCGATGCCTCCGGAACAAAAACACTGCCGGTTGCCGAACTCAAAACATTGTTATGCACACTTTGCATAAAAGCAGAAGCAGTTGTTGTGGTAAATAGTGCAGGCAGTTTTTCGATGGCCAGATATTCACAATAACTGGCAAAACCCTCATTGAGCCAGATATGATTCCAGCTTGCACAGGTAACATCATCACCCCACCATTGGTGCCCCAGTTCATGGGCAATAAGTGTTGATCCAAAACTATTCATTGTACTCATTGTCTGGTGCTCCATACCACCACCAATGGATGCATGAGCATGACCATATTTTTCATTTTTGAAAGGGTACAATCCAAAGAGCTCACTGAATTTTTCTATAAACACAGGGGTCTTATCCAGGTTTGTTTTATTGGATAAAAAATAATTTTCGTCATCAACAATATAATGCTGGATAAGTATAGAATCCGGAGCCATGGCCGCGGGTTTTGCATAATTAAGATATTCCATATAATTCCCTACAGAAAAACTGGGCATATAATAATTCATAGGATAACGGCTTTTCCATTTGTATAATTTTTTTGAAAGCGGTAAATTTTCTACTGCAACCAATAACCCGTTTGAGCCAGCTTTGTTTGTTGCACTGGTGGTAATCCAGATGTCTGCGGAATCAATCTTATCTCTCAATATTTGTTTTACCGGAAACCATTCCCTTGCCTGATAACTTTCAGAAAGTGTAGCAGTATAATTTAAGCCATTGCTGGATACAGTGCCTGTAAAAACAGCACCTGAACTGGCTGTTCCTTTATAATAGAACAAAACATTCACTAAACTACCGGATGTAATAATGGGTGACAAAGGAATATAAACATGATCAGCACCCCGTGAGAAATTCATTTTTACGCCATTGATAAAAACGGAATCAACGATCATGTTGTTTTTGAATTCAGTAACAAAAGAATCCAAAGATTGCATTGCCTGAACGACAGTTAATGAAGTGCCGGAAATAAAACGGCTCCCGGTCTCTACAGCCAGATCCAGCTTTAAGTATTTCACATCATATTTAGCCATGGCCGGATATTGGTAATATGCAACCTGTTGTTCTCTTGAACTTATGTGGGCATGATTGCATTTTTCACGGCAGGCAGGATCGTCTTCAGATATCTGTGCAAAGCCACTGTTAATAATAAAAAAACCAAATAGGGAAAATAAAAATTGTTTCATTGAAATGATTTGTGGACATTAAAGATAAGAATTGCTATGAATTGCCCAGTGTTTAAAACCGGGGCAATGCATATATTTACAAAAAAATAAATTGAAAATTAACGCAAAGCGCCTGCAGCTTCATTTTGAAGAAATGAGCCTTATCGGTAAGATAGGAGACACAGGAACCTGCCGTCCGACTTTAACTGTGCTGGAAAAAGAGGGATTTACATTGGCTGCTTCCTGGATGAAAGAAGCGGGAATGAAAACGCATATTGATCATTTTGGTAATCTGATTGGCAGGCTAGAAGGAATGAATCCGGCTTTGCCGGTATTGATGATGGGGTCTCACCTCGACTCACAACCCTATGGCGGAAGATTTGATGGAGTAGCCGGAGTATTATGTGCTATTGAAGTTGTAAGAACTTTAACGGAGAATGGAATTTTACCTGAACGAAGTGTAGAAGTAATATCTTTTGCAGATGAAGAAGGATGGCGGTTTAATAAAGGGTTATTCGGATCAAGAGGTATTTTGGGTAAACTGGAACCCGGTGAATTGCAAAGGACCGATAAAGAGGGAATTACACGGGAACAGGCTTTAATTGATTTTGGTTGTGACCCATCTAAATTCAAAGAATCGGAATATTTACCCGGAAGCATATTTTGTTTTCTTGAATTGCATATTGAACAAGGTCCTGTTTTGGATATTGGGAATAAACCGATCGGAGTTGTTTCAGGAATTTCGGGGCCCCTGTGGCTTACCGTTAAATTAAAGGGAATGGCCGGGCACACAGGATCTGTACCCATGCCACTGCGTAAAGATGCTTTGCTTGGTGCTGCAGAAATCATTGTCGCAGTAAATGAGATAGCAACACAAGTTGCCGGTAATCCAACAGTTGGTACAGTAGCTACCATTAATGTTTTTCCAGCTAGCAGGAATATCATTGCTGAAGAAGCAGTGTTTACAGTAGACCTGCGTGACATTGATCTGGACAGAAGGAATTTATATGAGAAACAATTAAGAGACCGCATTGAAAAAATAACAGCAAAGCATAAACTCAGATATGAAATCTCAGAAGATACCAACAGCGAACCCCGTTATTGTGCTGATTGGATAAAGGAGATCATTCACAATGAATGCAAATCACAGAACCTGGATGCACCGGAATTAATGAGCGGCCCTTTCCATGATGCCATTGCTTTGTCCTATGCCTGTGACTACGGAATGATTTTCGTACGATGTAAAGACGGGATCAGCCACAACCCGCTGGAATATGCTTCTTACGAGGATCTGGCACTGGGGGCTGAAATTTTATATGGAACAGTCATAAATATTCTGAACAAAACTTAACTGCTGCATAAAAATATTAAGAACCTATCTGATTTTTGAAAATCAGGAATTAATATATTTGCAATCAAAATAAAATCAAAATGAAGAGATTATTAATTATCATATTTCTGACTTTCCCGTTAATGTTAATTGCACAAAAACAAAAAACAGGCAACCTCAGCATTTTTTCTGAAGATGGCGATAAATTTATTCTCATCCTGAATGGGGAAAAACAAAATGATATTGCACAATCAAACCTGCGTATTGAAGAATTACCCCAGCCATATTATAATGCTAAGATCATATTTTCCGATTCCACAATTCTCCCGCTTTCAAAGAATAATTTATTAATTGCCGACCCGGACGGGATCATGATGGATGTTACGTATAAAATAAAAAAGGACAAGTCCCGAAAGGCAAAACTGAATTATTTTTCAGCAATCCCGGTACAACAGGATTATATTCCTGCATCTGGTGTATCTGTTTATCATTATGGAAATCCTTCAATGGGTTCCGCTACGATAAATACGACAACCAGCACTACTACAACTACAACATCTGATGGGGTATCTGCCAGTATAAATATGAATGGGGCAGGTTTGAATGTGGTTATAAAGGACCCTTACCTGGAAAATACCAGCTCTACTACTACAACAACTCAAACGAGCAGTACATCCGGTACTCATTCAAATGCGAACAGCAATACCAATACTAAAGTCAACTGCAACGGATGGCCAATGAACGCTGCTGATTTTTCCGCTGCATTGAAGACCATCAGCAACAGCAGTTTTGATGAGTCTAAACTCACTACAGCGAAAAGTATTTCTGCAAAAAACTGTCTCTCAACAGACCAGGTGGTTAAGATTTGTCAACTATTTAGCTTTGAGGATTCAAAATTAATATTTGCAAAACATGCATATAAACGCACGACTGACCAGAATAATTATTTTAAAGTAAATAATGTATTTTCTTTTGAGAGCAATAAAGAGGAGCTGAGCAATTTTATCAGTGATGAATAAAATATTTTTTTAAAATTTCAGAAACCTTCCAGCCGGAAGGCTTTTTATTTGGGATAAGCGATATTCAGTTTTTTAAAAAAAACATCTTCTTCCATTTCTTTTACCATGGCTGGTTCTGTATTGCCCAATTCCAGGTTTTCAATGGAGATACGGATTAGTCTTTTACACCTGTGGTTCACTGCAGCCATCATTTTTCTTACCTGCCTGAATTTCCCTTCAGTCAGTGTAATGAGTAACCATGTATGTTCGCCAAATTCGGGTTTGTTTGCAGCAAATGGATATACTTTTTCCGGATGATCAACGATGGTTACCTCACAGGGCGGGGTAGTGTAAAAATTACCGGATTTGATCGGGATCGTAACACCCGTTCTTAATTTTTCTAAATGCCCATTGCTCAGTATATGGTTTACCTGCACCAGATAAACCCGTTTATGCTGTTTTTCACCGAGGAATAGTAATCGGGTAACTTTTTTATTGGTTGTTAGGATCAACAACCCTTCGGAATTACTGTCCAGCCTGCCAATTGCGTGTGTTCCTTCCGGGAAACTAAAATCAAGATCGCCAAGCAACCCAACCTGATGGGAACTGATAAACTGAGACACCATATCGATGGGCTTGTTTATGATAAAATAACGATGCGCAGTATTCATATTTTCTGTGTGCGTATTTATTACTGTTTATTGGTTGTTAAACCTGCAATTATAGTGATTTTCGGGTGCTTTATCATTAGTTCGTTGTAGATTTACAAACTTCTGAAAAGGATCAGGCATGCATATAAAAAAACACTCATCTTTAATTGTCATTTGGTTACTGATCTGTATAGTACAGCAGTATTCTTTTGCACAATGTACAACGCCAATAAGTAGTTTTCCATACAAAGAGGATTTTGAAACAAGTGATGGTAATTTTGTAAGAAGTGCCACAACACATTGGGAATGGGGTTCTATTGGTTCAAAGCCGGTAATTACAACAGCTGGAAGTGGTTCGAAATGCTGGATTGCAGGTGGTTTGTCAGGATCTTTTTACAATAGCGGCAGTTCATATCTTCAAAGCCCCTGCTTTAATATATCTTCTTTGGTAAACCCGCAGATCAGGTTTAAAATATTTTGGGAAACCGAAAGAAGATACGACGGAGTAAATCTTCAATATACGCTCGATGGGGGAACAGTGTGGCAATCAATGGGAACAGCGAATTCAGATAACGGTTGTACCATTCAAAACTGGTTTAATTATAGTCCGATAAATATTTTGGGCACTCCGGGCTGGTCAGGGAATATACAGGCTACATCCGGTTCATGCCAGGGAACCGGTGGGAGCGGCCAATGGCTAACGGCAGTGCATAGCCTTTCTTCAATAACCGGTTCAGCCAGTGTGATTTTCAGGTTTAATTTTGCAGCAGGCAC
>JBBKWV010000022.1:0-5180 GCA_037969135.1 Ferruginibacter sp.
TTTTTAGAACAATTGTTGCCATTGGTTCAACAGTTCTATCAGCTGATTGCAGAAAATGCTGAAAATGTTTCCCTTCAATATATCAGTCAGTTAAAAACCGGACCGTTTGAATTGCTGTTGAATCAATCTCTGCAAAAAGACCTGGTATTGCAGCGCAGCAATTGCGGTATCCATAAAGATGATATTGGCTTCAGACTGAACGGACAGATTTTTAAGAATATTGCATCCCAGGGCCAGCGTAAAAGCCTGTTGTTTGCATTGAAACTGGCAGAATTTGAATTGCTTAAATTGAATAAGGGGTTTGCCCCGCTCCTTTTACTGGATGATGTGTTTGAAAAATTAGACAGCAGGCGGATGCAACAACTCCTGCAATGGGTTTGTAATGAAAATAAAGGCCAGGTATTTATCACTGATACACATAAAGGAAGACTGGAAGAAGCTTTCGATTCACTGGATGTCCCTTTTCAGATCATTGGGCTATAAATAAAATATTTTTGTAATTGGACTTTAATTAATGAATACTTAAGGTTCATTGAAACAGCGACAGAAAAATGTTAACTTCGTTTTATGGGTGAACTTTCTTTACAGGATGCGATGAATCATTTTTTAAAACACAGCAGGCTGAAAACGGGCATACAAGCAATACGTATTGAGGCTTTGTGGGAAGAGATCATGGGAAAGACCATTGCCAAATACACGGAAAAGATTCAAATCATCGGCACTACATTATTTATCACTTCTTCCGTTGCTCCGCTAAAAAATGAATTGTTGTATCAAAAAGATAAGATCATCGAGAGGGTTAATGAAACGATGGGAGAAAATGTGATAAAGGAAGTTGTAATTAAATAACCCCTTATTTATTTTCCAGAGGCCTGAGTGTGTATCCTTCTTTTTTTAAAAGTTCGATCAATCCTTTTTCACCAACCAGGTGCCCGGCTCCCACTGCAATAAATAGACTTTCCTTTGGTAATAAAATGTTTAACTGTTCAACCCAGTTTTTATTTCTGCTGTCGAGTAAAATTTCGCGGTTATCATTCATTCCGAATTCAGGTTTTGTAAACATTTTTTCGATTTCACGCAATTGTTGGTTTTTATAAACTGTGAGCATAGTATCAAAATACTGTTTATAGCTTTGCATGCTGTCAATGCTTTTTAAAAGGTCTCTTGCCTGATCCGCGTATGGTATAATGTCGAAAACAGAAGCCTGGAATTCGATGTTTTCAAAACCTTTGATCTCTTTTTTTTCCTGAATAACAATTTTCATTAACTCCTCTTCCACCCCACTCATGGTTTTGCAGGCTATCATTTTTGGGAAAAGCATGGCTTCCAGAAAATTGGGTTTCATCTTGCCGAACATGGAAAGCGTCATTCCGAGGCTGTCTTTAAAAAATGTATTTAAACGGCCGTATTCTGTAATGCTGTAAAGTTCCTTTAGAGTCTTGCCGTCTTTCATATTCATAAAGAATATTGCACCCAGTGTATTAGCCGGATCATCGAGGTCCATTTCAAAATATACTTTTTCCGATTGATGCAGGGCCAGCCTCAGTTGCGGACTGAAAATGATGTCATCTTTGCACATCATGTGAAAAGTGCCAAACAGGTAACTGGGTCTTGATAATTGATTGCCACTTATCTCCCAAAGCAGGGTATCCTCATCTTTGTTGCTTTTGATGTTTTCTGTCGTCTGTGCATGACAGCAGGGAAGCAGGAAAAGGGGAATAAGGAAACGGAAAAATTTCATTTTAGATTTTTTAAACAATAAAGTTACGCTTATAAATATATTCTATATATTAGTTAAAATATTCCTGCGTTATGAAACGATTCATCTCTGTTTTGTGCCTGTTTTTTCAGCAATCAATTCTTTATGCTCAGGATAAATTACCCGGTTTTGGTAAAGTAGATATGGCCGATCTGGTAATGAAGGAATGCAGTTTTGACAAAGGGGCTGAAGCAGTGGTTTTATTTGATGTAGCAGAAGTATATTGTTTCCTGGATTTAAATGCAAGGAATCCCATAACCACCCAGTTTGAAAGGCATGTACGTATTAAGATTCTCAATTTAAAGGGCCTCGATCAGGCTAATATCCGAATTCCATATAACTCCGACATAAATATCGAAGAGATTAAAAACCTTACTGCTCAAACCTTCAACCTAGATGCCCAGGGTAACATAGTGATCAGTAAACTGGATAAAAAAATGATCTTTGATAAAAAGATCAATAAACGATTGTCAGAAATGGTTTTTGCTTTTCCGGATGTGCGTCCCGGGAGTATCATTGAATTCAAATACAAGGACGAAGCGACAAACCTCTATGGTTTAAAGAGATGGTATTTCCAAAGATCGATTCCGGTTAAGCATAGCCGTTATATCCTGAATTTTCCGTCAGAATTCAATATATCGGCACAGCCAAAAGGTGGGTTTAAAGTTAATATGAACAGGATTAATGACGGCAACAGGAATATCAAAAACTTTTTCATGGATGAGGTTCCGGCATTGAGGGATGAGCCTTTTATGTCCTGCGATCTGGATTATCTCCAACAGGTTGTGCCCTTCCTCATATCTCTGGATATCCCCGGCGATATAAGCCATAACCTGTTGTGGACCTGGCCGGGCATCGTAAAGCAATTGATGAATGATGAGGATTTCGGGATGCAACTTAAAAAGAATATACCCCGTACTGCTGAACTGGATCTGGCATTGAAAGATATTCAGGAACCGTATAAAAGAATGGAATTGGTACATCATTATGTGGGGAAGCAAATGGAATGGAATGGCAGATATGGTATCTGGGCACTTGATGGTGTGAAGTCGGCCTGGAGAGATAAAAAAGGGACCACCGGTGAGATAAACCTGATACTTGTAAACCTGTTAAAAGATGCAGGACTGGAAGCGTATCCTTTGCTGGTGAGTACCAGGGATAACGGCCGCATCAACACGGCCATTGCGGGTTTTGATCAGTTCAATAAGGTATTGGCCTACGTAAACATTGGAAATAATAATTTCATACTCGATGCGACCGATAAAAATACTGCTGTATTCCTGGTGCCTGAAGAAGTATTGAATTCTGAAGGATTATTGATCAAAAAATTTGATACGTATGAATGGGGATGGAAAGAAGTGCGTGACAATATTCATCAGTATCAACACACAATAATGATAGACGCTGCCGTTGATGAAAAAGGAATGCTCAGGGGCTCAGCAGATATCTCTTCTTTCGATTACGCACGGCTGCAACGATTACCTTATCTGCAAGAAGGGAATCAAAAATTTATTGAACGGTATTTCAGTTCAAATGAATTTAAAACGAACATAGAGGATTTACTTTTTGAAAATGAAAAGGCCGATTCCATGCCTCTAATTCAAAAATTTTCTTTCAGCCAGGAAGTGAACAGTTCAGGTGGTTACAACCATTTTTCAGCAAACCTTTTTTCAGGACTGGAGAAAAACCCGTTTATTGCTGATACCCGTACCTCTGATATTTTTTTTGGAGCAAACCAGTTTTACAGCATTCTGGCCAGTTTCCGTATACCTCCCGGTTATTCTTTTGAAACGTTGCCTAAAAATACCCGCATGCGTTTGCCGGATACAAGCGTTGTATTCACCCGTATTGCACAGGTGGATGACAAAACACTTTCCATACGTATGGAACTTCAGTTTAAAAAACCAATATATGCCAACCAGGAATATGATGCTTTTCAGGAGTTTTATAAAAAGCTGTATGGTTTGCTGAATGAGCAATTCGTTTATAAAAAAGATTAATCATTAAAAAATACCCTAAAAACATACGAATGAAAAAACCAGTGTTAATAATCCTTGGTCTTTGTTATAGTTGCCTGTTATTTTCCCAGAAGAAAATCCCTTCATTTGGAAAAGTAGATAAAGCCGACCTCGAAATGAAAGAATGCAGTTTTGATCAGGGCGCCGAAGCGGTGGTACTGATCAATCAGGGAAAAATGTATTACGACCGAGGAACCACCGGGGTTACCCTTTTTAAAACAGTGTATGATTACCGGGTGCGGATAAAAATTTTAAAGGACAAAGGAATGTCTTATGCAAATGTGGAGATCCCGTATTATAGTCACAATGATGATGAAAAAATTTCAAATATTGATGCCAATACATATAACCTGGATGAAAATGGTAAAATAAAAGTTACAGAAGTTACCCGGAGTTCAATCTATACCAAAAAAATAAATAAACGTTTCAGCAGGCTCATCATCGCTTTTCCGGAAGTGAAAGTTGGATCGGTAATAGAATATAAATATAAGCTTGTGCGGGAAACGTATTTAAATATCAAGAACTGGGATTTTCAGGATAAAATTCCAACCTTATACAGTGAGTATGAAGTGCAGGCGCCGGATATTTTAAAATTCAAGCCACAGAAATTTATCATTGATAAACTTGACGAAAAACATACCGAAAGTCCGGATATAGTTTCCTTTGGTGATAATAATTATGAATTCAGAATGTTGAAGACAACCTATACCATGACTGAATTAAAGGGCATAAGGAAGTCAGCATTTATGGGTGCATTAAAAGATTATCAGCAAAGAATTGAGTTTCAATTAGAGTCCATTCGCAGAAGCAGTGACGATATAAAATATATTAAATCTTCCTGGACAGATATCTCCTCAGTATTAAAGGAAGATGCTGATTTTGGAAAACAGTTGACAAAAGATATCCCTGAATTAAACACAGTTTTACAGGCAGCTTTGAAAATTCAGGATAAAAAAGAAAGAATAGATTATTTATACAATGCCATCCGAACAGTCATGACTTGCACAGACGACGAAGCCATTTATTCGGATAAGGGTGTCGCAAAAGCATGGGAATCAAAAAGCGGAAACATTGCAGAAATAAATTTTATGCTGATTAATGTTCTAAACAAAGCCGGTATCAAAGCGATGCCCATATTGTTAAGCAGCCGGGATAACGGACTCGTGAACAAGATGTATTATTCCGAAACCCAGTTCAATAATGTAATGGTTTATATACCTATGGAGAAAGAATTTCTGGTACTTGATGCAACGGATAAAATTTCCAATTACAGGTTAACTCCGGAAAATATTGTGAATACCAGCGGGTTTGTGGTAGATAGTGAAGCAGGCAGATGGGTAGATGTAATTGACATGAACCACAAGTATCAGATCATCGTAGCACTCCAGGGTGTTATTGATGAC
>JBBKWV010000023.1:0-8428 GCA_037969135.1 Ferruginibacter sp.
TTTTAGTCTTCCGCATTTTTAAACTGGCTGTATTTTCTCCATTTGGCAATCACGCTGCTCATGTCGTCCGGCAGTTCACTTGTAAACAGCATGGGTTGTTTTGTAGTGGGGTGTATAAAACCCAATTCTTTTGCATGCAGTGCCTGTCGCGGGCAAAGTGTAAAGCAATTGTCGACAAACTGTTTGTATTTTGTGTAAACGGTTCCTTTAACAATCCTGTTGCCACCATAAAAATCGTCGTTGAATAAAGGATGGCCGATGTGTTGCATATGAACCCGTATCTGGTGTGTACGGCCGGTTTCCAGTCTGCACTCAACCATCGTTACATAATTAAATTTTTCCAGCACCTTATAATGGGTAATGGCATCTTTACCGTGATCTCCTTCGGGATAGGCAGTAAATAATTTTCTTAAGCGTAAATGTCTGCCCACATGTGCAACGACGGTTCCTTCTTCTTTTTCAAAATCACCCCATACCAATGCCACATATCTGCGGTGAACGGTATGATTGAAAAATTGTTTGGCAAGATCACTCATTGCTTTCTGTGTTTTTGCCATCACGATCAAACCGCTGGTGTTTTTATCAATCCGGTGTACCAGACCAAAACGGGTAAGTTCAGATTTATCAATATTGGGGCAGTTTTCCTGCAGGTACCAGGCGATGGCATTTATCAGGGTTTTATCCGGATTGCCACTGCCCGGATGAACAACCATACCTACCGGTTTATTGATGATGAAAAGGTCGTCATCTTCATACACAATATCCAATGGAATATTTTGCGGAATAATTTCAGAAGATTCTGGAGAATTAGTATCGTAAATAATGATCCTGTCTCCGCCCTTGATCTTATAGTTATTTTTTACCGGGTTTTCATTTACCAAAACCAGTTCATTGGCTATTGCCTGCTGAATCTTATTCCGGGTAGCACCTTCAATGCGATTCATTAAAAATTTATCTATCCGCAAAGGTTCCTGTCCGTTATCAATTACGATGGAATGTTTTTCAAATAATTCCTCCGATTCCGGCAACTCTTCTTCTAATTCTTTTATATTGTCCATTATATTATTTTAATAATATGTGTCCGGTTTCTCGAATCTTCTGATCACGTTCTTTCCGTTAACTTTGCAAATTAAAACATTGCATTGGATAAGCAGCAGGTGATATATAAAGATTTAGGTATTATTGGTTACAAAGAAGCATGGGATTACCAGGAAAATCTGTTGCAGGAAAATGTTGCTGTTAAATCAGAAGCAAGGAAAAGCAATTCAATTTTACCAGTCGCTTTACTTCCAACCAAAAACCATTTTCTTATTTGTGAGCACAAACCGGTTTATACGATTGGGAAAAGCGGTAGCATGGATAACTTTTTACTTGATGATAAACAAATAGCAGAGAAGGGTGTTGAATTCTTTAAAACCAACAGGGGCGGCGATATTACTTTTCATGGATTACAACAAATTGTCGGGTATCCTATTATTGATCTGGAGAAATTTTATAAAGATATTGGTAAATACCTGCGCAATCTAGAAGAAGTTGTTATACTTACACTTGCAGAGTTTGGGATAAAAGGGGAACGCAGTAGGGGCGAAACGGGCGTATGGATAGAGCCCTTTAAACCCGGCAGTGAAAGAAAAATTGCTGCGATTGGTGTGCGTTGCAGCCGTTGGATAACCATGCATGGATTTGCCCTGAATGTAAACACTGATCTGGACTATTTCAAGAATATCATACCCTGCGGAATACAAAACAAACAAGTTACATCCATAGAAAAAGAAACTGGGTTAAAAACGGATCTTGATCTGGTGAAAAGCAGCATCAGGAGAAACTTTGAAAAAATATTTGAAGTCGTACTGGTATGATCACCTGCTGCCTCTTTTGTTATCATTGTTTATTTTAACATCTTTCCCAATAAAGAATTTATTCTTCTCAATTAATTTTCCGGTTTCATATAATTCAAAATGGAACCATCCCGAATGCATAAAATTCACTTTTTCCAGGATCAGGTATTCTTCTCTGAGTTTCGTGAGTTCGAAGAGTAAATTGTCTTCCCCATCAAAAAATTTTGCGCTGTATTTTTTTATTGCAGCATTTTTTAAATGAATAACGATATTATTCTCCCTGCCTGTATAGATCCGCTGACTGGGATATGTGATTATTTCGGTCACATTTTTTATGATAAGGCTGTCTTTATTCGGACGTCTGAATTTGATAGAATCTCCTAACGGCCTTATTTCCAATGGAAAGTGCGAAACAACAATATTGCTGTCTACAATCCGTTCAATTTTATTTTTATCTGGTTCAGCGGGAACAGGAATTTCAGAAACGTCTGTATCGATATATTCCGGAATTATTTTTTCCGGGATGATTTTCGCTGGCTGAATTTTTACAGGCCGCTCAATGGAACTGAATAAATAGGAGCCACCTTCAAAGCCGATAAAAACACGGTAATACATTTTATTATAGGGAGGGTTGTCATCTGCAAATCCATTTTCCATATTCTGCGGATTTAAAACAGATCCGATGCTGCTGAAATTTTTTGTGCTGTCATATGACCGCTGTATGCTGATATTGGTAACGGGCACTGTATAGGCATTTTGCCAGCTTACAATTATTTTGCCATTAAAATCTTTAACTGTTATTTCAGGCAATACCTTTTGAGCGGACAGTCTTTGAAATGCCAGTAATGTGAAAAATAAAATAAGAAATGTATTTTTCTTCATAGATAAAAACCAGACCGGATTTAATGGTTTGAATTTGTGCTGTTTAAATAATTACAAATATAAAGCGATGTGACAGGATTTAAAAAACTAAAGTTGATGCAGGCAATGAATCATTACCCTGAAGGCCGCCGGTGTGCAGGCAAATGATCTTACTGCCCGGTTTGAAAAATCCCGATTTAATTTTATCCATCACTGCATACATCATTTTAGCAGTGTAAACAAAATCCAATGGAATGCCATATTCATTGTAAAACGCATTCATAAATTCAAAGAGTGGTTCGCTTTTTTTTGCATATCCTCCAAAATGATAATCATCAAAAAGCAACGGTTGTCTGCATTGTGTATTGTTGCACAAATAGGCAATCCGTTTGGGAAGGTCTTCCATGTTTTTTAAAACCGGGATGCCAACGATATTTTCAGTTTCAACGGAAGCTTTTATTAAACCGGATACCGTTGTAGCAGTACCGATCGCTGTACAAATATAATTAGCAGACCGGGCTTTCAGCCTGTTCATGATCAAAGCTGCACCATCGGCACCGGTTGGATGATATCCGCCCTCGGGTATAAAGATGCTATCGCCGTAGATGTTAGTTAATCGGGATAAAAACCCGGGTGAATCTTTAAGGAGATACTCTTCCCTGGAAATAAAATGCAGATCCATCCCGTTGCTTTCACATTGCAATAAGGAATGTGAAAGCGTTGCCTGTCTTTCTCCTCTTACAATTCCAACAGATCTTAAACCCAGAAATTTACATGCAAAGGATGTTGCAACAAGATGATTTGAAAATGCACCACCGAAAGTTATTACCGGTTTTAATTTGTCTTTAAGTGCTTCCGCTAAAAAGTAATGCAGTTTATATAATTTATTACCCGAAACATCGCGATGGATCTTATCCAATCTGGCAATGTTGAGGGATAAATCATATTTGGTAAACAGATCTCCTTTCAGTTCATCAAATTCCAAATCATTTTCTTCAAAAAGGATTTTCATTTATAAAGTTCGTTTATGTTATTTTTGCTCAACAAAATTGGGATATAAATTTAAAATCAAAAATTTAAATGCAACCTACACTTTTAATTTTAGCCGCAGGAATGGCAAGCCGTTATGGAAGTATGAAACAAACTGAAGGATTTGGTCCATCCGGAGAAACGATCATGGATTATTCTATCTTTGATGCAATAAAAGCAGGGTTTGGAAAAGTCGTATTCATCATCAGAAAAGATTTTGCAGAAAACTTCAAGGCGAATTTTGATAAAAAATTGGCAGGGAAAATTGATGTTGCATATGTTTACCAGGAAATGGATTGTTATGTAAAAATGGAAGATATTCCCGCCGGCAGAACAAAACCCTGGGGAACAGGTCACGCGGTACTTTGTGCTGTTGATATGATCAACGAACCCTTTGCAGTTATCAATGCCGATGATTATTACGGAACTGATGCTTTTAAAAAAGCCGCTGATTTTTTAAGAAACGGGTGCAGCGAAAAATTGAACGCCATCATCGGTTATCAGTTGGATAAAACTTTGAGTAAACATGGAACAGTTAGCAGGGGTGTGTGCCAGGTGAATAATGAAATGAATCTGGTATCGATAAATGAGCGGACAAAAATTTATGCCGATGGGGATAAGGTGATCTACGAAGAGCATGATCAAAAGAAAGAAGTACCGGCTGATTCAAATGTATCAATGAATTTCTGGTGTTTTCATCCTACTTTGTTCAGGATCACAAAAGAACTTTTTGAAAAATTTGTACCGGAAAACAAGGATGATATCAAGGCTGAATTTTTTATTCCGATCATTGCCGATGAATTTATCAGGACAAAAGGCAATACAATTAAAGTAATACCAACAACTTCTCAATGGTTTGGAGTAACATATAAAGAGGATGCATCTTCCGTAAAAGCCAGCATTGATACTTTAATTGCAGATGCGGTTTATCCTTCTTCTTTGTGGGGAAATTAAAACATTAAAATTATTAAGTACTTTAATTACGATAAAAGGAAAAAGGCAGTTTATTTTGAACTGCCTTTTTCCTTTTAATAAATTTTTGTAAAGTATTTAGTTCCCTTTGATCATAAATACATAGTCCTGTACTTTTTTGATCTGGTTTACCCTGTCAGTTCCTTTTAAAGAAGCCTGAGAAGTGATTTTTATATCCTTAAATTCCTTTGTCTTTTTTACTTCTTCAATTGCTTTATAAATATTGGAAGACTTGATTGCAAAAACCACACCTTCTGCATTTGTTTCCATACTGGTTATAATTCCTACAAGTTCTCCATTACGTGTAATAACAGGTGAACCGCTATTGCCCTCATTGACAGATGTGCTTAGCTGGCAATAAATGGTATCCATCTGGTAACCGTTCTTAGCACTGATGTATCCTTCGCCATAAACGATTTCCTGCTTTGGAAAACCGAGCATAAAAACCTGTTCACCTAATTCAGCATTTGTTTTACGAATCGAAAAGGGTACGGGACTTAGTTTTTTAAAACTTTTGTCATTCACTTTTAAAATAGCCAGGTCATTCAATGCATTTACATAAATAGCTTCTGCAGTAAATTGTTCTCCTTTATTATTTTCAACAATCAGCTGATTTTTTGCTTCATTAACAACGTGGGCATTGGTAACGATGAAATTATTATTCACATCAATAAGAAAGCCTGTTGCCCTGAATTTAGCATCAACCCTTGGAATCAAAACGATTGGAGCTGCCTGGGCCAGTTTATCGGTTTTGTTTTTTATTTTAAGGATTTCTGTTTCCTGTTGTTTTAATCTTTCTACCAGCGGTTTGATATTGTTGGTTTTCTCATTGCTGAAAACTGCAATTAAACTGGCACTTGTGATGGATACAATGCCTGCAATGGAGGCAGCAACTGCAACCGTGCGTTTGTATCGGTTCCATAGGTAAACAACTTTTGCCCTTCCTTTTAATCCGGCCTTGGTTATCAATCCTTCATTAATCAGCTTGGATTCTGTTTCATGCAGGATATGTTTAAAATTCTTAGTGCTTCCGTATTTTTCCAGTTCGTTCAGAAAAAAAAGTTGTTCTACAACCAGTTGATCCAGTTCCGGATTTTTCTTTCTCAATTCTTCGAAAAACAACTTTTCTTCAGCGGTCATTTCTCCTCTGGCAAATCTTTCAGCTGCATCAATGAGTAAAGTATCTTCCATTTTATTGTCCATTTTTATATTGTGCGAAAAACAATTTTTTTAATCTCACCAGACATTTGTATTTCTGTGTCTTGGCATTATCGGCATTTGTATATCCAAATTCTGAAGCTATCTGTTGCATTTGTTTTTTTTGTATATAATATGCTTCCAGCAAACTTTTACAGGGTTCTCCGATTTTACCCATGGCATTTTCCATGATATTGAAATCCATTTGCCTTTTTTCGTGTAATTCCAGTTCATCTTCAACCGGAATTACTTCTTCCATTTCATCTGATTGTCTGCCAAAACGCTGCAATTGCTGCAGTCTTTTTAACCATAATCTTCTGCAAATAGAATAGATAAAGGTTTTTAACTGGCAGTTCAACTCAAAATCCGCTGTTTTTGACTTTTCAAAAAGAACGATCATCGCCTCCTGAAATATATCAGCAGCATCATCAATATTGCCACTGTTATTGAGGATAAGTGACTGGACCATTGTGAAATTTTCTCTGTATATCTGTTCAATTGAGTTTTTATCCTCCTTTGCCAGGCCTTCTAACAATGATTTTTCCTGCGATATATTATTCACTTATCTTTTATTAATACGATTATTGACCATTTGTAACCCAAAGCAACGAAAATAAAGTTTTTTAAAAAAGTCGGGTTACCTTTTTTTGATTATTGTATTAATAACAAATTATAATTTTAAAAATTAAAAAACACACAAATGAAAAAGTTCTTAGCAATTGCATTGATCGCAACATCTTTCGTAGCTTGTAATGATGGCGAAACTAAAACAGAAGAAGTAACAGGTTCTGACACTGCAGTTACAGTTATTACTCCTGCTGCTGACACTGTTACTACAGTTACAGACACTACAGTTAGTACAACTACTACTGTTACACCAACAGATACAACTAAAAAATAATTAGTTGAAATAAAGGGTTTTTGAAACTTGTCATTCAAATACTCATTTTAAATTTTTTTTGACAAGCAATCGTAAAAGCCGCCGTGGATCTCCACAGCGGCTTTTTATTTTTTGTATTTACAACAGATGTATTTACTTTCGTATTCATATGAAAAAAATCATTACATACATCCGGTTAAATTATTATCTTAATGGTAAACAGGGATGTATTGTATAACTGAATGATATTTAATCAGATTTACTTTAAAGATCCCGGCTTCTAGTCGGGATTTTTAGTATCAAATAGATAAAAGATGAAAATAGCTATTGTTGGATTGGGTTTGATCGGTGGGTCTATGTCACTTGCAATGAGGGATAAAAACCTGTCTGTAATCAAAATCATTGGTGTAGACAAGAACCCGGAGCATTGTAACCAGGCACTAAAACTTGGACAGGCAGACGAAATAATGGAATTGGAAGAGGCCATAAAACAAGCTGATCTGATAATTGTTTCCATTCCGGTTGATGCAACAGAGAAATTATTGCCTGAGATTCTCCATTTGGTGGAAAATCAGGTAGTGATGGATGTTGGCTCAGCAAAAAATGTCATATGTTCTGCAGTAAAAAATCACCCCAAACGGAACCGTTTTGTGGCTTCGCATCCAATGTGGGGAACGGAGTATAGCGGACCGATGGCTGCAAGAAAAGATGCATTTACACATAAAGCGGCTGTTATTTGTAACAAAGAAGAATCTGATGCAGATGCCGTTCTGTTGGTAGAAAAAATATATAAACTATTGGGTATGCATATTGTTTATATGAAAGCAAATGATCACGACCTACATACTGCATATATCAGTCATATATCTCATATTATTTCATTTGCTCTGGCCAATACAGTTCTGGAAAAGGAAAAAGAAGATGACAAAATATTTGAATTGGCAAGTGGTGGATTTGAGAGTACTGTGAGGCTTGCCAAAAGCAATTTTGAAATGTGGGTACCCATTTTTAAGCAGAATAAAGAAAATGTGCTGGATGTTTTGAATGAACATATTAATCAATTGAAAAAATTTAAAAGCTGCCTGGAAAAAGAAAACTATGAATACCTGACTGAATTGATTCAGGATGCAAACTGTATTAAAAGAATTTTAAAGTAAATAAAATGACTTTCAGGGAAGCGAACGTAAATGATATTAAGCAAATTCAATATGTAAGAAATGCCGTAAAAGAAAACAGGCTTTCTAATCCGGATCTGGTTTCTGATCTGGATTGCGAGATTTATATGACATCCAGGGGCAAAGCATGGGTTTGTGCAATGGATCTGATCGTCGTTGGATTTGCTTATGTAGATTTAAAAGAACATAATATATGGGCATTATTTGTTTTACCGGAGAAGGAAAATATGGGAATAGGAAAAGAATTGCTTAGGATCATGTTGGACTGGTATTTTAGTTTTAATGATCAAACAATTTGGTTAAGCACTTCGCCGGATACGAGAGCAGCACTGTTTTATAAAATGCAGGGCTGGGAAGAAATGGGAAACTATGGAAAAGAAATTAAATTTGAAATGACGTTAAATATGTGGAAAAATAAAATGGCAAATAGTTCATTATGATATCATTGTATAAAATACTTACAATTAATAATTAGC
>JBBKWV010000024.1:0-4024 GCA_037969135.1 Ferruginibacter sp.
TCAAACTGATGCTCGTCTGCCCTGTCTTTACCATATTTATATTCATACCACAGGTATTCACTGTAGTTGGCAAAACTTTCGTTTACGGTAATATGGCTCCAGCTTTCGGCAGTAACCAGGTCTCCAAACCACTGATGAAACAATTCATGGGCAATTACAGACTCCCAACTGTTTCCATCTAACAGTTGCCTGGCATTTTGATATGCAGCTTCCTGGTGAAGAGTGGCAGTAGTATTCTCCATAGCACCGCTTACATAATCCCTTCCAACAATTTGAGCATATTTTGCCCATGGGAACTCCACTCCCAATTTGTCTGAAAAGAATTTCAACATTTCCGGAGTATGGCCGAATATTTTGCGGGCCACATCATTGTATTCCTTCTCAACAAAGTAACTTACTTCTTTTCCTTTATAGCTGTCTTTGGTAATGGAATATTCACCAACGCCCATAAAGAATAAATAGGGAGCATGAGGGAGGTCCATTTTCCAGTAATCGGTTCTGGTTCCGTCAGCATTTGTTTTTTGACTTTTTAACAATCCATTACTCAGGGTTACGTATTTAGAAGGAACAGTCATAGTAAGTTCCTGGGTTGTTTTTTGATTGGGTTTATCAATGGTTACCATCCAAACACTGTTTGCTTCCGTTTCGCCCTGGGTCCATATTTGTGTGGGTTTGTTTTTATCTTCTCCCGTGGGGTTGATAAAGTAAAGGCCCTTTGCATCGGTAATGGCAGCACTACCAATAGCTTTAACTTCATTCGGTTTGCTGATATAATCTATATAGATCGTATAGTTTTCTTTGCCTTTGTATGTTTTATCCAGCTTCACATTCAATTGCATCCCGTCATACGTGTATTTCAGGGGTTTTTTGTTGATGCCATTTACAAGAGAAAGTTCTTTAATCTCCATGCCTTTTGCATCCAGTAATAAGGAATCGGTTGGATAAAAATGCGGTTGCAATGTGAGCCATTCCTTACCCAAAAGGTAACTTTTTTGATAATCAAATTTTACATCCAGTTTTGTATGAACGAGGTCATTGGTTCTGGGATAACTCTCACGCAGGACGTTCTTCCATGTAGTGTCTTTTGGTTCTTCGCCAGGCTGGGCATTACTTAAATAGGGGCTTATTGCTACTGCAAATAAGAAAAAGAATCTTTTCATAATTAATTTTTTGTAGGCGTAAATGTATAGTCTGAAAAATAAAAAAAGGATTCTTTTTTTATAAATGGCAAATCGGCTATATTAATTAGCTTTGAAATAAAAGTATCTTTACAAAATGAAATTCTTCCATTTAATAATGCTGTTTTTATTTGTATCTATTGCTGCAGTTGCTCAGCAAAACCATTTTATATATATACAAACCGAAAATAATCAGCCCTTTTATGTCAAACTTTCTGATAGGTTGTTAAGTTCTTCTGCTGTGGGTTATATGGTTATACCAAAGCTTCAGGAGGGGACTTATGATTTGAATATTGGGTTCCCGAAAAATGAATGGCCATTGCAGAAAATCAGCGTAACCGTAAATAATAAAGATGCGGGGTATCTGTTGAAAAATTTTGATTCCAAAGGATGGGGGCTTTATAATATGCAAACAATGGATATTGTAATGTCTTCAACAGGAAATAATGCGATCAATACATCTAACGAATCTGTTACAGATGGTTTTGCAGATGTACTTGCAGATGTGGTTAATACACCTTCCATAAAGCAGAAAACAATAACTACTGAGAAAAAGGAAGAAATAAAGGCAACAGAGAAAAAGCAGGAAATAATAACAGCAGAGAAAAAAGAAGAGGTAAAAGAACCGGCAACCAAAGCAGCCGTTGTTGAATTAAAGACGGAACCTGTTCAGGTAATTGAAGTAAAAAAAGTTACTGAACAGGAAAGGCCAATAGTAAAATTATTTTCAACCCTGGATGAAAATGGCAGATCTTCCGTATATACTGATACGTATGAGAACAGCACAGATACCATTCGCATATTCATGCCTTATAAAAAAGCAGAAATTATAAATAAGAATATTGAAAAACAAGTAGAGGCCATTTCACCTGAAATTAAACCGGTAATAAAGCAGGAAGATCAATCGGAAAAGATCTCGGAAACACAATCTGATACGAAGTTTCTGGATATGGAACTGGCAAATCCCAATGCAAAAAATGATTCATTGGCAGAGAATAAAAAAGAGATGGAGATCAATAATATCAAAAAAAACGAATCTGCAAGTATAGAGAAAGTGAATAAGGTATCAGAAACAGGGAAGGCAGGGAATTCTGTAATGATAAATTCTGATTGCAGATCAAGTGCTTCTGAAGATGATTTTTTAAATCTGAGAAAAAAAATGGCTTCAGAAAAAACGGATGATGATATGATTTCCGCTGCTAAGAAAAGTATGAGATCAAAATGTTATAGTACAGAACAGATCGGCAACCTGGCTGTTTTGTTTTTAAATGATGAGGGCAGGTATAATTTTTTCGATGTGGCATATTCCCGTGTACATGATACCCATAATTTCCCTTCATTGGTTAACAAACTTACAGATGAATACTATATTGCCCGCTTCAATGCCATGATCCGCCATTAATTTACCAGTCATGCCCCGATTTTTTTTAGAAGTTTCATATAAAGGAACTGCATACGCAGGGTTTCAGGCGCAAAAAAATGCCAATACGATCCAGGACGAGGTAGAAAGATCATTATCCATTTATTTTAAAGAGGCGATCATGCTAACCGGTTCATCCAGAACCGATGCGGGCGTACATGCAAAACAGAATTATTTTCATTTCGATTTTCATTTAAACCCGCAACCGGATTGGATAAAGGTTGTTTATCATCTGAATGCAATATTGCCCGGGGATATCGTAATTCAAAGGGTTTTTGCAGTTAGGGATGAAGCCCATTGCAGGTTTGATGCCAGACACAGAACCTATGAGTATAGTATATATAAGGAGAAAGACCCTTTTCTGGCCGACCGTGCCTATTTCTATCCATATGCATTGAATATGTCTTTACTCAATGAGGCGGCTGCATATATAAAAGGGATCAAAAGCTTTGAATCCTTTTCAAAACGCAATACCCAGGTAAAGACCTTTATGTGTACTATATATGAAAGTCAGTGGATAATGGAAGGGGAGATCGTCAAATACAGGGTATCAGGAAACAGATTTTTGCGTGGAATGGTGCGTGGGTTAGTAGGTACTATGCTGAAAGTTGGAAGAGAAAAGACCTCAATAAATGATTTTAAAGAAATAGTTGGTTCCCATAATCCGGCATTGGCAGATTTTTCTGTTCCTCCACAGGGACTTAAACTCATAGAGGTTTCCTATCCCTGAGCACCGGAATAAGGCAATAAGGATCAATTAATAAAAATGCCCGTTTTATTTTTAAAATAAATCAGGTTATTCAAAGCCTTGCCCAGTATGCCTATACGCTATACAGCGGGTTGAATATGTTCTGTTTGTGCATGAAAAGATCAAATTAATTTTGGTGAGAAAAAATTGCCCCTTATCTTTGCCGTCCGCTTTTGAAAAATAGCAGCAGTTCTTAAAAAAAATCTCAACAGAAAGTTTCTAAAAATCAAAAATAATTTCCTGAAAAGTGAAATTAAATTTGGTGGATAAACTCAGCTCTCTTACTTTTGCACTCCGAATTAAAAAACGGGTTTTTTCACAGGAAAAAATGCACAAAAAAGTTTAGAAAAAAGTTAGAAAAATTTGGTTGATAAAATAAAGGCTCTTACCTTTGCAACCCCAATCAAAAATGGGAGCAAAAAGTAAAGCAAAAGTTCTTTGAAAGTTTGGAAACAGCAGCAAATAATTAATTGATTATCAAGGTAATGTTAGCGCAAATAATAAAATAGAATTTGACGTTAATTTCCAATTTGAAATTACACAGTCGTTTCAAACAAAACATTTACAATGGAGAGTTTGATCCTGGCTCAGGATGAACGCTAGCGGCAGGCTTAATACATGCAAGTCGAGGGGTAACATGGGTAGCAATACCTGATGACGACCGGCAAACGGGTGCGG
>JBBKWV010000025.1:0-22647 GCA_037969135.1 Ferruginibacter sp.
GGGCGAAGATGTTATGAGTTACGTTTCGTGGAGACACGAACCGAGGTAGGGGAATATTTTATCAATGCGAAGACCCGTTGGTCAGGAGACCAGACGGGGGTGGAAAAATAAAAATTCCCTCCGAGGAATCGGAAGGAATTCTCTTTAACCCTTAAAACAACCAACATGAAATCAGTTGAAATAATACTCTATATACGCTGGTTTATATAAAAAGGTTTTCTATAGCTCCAGTTTTTTTTATTTAGAGTAAAAAACCTCCTTTCATGCTATGTTACTTTAACAAATCCATAAAAAAAAGGTTCGTGAATAACGAACCTTTGATAAATGTTTATTTTTTAATATTTTAAGTCAAAGCCAGTTCCAGAACCTGGTTCATTGTCTTAACATAATGAAACTTAATGCCTTTGATGAACTGTGGATTGATCTCCATCACGTCTTTTTCATTGTGCCAGCACATGATGATCTCCTTGATACCCGATCGCTTTGCAGCAAGCACTTTTTCTTTGATGCCTCCAACCGGCAGCACTTGTCCACGGAGGGTTATTTCCCCTGTCATGGCTAAATGTGATTTGATCTTTCTACCCGTAAACGCACTTGCTAAAGAGGTCATCATGGTAATACCTGCACTTGGGCCATCTTTTGGAACCGCTCCTTCGGGTATATGTATATGTACATCTTTCTTTTTAAACATGGATTGCTCAATACCTGCCTTTTTTGCATTGGCTTCCAGCCAGGTATACGCAGTACTGGCACTTTCTTTCATCACAGTACCCAGATTACCCGTTAACTTCAATTCACCCTTACCTTCACTTACTTGTGCTTCAATAAAGAGGATGTCGCCACCAACATAGGTCCAGGCAAGGCCAACAGCAACACCGGGCATATTCGCCATTTTATACAACTCATTGCTGTACTTAGAACGCCCCAATATTTTCTCCACATCCTTCACCGTTATGGTTGGCTTCAGTTTTTTCTTTACAACCAGTTCTTTTGCCTGGTAACGCATGATGCTTGCCAATTGCCTGTCTAATTCCCTTACACCACTTTCACGGGTATAATCCGTGATGATCTTCTCCAAAACGATATCACTGATCTTGAATGCAGGTGGATTGTAATCGGACGATTTTGCAAGACCGTGCATTTCTTTTTGCTTTGGCAACAGATGCCTTTTGGCGATCTCTATTTTCTCTTCGATGGCATAGCCACTCAGATCAATGATCTCGAGTCTGTCACGCAATGCCGGCTGAATATTTGCCAGGCTGTTTGCTGTTGCAATAAATAAAACCTTACTCAGGTCATATTCCAGCTCAAGATAATTATCATAAAAACTATTGTTCTGCTCAGGGTCCAGCACTTCCAGTAAAGCGGAAGACGGATCGCCGCGATTGTCGGAACCTACTTTATCAATCTCATCCAGGATCAAAACCGGATTGCTGGATTTTATTTTTCTGATCGACTGGATAATACGTCCGGGCATAGCGCCAATATAGGTTTTGCGGTGTCCGCGTATCTCACTTTCATCATGTAAACCACCCAGACTCACCCGTACATATTTGCGGCTGATAGCAGCTGCAATACTTTTTCCCAGGCTTGTTTTTCCAATTCCCGGAGGGCCGATAAAACATAAGATGGGACTTTTCATATCACCTTTTAATTTCAACACGGCCAGATATTCGAGTATGCGTTCTTTTATTTTGTTCATGCCATAATGGTCATGATCCAGAATCTTTTTTGCTTTTTTCAGATCGTACGAATCTTCTGTATATTCTTCCCAGGGCAGATCCAGCATCAGATCCAGGTGATTGTACACAACAGAATAATCCGGCGTGGAAGGATGCATGCGTTCCAGTTTTTCAACGCCTTTGTTGAACATGTCTTTTGCAGCTGCCGGCCATTTTTTTGTTTCGGCTTTCTTCTGCATTTCTTTTACTTCAGCTACATTGTCGCCACCCAACTCATCCTTGATGGCTTTCATTTGTTGCTGTAAAAAATATTCCCGCTGTTGCTTATCCAGTTCAGCCCGGGTTTTATTGGTAACCTTGTTTTTTAGTTCGGCATATTGCAATTCGGTATGCATGAGATTCATCAGCAATTCAGCCCTGGCTTTCAGGTTGCTGATCTCAAGCAATCTTTGTTTTTGTTTCAGGTCACTGTTCAGATTGCTGCTCACGAAATGAATGAGAAAGGAAGGGTTTTCAATGTTCTTTAAAATGATAGCCGCTTCACTGGGTAAATTGGGACTTAAACCAACAATTTGTCCGGCGAGATCCTTGATACTTCCAACCATGGCTTTAAAATCCGGGTCGTCAGACTGGGTTTCATCCGGCAGGATCTTTATTTTTGCTTTAAAATAGGGGTCTTCCGTTGTTATTTCTTCAATTTTAAATCGCTTTTTCCCCTGAATGATGATCGTTGTGCCTCCATCAGGCATTTTAATAAGTTTCACAATTTTTGCAACAGTTCCAACATCTTCCAGATCGCTAACAGTGGGCTCTTCGACATTACTGTCCTTTTGCGCCACAACACCTACCAATTTGTCAGTCTTATAAGCGTCGGTTACCGCCTTAATACTCTTGTCACGACCAACGGTTATGGGTATTACAACACCCGGAAACAATACCGTATTTCTCAATGGCAAAATGGGTAGAAACTCTGGTATTGGTTGCTCATCGCCGTTTTCATCATCCTCTTCATTTAATGGAATGATTGGCATGAATTCCATTTCCTCTTCATTGTTATTCAAATAAAAGTTGTTATCCATAGATTTTTGTTAGAAAGTCAATTTGACAAATGTAGTCGATAAATGTTTAGTTTTTTAATGGATGTTATATTGGTCAAGTATAATGCCAGAAGCAAATGCAGGGGTAAGTTATTTGATTGAAGGATTTCTGATTGAAATTATTGGATCCATCATGCATCTTGCTGCATCTCCTAATCAACTTTGAATTACTTTTGCCCATATGCAAATAAATTGTTCGGAAAATGAATTGGTGATCTTTAAAAAGATAGCAAAAGCAGCCAGTGAATTGGGTATGCCCAGTTATGTTATCGGTGGATTTGTACGGGATAAGATATTGGGAAGGGAAACCAAGGATATGGATATCGTTTGTATTGGCGACGGGATCGAACTGGCGCATGCAGTTGCCGAAAAATTTGATCCGGTTCCGGCAGTGCATTTTTTTAAAAACTTTGGAACTGCACAAATAAAACTGCATTTACCCGGAACAGTTGAGCCATTTGAAATTGAATTCGTTGGTGCCCGGAAAGAATCTTATCAATTCGACAGCCGTAAACCATCTGTTTCTACCGGTACACTCGAGGATGATCAGAACCGCCGCGATTTTACCATCAATGCCATGGCGATAAATCTGAATGAAAAACATTTTGGTGAGTTACTGGATCCTTTTGGCGGGATAACCGATATTGAAAACAGATCTTTGAAAACACCACTGGCACCAGACCAGACATTCAGCGACGACCCGTTACGCATGATGCGGGCAATACGTTTTGCCTCACAACTTGATTTCGAAATTGAAGCAAACACTTTATCCTCTGTTTCCTTAAATGCAAAGCGGATAAAAATAGTCAGCGGCGAAAGGATCGCAGATGAGCTGAATAAAATATTACTCAGCAAAAAACCATCGATTGGGTTTGATCTTTTATATAAAACCGGACTACTCGAAATTATCTTTCCGCAGATGACTGCACTGGCGGGAGCGGAATATATCGATGGCATGGGACATAAAGACAATTTTTATCATACCCTTCAGGTGGTTGATAATATTGCGCAACATACAAATGACCTCTGGCTCAGGTGGGCTGCAGTTTTACATGATATTGCCAAGCCGGTTACCAAGAAATTTGAAGAAGGGCATGGCTGGACCTTTCACGGACATGAAGTGGTTGGGGGCAGAATGGTGCCGAAAATATTTGTGCAGTTAAAACTTCCACAGAATGAAAAAATGAAATTTGTACGGAAGTTGGTGGAGATGCATCTCCGTCCCATCAGCCTTACGAAAGAGAATATAACGGATGCTGCTATACGCCGCCTGATTTTTGATGCCGGGGATGATCTGGAATCCCTGATGATGCTGTGCCGTGCAGACATCACTTCAAAAAATAAACAAAAAGTAAAACGTTTCCTCGAGAATTTCGAAATGGTGCTGGAACGATGTGCCGAAGTGGAAGAAAAAGACCATATGCGTAACTGGCAGCCTCCCATCAGCGGAGAAATGATCATGAAGGAATTTAAGCTTTCACCGGGCAGGGAAGTTGGAGTTATTAAAAATGCCATCCGCGAAGCGATCATTGAAGGAGTTATACAAAATGATTACGATGCAGCCCGTGCATTTATGCTGGAAAAAGGAAAGGAATTGGGCTTGAAAGCTGTATAGGTCAGGGTTTGTAGTATATTGATATATTGTTAACGAACGTTATGTTAATAATTATCCAACAACAAAACTTCAAGTTTGAACTATATTTCAAACTACAAAACTTCATTAAATAAAAAATTTACTAAATTTGAACTATGGCTATATTAAAATTCAGAGCATATTGGGAAGACGATGAGAGTACTTACCGCGATGTAGTAATAAAACATACACAAACATTTTATGATTTGCACCTGGCAATTTTAAAAAGTTATGAGTTTGACAACAAGCACAAAGCAACATTTTATCGCAGCAATGATAACTGGCAGCACGGCAGAGAAATTTCATTGGAAAAATATGATAAAGAGTATAAGGCAGAACCATTGATCATGAGTGAAGTTTCGATTGGCAGTGAGATCAGTGACCCCAATCAGAAATTTATCTATGAATATGATTTCAATAAGAACTGGCATTTCATGATAGAGCTGATCACGGTGGATAAGGAAGAAAGTGCAAAAGTTACTTACCCGTACTGTGTCCGTTCAGAAGGGATCCCTCCATCACAATATGGTACCAAGGGATTGGTAGATATTCGTCTGGCAGAAATGGAAGACAAATATGATCTGCAGCCGGAAGCATTGAAAGATGGATTCGGACAGGAAGGTGATGCAGACAATGAAGAATCTGAAGAAGTGGCTGATGACGCCGGTTCGGAAGATTCGAATGATGGATTTTAATATCATTTTCTTTTAAAGAATAGCCAATCGATGATTTTTATTTGAATTATTATCCGGTTATACATAATCAACCGACCTTATATTTTAGTTAGAGTTCTTTACAAACTCAAAACATAAACATGAACAAAACCTGCATCCTCCTTGCCGGTCCTACTGCCGTAGGGAAGACAGCAATCGCCATCAGCATTGCCAGACATTTTTCTACCGAGATCATTTCAGCCGACAGCAGGCAGTGTTTTAAAGAACTGAATATCGCTGTTGCAAAACCTTCTCCCGCAGAATTGGATGCGATTCCCCATCATTTTATCAACAGCATCTCCATCAATGATCATTTTTCAGCAGCAGATTTTGAATCTTATGCATTGGAAACAGTGGAAAAGATATTTCTTAAAAAGGATACAGTTGTAATGGTTGGTGGCACAGGCTTGTATATAAAAGCTTTCTGCGAAGGGATGGATGAAATTCCTGCTATAGATCCGCATATCAGGGAGAGCATAGTGTCGGAGTATGAAACCAACGGTATCCAATGGCTGCAGCAGCAGATCGAAATACATGACCCCGTTTATTTTGAAAATGGAGAAACAGGAAATCCGCAAAGGATGATCCGGGCGCTGGAAGTAAAACTATCTACCGGGGTTTCCATTCATTCTTTCCAGACACAGAAAAAAAAACAACGGGATTTTAATATCGTAAAAATCGGACTTGAATTACCCAGGGAAGCATTGTATGATAGGATAAACAAAAGGGTTGATGATATGATGAAAGCAGGTTTGCTGGATGAAGCCCTGTCCTTGATATCAGGCAAAGATCTGAATGCATTGCAAACGGTTGGTTACAGAGAATTATTTGATCACCTGGAAGGAAAAATATCTTTGGAGCGGGCGGTAGAACTGATAAAGCAAAACAGCCGTCACTATGCAAAACGCCAGCTGACCTGGTTTAAGAAAGATGATACTGTAAACTGGATGCAACCCGATGTTGATACCGTACTGAATTTCCTGATAAATAATCCTTTGCTACATTGATCTTTAAAACTTGATCCCCACCGTTGCAACCAATTCTCCCTGTTTTTGATTAAGGCTTGCAAATGTATTCGCCCTGTCTTCCAACCGGTAAGGGAAATTGACATCTTTAACAGCTTTGTGCACATAGGTAAGGTCAACAAAAAAACCTTTATTCCGGTAACCCAACCCGCCACTTAGAAGCAATTGGTTTGCTTTGAAATCGTTGTGTTTATAGGGTTTTCCATAATAGGCAAATCCCAGCCGGGCCATGATCACATTGAATTTTAATTCGCCACCCACCCGGAAATTAAAGGCCCCTTTGTATTCTTCTTTCACAACATTATTCAATGATTTGTAATAAGCTTTTTCAACCTCAGTAGGATTATCATTGTTGCTGTTGAAACGGGTTCCCCGGTGTTGTACAAATTCTATATCTGCCGTGATGAATCCCCGTTGTTTTTTTACATTTTCCACTTCACGAAAAACATAGGAAGCACTCAGGATGACTTTCCAGGGGGATGTTTGGGAATATTTGCTTTCCCCTTTTTTTCCGTTGGTAAATGTTTTTGAAGTTACGGAATAGGATTCAGTAACACCAGTTGGTGATTCCAGGATTGTTTTCAAAGAAGTGGTTCGAGTATCCGTGAGGTACATCAAAGTAGGGGTATGTACGGCAAGGCCTACCCGAAAGTATTCTGCCGGCTTGTATATGGCACCAAGCTTTACATTAAAACCAACCCCGGCAGTTTTAAACTCATCCTGGTAAGTGAAGGATTTAAAATGGTTGAATATATTGGAGGAAGTGTCTGTTTCTGTGAAACTGGTATTGCTTGAGTAATTGATAAAAGGAATACCCAGAGTTGCACCCCAATAAAATTTGTCTTCAATATTCTGTGCAAAGGCAAGGGAGAAATCATAAATACCACCACCGGTTTTCTTTGTATAATCCTGACTCAGTGCAAAACCTGAATCCAGTAAATATTCCGGTGCTGCTTTTATTTTGATCTGTCCGCCAATGCTAACGGTATCGATGAGGTACGTAAAAAGGGAAACGGCCGAACCATAAGGCAGCGGGGAATTGGTTGTTAAAACATCGTTTATGCTGTAACCGCTTTTGGCAAACTCCTCCACAAACTGTTCGCTGAAGGAGCTGTAATTATTCAATGCATTGTAGTGAATGAGATTCTGGAAATTAGCCAACTGGTTTATGCTGATACTGAATGCACTGCTGTTGGCAGGTTTACGCCTGTTGGATGATCCAAATACAAACCCAGTTGTACCCAGGTTAAAACCATTTTTATTGCTGTTATTCAAATTATCCCTGTAACTGGCTTTGTTTTTATTGGAAAGAAATGCAGGAGTAAATACAAATTCGCCTGTTTTATAAAAACCAATACCTGCTGGATTAACGTTTGCAGCTGTAATGTCGCCGCCCAAAGAGCCCATGGCGCCACCGATTGCCATGTTCCTGGCTGTACCACTTTGGGAATACCAACTGTAACGAATGGCATCTTCCGGTACCTGCGCAAAACTGCTGTTATACAGGAACAGGAAAATGAAGAGTAGATATTTTTGCATACAATTTTAGTTTTAAAGGCACAACAATGTGTAAAACAATTTACGTTTAATCATTACCGGTATTGCCGGATACAAAATCATTCTTACATATTTTTAATTTGCCCTTCCCGGTCTGGTTACGGAAGAACCTGAACTACCGGAAGATGATGAACCAGAACTGCTGCCGGAAGACGATGGAGTATAACTCCGGGTATTATTGTTACCCGAATTGCCAGAGTTGTTTTCCGGTGAAGAAAGTATTCTTCTGATAATATTGCTGTTGTCATTGCTGTTATTGTATGTCCTGCGTGTAACCTGACGTGTACTTGGCGTATACTTTGTATTCAATAATTCATAGCTTGTATTGTTATAACTGCCAAGGTTGGTCATTCGGGGAACGGTATTCTTTGGATTTGAAATGTATACATTGGTTATATAAACAGGATAATAACAATAATAAGGATTGTAATAATATCCATAACTATATCCATATGTATATGGATCGTATCTGTAGTTAAAGTCGTCATCAAAATTGCGCCAGCGCCTGTCGTAAACTGCCATGCGAATTTGTCTGTCTTCCGGATTGGTATTCTGTACTTCTTTCTTTTCCTGCCTGTAGTCTTCTTCAACTACCCGCACAGGAGAATAATAAACATCATCCGGTGTCTGACCGTTCTTATAAGCAGTACTGCAACTGCTTATGGCAGCTACAGAAATTATCAAAAGTAAAATTTTGAAGTTCATAGCAAATCGTTTAAAAAGATTATAGATTGAAGTTACTACTTTTGTACAGATCTTACTGTTTATGTAAAATAGCAAAAAGCTTTGCAATAAGACGTTAAAGCACAGAGTCGTGATGTTAAAAATGTATTAAATAGGGGATACCGTATACCGGATGTAACAAATGGACATTAAAATTATTTTGATAAAAATATGAGTAAAGAATTAACAACAAGAGCGGCGGATTATTCACAATGGTACAATGAACTGGTGATCAAAGGTGGTTTGGCAGATCATTCTGCTGTACGCGGATGTATGGTCATTAAGCCATACGGATTTGCCCTTTGGGAAAATATGAGGGACCAATTGGATAAAATGTTTAAGGAGACCGGGCATGTAAATGCATACTTTCCACTTTTTATCCCTAAAAGTTTTTTGAGTAAGGAAGCAGCACACGTAGAGGGTTTTGCAAAAGAATGTGCCGTTGTTACCCATTATCGTTTGATGAATGACCCGAATGGCAATGGGATCATTGTTGATCCCGATGCCAAGCTGGAAGAAGAGCTGATCATCCGGCCTACATCAGAAACCATTATCTGGAACACGTATAAAGACTGGATTCAGTCGTATCGCGACCTGCCATTGCTGATCAATCAATGGGCCAATGTGGTGAGATGGGAAATGCGTACCCGTTTGTTTTTACGTACTGCGGAATTTCTGTGGCAGGAAGGACATACTGCCCATGCTACTAAGGAAGAAGCTGTTGAGGAAGCAGAACGTATGCTGGATGTATATGCCAGTTTTGTTGAGGAATATATGGCTGTTCCGGTAATCCGGGGTGTTAAGACTGCCAATGAAAGGTTTGCCGGTGCGGTGGATACTTATTGTATTGAAGCGCTTATGCAAGACGGTAAGGCTTTGCAGGCCGGGACATCCCATTTCCTGGGACAAAATTTTGCCAAAGCATTTGATGTACAGTTTTTGACTAAAGAAAATAAACTGGAATATGTTTGGGCCACCAGTTGGGGTGTTTCTACCCGGCTCATCGGTGCATTGATCATGGCACACAGTGATGACCAGGGGTTGATCATGCCACCAAAAATTGCTCCGTTACAGGTTGTGATCGTCCCAATTTATAAAGGAGAAGAGAGCAAAGTTGTGATCGATGCAAAAGCAAACAGTATCATGAGCGAATTGAAAGGGCTGGGCATTTCTGTGAAATATGATAACAGCGATCATACAAGGCCGGGATGGAAATTTGCAGAATATGAATTGAAAGGTGTTCCGGTAAGGATCGCAATGGGTTTGCGTGATATTGAAAACAATGTTGCAGAAGTTGCCAGAAGAGATACCAAAGAAAAGCAATCCATTTCTTTGGATGGATTACCGGGCAGTATTAAAAACTTACTGGATGAGATCCAGATAAATATATATAACCGGGCACTTGCTTTCCGCGATGAGAATATCAGGGAAACCAATAACTGGGAAGAATTTATTTCCTTGCTGGATGATAAAGGAGGATTTATTTCAGCTCACTGGGATGGAACTGCAGAAACAGAAGACAAGATCAAAGAACAAACAAAAGCAACCATTCGCTGCATTCCGTTGAACAATAAACCCGAAACGGGGAAATGTATTCTCACCGGTAACCCAAGTACACAGCGGGTTTTGTTTGCAAGGGCTTATTGATTTCTAATTATTTTATTTAGAGATAAAGGGATCTTTTTTTCATATGATCGGTTTGCAACAATTTTATTCTTTTGTTGCCAGGTAATTATAATCTTCCAGTAATTTTTCTAAAAAGTCGGGAGGATATAATTCCGATCTTATGCCCAATACTTCCTTTACTTTAGACTCTACACGGTAGCTCATATCGAGGTTATTGCTTTTTTTTGTTTGCGTGAGAACCGTTTTTATGGTATTTATATCAGCATCGCTTAAACGCATTACTTCCGGAAAAAGTACTATGTAATTCTGTTCGGTTACGTTCATAAACACCGTATCGGCAACACTCATATCTGATTTTGTATTTACAATTACGGTTCCTGCGGCCAGATCGCCCAACCGCTGGTTTCTTTTGGTAACCGTGATCGTTATCACCACTGCGATGCCCAGTAAGCCTGTAAAAATGATATATGCAAATATCGCTTCAACAGATAATAATACGTAGCCAAATAAAAAAGGCCATTCAAAAAATTTTGTGATCCAGCGGAGAATAAACTGCCCCATGGATGGTTCTTCTCCATCGAGGCTGATTACACGGATCGACATCAGTTTTTTTCCAATCGTTTGTCCGTTCATCCATAATTCCAAAACCAGGGAATACAGTAACATGGGTAAACTGATCAGCAGGATATCCACGCCCATATTGTCTTTGAGGTTGATGGAAAAACCGGCATACAATACCCATTTCATACTAAAGAGGAATATGATCAGGATAAAAAAGTCTATCAGGTATGCCAGTAACCGCTTGTGAAACGGAGCGATCTCAAATTCAAGATCTATATTAAAAGCTGTCGGAATTTGAATGATTGACATGATTAGTGCAATTTACAAATTGAATCTGCGCTTAAACGATATTTTTTTATTTATTAAAAATGCAGCAAATTGTGTGTAAAGGAAATGGTTTATTAAACTTTTTACCATTTTTTCTTTTAACCGATTTCGCCCGTTTAAAGCATAAACCTGACTTTAAGATCATTTAAAAATACGCCGCCTTGAGAGAAGCCATGTTTATTAAGAAAAATGCTGAGAAGTGGAAAAATTATCAGCACCAGCAAACAGAAAATCCTGATGAAACGGCCGAACGTTTTATTACACTCATTGATGACCTTTCCTATTCTAAAACATTTTACCCAAAAAGTAAAGTCACCCGCTGGATAAATGGCATCGCTTCATCCATTTACCAGAGTATTTACCAGCACAAAAAAGAAAAATACAGCCGTATATTTCAATTCTGGAAATATGAATTGCCCCTTCTTTTTAAAAAATATCAGTACATCCTTTTATTCACAGCCTTTGTCTTTATTCTTTTTGTTGTGATCGGTTTTTTCTCCTCTGCCCAGAATCCGGGATTTGTTCGCGGGATACTCGGCGATGATTATGTAAACATGACGGAAGATAATATTGCCAAAGGAGACCCATTTGCTGTTTATAAAGATGAAAATCCTTTCAGCATGTTTGTCAGAATTGCCTTTAATAATATCAGGGTTTCTTTTTTAACTTTTATTGGCGGATTTACACTTGGTATCGGAACTTTTATATTGATGTGGAGCAACGGCATCATGCTCGGCAGCTTTCAATACCTGTTCTTTGCAAATGAACTCGGTATGAAATCCGTATTGGTGATCTGGATACATGGCACCATCGAAATATCATCCATCATCATTGCCGGTACTGCCGGTTTTATTCTAGCTAAAGGAATATTATTCCCCCAAACTTACAAAAGAATGGATTCTTTTAAACGCGGGGTTAAAGATGCGGCCAAAGTACTTATCTGCCTGATCCCCTTTTTCATTGTTGCTGCATTTCTGGAAAGTTATATTACCCACCTGATGAGCCAGACCTTTGATAAAACCAGCAATGCCGGTATGCCTGTATGGCTCAGCGTTCTGATACTGGCAGGCTCCTTGTTTATGATTGTCTGGTATTTTATCATTTGGCCGGTTAAATTAAATAAAAGGGGTTTTAGCCTGCAGGAAGATGGCATTGTAAGCCGTCTAAATGGAAACAATGCATAAAGTATTTTTCACCATATTGTGGATGCATATTTTTGTGCTGAACCTTTCGGCACAGGATACCCGTTTTGAATACAGGGATACTTCTCTGCTGACAGAACAGCAGGATACTGAAACTTTTACTGATGGGGAAACGGAGGTTGAAAGGGATATTTTATCTGATACTACTATATCGATTTCTGCCCTAACGATATCGGATGACAGCATCAACGCCTGGAAGCAGAACAGGAAATTTGCTTATATCAATAAACTGGATAGTCTGCTGGAACAGAAAAATCGGGAAGAGTTAAATGAATACAATAAATCGCAGAACAGTAAACCGAATCGTTTTTTACAAATGCTTTTTTCATCCGGCATCCTGCAGATGCTTTTTTGGTTAGTTGCCATTGCATTTGTGCTCATCATTTTATACAGGTTGTTTTTGAGTAACGGTATTTTCAAAAAAAACGGGAGGGCAGTTTCGGTACAGGAAATGGCAGAAGAAGAACGGATGATCTCTATTGCTGATCACGACCGGCTTATTCAGCAGGCGTTGATGGCCGGGGATCACCGGCTGGCAGTACGTTGGTTATTTTTGAAAACACTGACACGGCTATCCGAAAAAGAGGAACTCATTTATGCAGGCGATAAAACCAATTTTCAATATGTGCAGGAAATTTCTGCCGACAAAAAAAATGAATTTTCATCCCTCGTGTTGAGTTATGAATATATATGGTATGGCGGTTTTTTATTGAATGCAGAAAGTTATGCTTCAGTAGAAAATAAATTCAACCAATTCTTTCATAAATTAAATGGCTGATTGAAAAACAGGATCACCTATATTATTTTTATTTGCTGTACGATCGGGATATCCGGTTGCAGGTCTAAACCGGCATTGCCCGATATGCGGGAATCCTATGCGCAGAAGGACACAAAACCCTTTGGTACTTATATTGCAAAGCAGATTTTAATAAACAGTTTTCCCGATAATTATGTGCAGAACGTAAAAGGGCCATTCGAAAAAACAGCAGCCATGTTTGATGATACCGCTGCTGTTTATTTTTGTGTAAGCCGTAATTTGATCCTTACAGAGGAAGATGCGGATGAGATCCTTGATTTTGTGTATAAAGGAAATGATGCTTTTTTCTCTGCTGCCAATATGGATACTTTGCTGATGAATAAGATCTTTTGTAAGGTGAACTACGATAATTTCACTTCCGATCATATTCCCGGAAATTACCAGCAAACATCTGTAAAACTGATCGACATAATCAATGTTGAAAAGGATTCATTTGGCTATTTTTATAAACCATTCCTGGGCAGTTTTTCAGAGGTAAATGACCGTTATGGAAGGATCATCGGGTATAATGCAACCGGTAAAACAAATTGCATCGTATTCTTTTGGGGCAAAGGGAAATTATTCCTGCATACAGAGCCACGTGCTTTCAGCAATTATTTTTTACTGAGTAACAACAATTACAAATACATGCAGGGGATCATGCGGATATTAACCAGCAACCCGCAACATATTTTCTGGGATGATTATTATAATCATGTAAATTATAGAAAGAGAGATGCCGGGAACGGATCATCCTTGAGTGAATTATTTAAATACCCGCAATTGCAATTTGCTTTTTGGTTGTTACTTTTGTTACTGTTATTCTATATTTTGTTTGAAAGCAAAAGAAAACAAAGGATCATCAAAGAAATAAAACCCAACCTGAACAGTTCCATCGCGTTTACAGAAACTATTGCCCGGTTGTATCTTCAAAAACACGACAACAAGAATATTGCAGAAAAAATGATCACATATTTTTATGAATTCATACGGAGCAATTATTTTATCAATACCCATACAGGGGATTTGGATTTTGCGATCACTCTCAGTAAAAAATCGGGCGTTGCAGAAGAAAAGACCATCGCCCTGTTTAATGCTATTCAACATGTAAATAATAATGCAGTAATAGATGACTATCAGCTGCTTTCATTGAATGAACAAATTCAGCAATTTTATAAAAAGAGAATATAATGGAAGAAAATCTGTTTGAACAACAAAACAATGTCACTGAATTGAATCTGGCGCTGGATGCAATCCGCATAGAGATCCGAAAAGTGATCGTAGGGCAACAGCAATTGATAGACCTTCTGTTGATCGGTATCTTATGCGATGGGCATATCCTGATCGAAGGAGTTCCGGGTGTGGCAAAAACACTGGCAGCCAAGCTCATGGCAAAGATCATCGATATTGATTTTTCCCGATTACAATTCACACCCGATCTCATGCCAAGTGATGTAGTGGGCACTTCCATTTTTAATCCAAAGGATGCGCTTTTTAGTTTTAAACCCGGTCCTGTTTTCAGCAATATTGTTTTGATCGACGAGATCAACCGGGCACCGGCAAAAACCCAGGCCGCTCTTTTTGAAGTGATGGAAGAACGTCAGATCACCGTGGACGGATATACGCATATGATGGAATATCCTTTTATTGTTCTGGCAACGCAGAATCCTGTTGAACAGGAAGGCACTTACCGGTTACCCGAAGCACAACTGGATCGCTTTTTGTTTAAGGTGGAAGTGAATTATCCCAGCCTGCAGGATGAGATCAGCATTCTGCAAAACCAGCAGGGCAAAACACAGAATGAATTATTACAGGATGTAAATAAATTATTGTCACCCGATTCGATCAGACATTACCGCAATATAGTACAGCAGGTAAATGTTGAGCACAAACTGCTTGAATATATTGCAACCATCATCAATGAAACCAGGAACAATCCTTCCCTGTTTCTGGGAGCATCAACCAGGGCTTCCCTTGCATTGCTAAAATCGGCAAAAGCAACTGCAGCCTTTAAAGGCAGGGACTTTGTGATCCCGGAAGATATTAAGGAAATGGCGCCGCATGTGCTTCGTCACCGCATCGCTCTTACCCCCGAAAAAGAAATGGAAGGAATCAGGCCTGATAACCTGATTGAAGAGATACTGAAAGCGGTGGAAGTGCCGAGATAAAAACAGCATCTTATAATAATAGTTTATGTATGAATATCATTTGACTTTTCTGTTAAATATGCAAAATTGAATCTGCTGAAAAAATATATCGGTAATCTGTTCATTGCTCAAAGATTTTATTTGGGTCTGTCGAGCTGTGTGCTTTTGTTTATCCTTTCTTTTTTTATCAATGGATTTTATCCTTTTGTACAGATCCTGTTCTTTGTTTTAATTATTTTAGTCGTTGCGGATTACCTGTTTTTATTTTTATTCGCAAGATCACCGGGGGTGCGGCGCATGATGAGCGACCGGTTAAGTAATGGAGATGAAAATACAGTGGAACTGGTCATTGTAAACAAAATGATGTATCCAATCAATATCGAAATTATTGAAGAATTACCTGAGCAGTTTCAGGAGCGGAATTTTAGTTTAAAAAAACATTTTAATGCCAGGGAGGAACACAGATTAAAATATACGATAACCCCTGTTCAAAGAGGGATATATGATTTTGGAAAAACACATTTGTATGTGCGTTCCGGGCTGGGACTTGTTATCCGACTGTTTACCATTACAACCGGTAAAGAGGTTTCGGTATATCCGTCTTATATGCAATTGAAGAAATACCAGTTGATCACCCAGACAACGCTGATCAATGAACATGGCAGTAAGCGTATGCGCAAGATAGGTCAGAGCATGGAGTTTGAGCAGATCAAGGATTACGTAACCGGTGATGATGTGCGTACCCTGAATTGGAAAGCTACAGCCCGCAGAGGTATGCTGATGGTGAATAATTTTGTGGATGAAAAATCACAACAGGTGTTCTGTATCATTGACAAGGGGAGGCTGATGAAAATGCCATTCAACGGTTTAACTTTATTGGATTACGCCATAAACAGCAGCCTGGTAATGAGCAATACCTGTTTGAAGAAACAGGATAAGATCGGGTTGATAACATTTGCTGAAAGTATCGGATCCATTATTGCCGCCGATAGAAAACCAATACAAAGAGAAAAGATCCTGGAAGCGCTTTACAGACAACAAACATCCTTCCTTGAATCAGATTTCGAAATGCTTTATATGCAGGTCCGGAATAAAATAAAACAACGCAGCCTGCTTATTCTGTACACAAATTTTGAATCGCTGAATGGTTTGAGACGGCAGGTAAATTACCTGCGATCCATTGCCAAACACCATTTGTTATTGGTGGTATTTTTTGAGAATACAGAACTCAGTAAATTATCACATGCAGATGCTTTAAATCTGGAAGATGTTTATGTGAAAACCATTGCAGATAAATTCATTTTTGAAAAAAAACTGATCGTAAAGGAATTACATAAATATGGCATATTATCCATATTAACCAGTGCAGAAAATCTAACCGTGAATACCGTTAACAAATACCTTGAATTAAAAACCCGGCAGGCTATTTAGGCAATTGTCTTTGCTGAATTTGAATAAAATCAGTTTCTTCGCATGAATCTCCCTGTTTGTATTATACCCGGGAAAAAAATTACATTACATTTTGGCATATAAAGATTCATATTACCGGAAGCATAAAGAGAAGATCAATGAATCATTGCCCGCAGAGGCCCGCAATGCAGTTGTGCAGGTAAGTGACGAAGTGAGAGCAGGCTTTGAAGCCGGTAAGGTATTGTTGATCGATAAACCGCTTCACTGGACTTCCTTTGATGCTGTAAGAAAGATCCGCAACAGCATCCGGATAAAAAAAGTTGGCCATGCAGGAACATTGGATCCGCTGGCAACCGGTCTGCTGATCATTTGCACCGGTAAGTTTACCAAAAAGATCAATGAGTTTATGGCACAGGAAAAGGAATATACCGGTTCAATCAGCCTGGGTGCTGTTACCCCTACATTCGACCTGGAAAGCGAACCGGAACAACAAAAAGACATCAGCGGAATTACGGAAGAAATGATACGGGATGCAATTAAAAAATTCACCGGCGAAATACAACAGGTACCACCCATTTATTCTGCGATCAAAAAACAAGGTACTGCATTGTATACATTGGCCAGAAGGGGAGAAGCTGTAATTCCCGAACCCAGGACCGTGTTTATACATTCCTTTGAATTAACCCGGCTGGAATTACCCAAACTGCATTTTAAGATCGTATGTTCAACAGGAACGTATATACGAAGTATTGCCAATGACCTTGGAGCAGCATTGGGGTATGGTGGATACTTATCTGAACTCCGGCGAACCAGGATCGGTGATTTTCATGTAAATGGCGGAATGACAATGGAAGGCTTTCTGGAAAGCCTCCAGGTTAAAGGCGAATAGATCAGGAAAAATACTGCATAAAATATATTGCAGTTCCCATAATCCTGATAACAGTTTCACACTATCAAAAAGGATAATTTATACCGACAGAAAAATTAAAATTCTCATAACGCCATTGCCTTTCATTGCGGGAGAATATTTTTTTAAGGAAATCGTCAAATCCAATGGACGGCGCTTTCCAGCCATCATTCAGGTAAAATAATTCTGGTCTTTTGAACCGGAATCCCAGGTCAAATCTTACGAGAAAATTATTGAAATCAAGCCTGAATCCGGTGCCTGCCGAAACACCCAATTGTTTATACAGATTATTAAATTTAAACTGGGCAGTGTCAACAGTTCCATCATTTTTATTGTTCCGCAGATTCCAGATATTTCCTGCATCTACAAACAAAGCACCTTTTAAAGTGAGTGTATTTGGTATGATGCGTGCAATATCATAACGGTATTCCATATTGCCTTCTATTTGCACATCACCGGTACGGTCATTAAATAAACGGGATGAATTAAAGGGCGCCAGCGGTTGCCCCCCAATGCCTATTCCCCGAATGGGCCAACCACGCATACTGTTACTACCACCGGCAACATATTGTTTAAAGAAGGGTAATGTCCTGTTTGTATCTGAACCCAACAATGGGATTCCAATGCCGCCATACATTCTGAAAGCCAATGCTGTTTTTGTATAAGTGAGTGTATATTTATATTCGGCATCAACTTTTACAAACCTACGCAGGTAATTTTTCAGAATGCCTAAATTCCCCCATGTCAATCCCGATTCTTCAATATTAAATTTGGTTGATCTGACCTTAAATAAACTTCGCCGATGCACCGGATTTTGATACTCATGTAAAAATCCTGCTCCCATACCCACAACATAGGCAGTATTGTATGAGTAATTTAAGAAGGGATTTTCTTTAAGTATAGTTTTAAAACTATCTGTTTGATTGTACAGGTTGCTGAATCCGAGATTAAAAGGTCTGACCTCCCATTGGAAATTATTTTTATCTTTCCAGCGCCAGCCAAAATTTACATTCACCGATTGCAGATTGAACAAGTTAAGCCTGTTATTATACGCCAGATTGGTATTGATGAATGATTCTCCGAAGGGTAACCTGATACTGTCTTTTGTTTTTGTAAATGGTTTTGCAAACAGTTTTAAAAAACCGGGGAAGAGCAGTTTGGGAAATATCAGGTTATTGGAATAACTGACCTCATTTGAATTTACCAGATTTTTGTTTGTTCCGATACTGTTGTTGTTTAATTCAACACCGGCCCTGATCTTATGTGTCATGCGGATGGCTTCTTTACCCACATTTCTGTTGGTAAGAGAAAGGTTGCCGGAAATGCCGAAAAGGTTTCCGCCCAGCACATTATTGGCATTGCTGCTTGCAGAATAACTCAATTCCAGTGCAGCTTCAAAACCAAATTTTCTTGCTGGGATCAGTTCAAATACGAGGTCAATTTGATTGCTGCTGTCGGGCGATTCTATTACTTTAATATTCACACTTTGCCAAACGCCTGCTCTGGAAAGATTATTCAGTGTGCTGTAATAATTATCCTGTTTATACAATTCTCCGCTTTTCAAATTGATATTTCTCAATAAAAAGGATGTTTTGAATAAATATTCATGATACCTGATGATGTAATTGCCTGTAATTTTCTGTGTGAAAATACTGCTGTCATTAAAGTCATCTCTTGGCAGGAAATCCGGAAGTATATAGATCTTATTGATGTAATATTTACTGAGTTTGCTTGAATCGGCGGGAGGGTTGAGCACAACGGCAATCCTGATCTGCGGCGAATCCAGTTTTTGCTGGGCTTCTGCGAGTAACCTTAATTGTTCAAAAGGGTCATCACTGATATTGGTCAATGCTTCAATAGTGGTATCACCCCTCACTTTTAATTCTGCAGCAGTAAATTTATAATATCCGTTGTTTCTGAAACTGTCCACAAGCCTGTTGATCTCACCAAGGATTGCGTTTTTGGTGATTGGATCATTTTTTCTTAACAGTGATCTTGTTTTTGAGTTTTCGGCAATATCCTGCAGGCTTTTTTTTCGCAGATGGTAACTAACGGTATCTATCAACGTTGGTTTGCCTGCGTTAACCACAAAATTCAGTGTTACTTTTCTTCTGATGGTATCCGCTTTATAACTAACCGTTGCATTGTAATATCCCAGGTTAAACATGGATGCTTTCATGTTGGCTGCAGAGATATCTGAATATATACTATCGTAAGCAGGTGGCCTTTTTATAATATGCAGGAAGAAAAATGCGTCTTTTATTACCAGGGTTGAACTGTCATCCAACTGGGCTTTCAGCCGTTGGTTTAATGTGGTTCTTTCTATGTTTGTAAAGTTTCCTCCCTTAACTTCGATTCCCGGTTGTGCAGCAAGATAGGGTCTGTCTTTTGGCGCTTTACGGATTATAGGCTTAAAACAGGCAGAAAATAACAGTAAACACAGAGAAACCGATATTAAACGAAAAATTGTTCTGGTATCATTCAATAAATTATGGGTCATAAAATGTCTGGCAATGTTTAGCAAATCCACCATCAAATATATTCAAAGTTTACAGCACAAAAAATTCAGAGAGGAATACAACGCATTTGTGGCCGAAGGTCCCAAACTGGTAACCGGACTTTTAATGAATGCAGTTTTTCCGGTAAATGCAATTTATGCCTTACCCGAATGGGTGGATGAAATGGATAAGAACCTGTACAAACGTTGCCAGGATAAGATTGAAATCGTAAAAGATTTTGAACTTTTAAAAATTGCTTCTTATACAACTGCAAACAAAGTAGTGGCAGTTTTTGCGAAAAGGCCATTGCCGGAATCGATCAATATTAAGAATAAATTAACCCTTGTTTTGGATGATCTGCAGGATCCGGGCAACATGGGTACCATCATTCGTACGGCAGATTGGTTTGGGATTGAACATATCGTCTGTTCTTCCAATACGGTGGATATGTATAACAGTAAAGTGGTTCAAAGCACAATGGCCAGTCTGGGAAATGTGCAGATCTTATATACAGATCTGCGGGATTTTTTCAAAAAAAATCCCGGTATAAAAATCTTTGCAACTGCACTTAATGGAAAATCGGTCAATGAAATGGATCCAATGAAAGAAGGGATGATCATTATCGGCAATGAAGCAAAAGGCATCTCAGCAGAGATCATGGAATTGGCTCATGAAAAGATCAGCATTCCCAAAAAAGGCAATGCAGAATCTTTGAATGCAGCCGTTGCTGCCGGAATCATTCTTGCAAAATTCATTGTATAAAAAGTTGCTTCTTCAAAAAACTATCTGAACTGAATTGCTTTTACCGGGTTTACTTTACGAATGAGAATAGTAGGGATGATCAGAGTTATAAAACATACGAACAATGTAAACAGATCTACCAATACAACCTGCCACCAGATAATATCGGCATGTGCCACATCCATATAATAAGCTTCTTCATTTAATTTTATAAAACCCGTTTCCTGTTGCAGCCAGCAGATCCCCAGTCCGAGTAAAGTGCCGATCGTAATTCCCACAATGGCAATGAAAGTAGTATTGTATAAGAATATTTTCTGGATGGTCCAGTTCCCGGCCCCTAATGCTTTCAATACACCGGTCATCCGGGTCCTTTCCAGCACCAGAATGATGAGACAAGTAATGAGGTTCACTGCTGCAACGATCATCATGATAACCAGTAAAATGTTTTTTAATTGTCCCTGCAGGTTTAGCCAGTCGAAAATATTGGGATAAATATCTTTGATGCTCCGGCTGTACCAGGATTGTGGCAGTTCGGCATACATTTTATTTGCGATACTGTCGGTGTTCTTGTAATCTGTAAGGAATATTTCATAGCCTCCGATCTGATCAGGATCCCAGTTGTTGAGCCTGCGTATGAGGTTGATATCGCATAGGGCAAAATGGTTGTCGTATTCTTCGATCCCTGTTTTGAATATACCTGTAACGAATAGCCGCCTGGCGGTCTTGCTTCCATCTTCACGGAAAAAGAATACCAGCATGCTGTCGCCCGGTTTTATATTCAATTGTGAGGCGGTATGGGTGCTGATATTTATTTCATTGCTGTAACCACTGTCTTTAAACCCCAGCCAATTGCCTTTTTGCAGAAAAGACTGCATCCGGTTGAAATCAAAACTGCTGTCAATTCCCTTCAGTAAAACACTTTCTATATCGGAACCGAATTTGAGGATCGCAGATTTACTGGCATAGCGTTCAACAGATGCTACTCCGGGTACAGAATGCAAATAACGTTCAACAGAATCATTGCGGCTTATCGGGTATTCCTCAGCGATACTTACTTTGTTTTCCAGATCCTGCTGTACCCGTATATGCCCCCAGAAACTGAATACCTTGTTGCTGATCACCTGCTGAAATCCATTTACAAAACTCAGGGCAACGATCATTACGGCTACGCTTAAAGCAGTAGCGCTGATCGCTAATCTGATAATAAAACGTGAAAATGATTTTTGCTTAAACGATGCAATACGTGTTGCTATAAAAATGGATACATTCAAACGGCATAATTTTGCTATCTTCCAAAAGTAAATTAATTAAGCAATTAAATGAACATCAGCCGGTATCTCTACTTCTTTATTTTTTTTATTCTCTGTGCTGCTTCTTACAAAAGCAATGCACAACTTGTTGAAAAAGTATATAAATCCTATATACATACTTCCCAGTTATTTATGGCTGGCAATCAACAGGCTTTGCCTGTGTATACATTAAATAGTGCGGATAGACTGGAACTGGAATTTGATGACCTGGAAGGAAACGTAAAAAGTTATTATTATACCTATGTATTGTGTGATTATAACTGGAACCCGGTAAACCTGAGTCCGTTTGATTATATCAAGGGATTTACCCAAAACAGGATCAGTACCTATCGATATTCATCCATTGCTCTTACCCGTTATACACATTACCAGGCTTTTTTACCCGACAGGAATTCTGTTCCAACCAGATCGGGAAATTATCTCTTAAAAGTTTTTCTGGATGGAGATACAACGAAGCTGGCATTTACCAAGCAAATGCTGGTGCATGAACAGAAGGCTGCAGTGATCGGAACTGTTGTGCAGCCTTTTTCGGCACAGTTGTTTAATACACATCAAAAACTAAAACTTTCCATAAATATTGCCGGCCTCAACAGCTTCAGTGCAGCACAGCAGGTAAAAGTGGTTATTCTTCAGAACAACCGTTGGGATATTGCACAACGGGATATTCCCCCCACATTTGTCCGGGGCAATGT
>JBBKWV010000026.1:0-4136 GCA_037969135.1 Ferruginibacter sp.
CCGCTCAGTGAAAAAAGTATCCTTGAAAACGGGCAATTACAGGATATTCCCGATTTTACAAGGGGGAAATATAAAACAAGAAAACCCAACTTTTGTCTAGGTGATGATTATTAATATAATACTATGTTCAACAGAAGGAAATTTATCCAACAATCAGCGTTATTAACAATTCCGTTTTCCATAAATAAAGCTTTTGCTAACGGTAATGCCGGAACGACAAAGCCCATTGTCATTTCAACCTGGGACAGTGGCATGACTGTAAACGCAGCAGCATGGGAAATATTATCCAGCAATGGCCGTGCATTGGATGCTGTTGAAGCCGGTGCCAGGCATATTGAAAATATGATCGATTGTTGTGTGGGTTTGGGCGGCAACCCCGACAGGGATGGGATAGTGACACTGGATAGCTGTATCATGGATGAACAGGCGAATTGTGGTGCCGTAGCCGGTTTGGAAAGAATTAAACACCCTGTCTCCGTAGCAAGAAAAGTTATGGAAAAAACCCCCCATGTACTTTTAGTTGGTGCAGGAGCACAGCAATTTGCACTTGAAAATGGATTTACGCTGGAAAAAGCGGATTTATCAGCTGAAGCTAAAAAAGCGTATACAGAATGGCTGAAAATATCTGAATACAAACCCGTGATCAATATTGAAAACAAAAAAGCCAATGGCCCTTACGCCCCGAATTTCTTTGAAGACGGTTCTGCCAATCATGATACGATGGGACTGCTGGCCCTCGACAATAAAAACAATTTATCCGGAGCTGTAACTACAAGCGGTATGGCCTTTAAACTGCATGGCCGGGTGGGCGATTCGGCCATTATCGGAGCGGGTTTATTTGTAGATAATGAATACGGGGCTGCAACCAGCAGCGGTGTTGGTGAAGAAGTTATCCGCATTTGCGGCACTCACCTGGTTGTAGAGTATATGCGCCAGGGTTATACCCCGGAACAATCCTGTAAAAAAGCTGTAGAAAGGATCATCAAAAACGATCCTGAAAAAGCAAAAAACCTGCAGGTAGGATTTTTAGCAATGAATAAAAAAGGCCAGTACGGGGCTTATTCTATCCAAAAAGGTTTTGTATTTTCTGTTAAGAGTAATACAGAGAACCAAATACATTCTTCAAAGAGTATCTTTTAAATATTGCATAACTTTTATGAGCTTTAAATTAGAAGTAATCGGTTTTAACATTGAAAGCTGTAAACTGGCACAAAAAGCGGGAGCCCATAGGGTTGAATTGTGCGATAACCCTGCAGATGGCGGCACTACCCCTTCTTATGGTTTTATAAAAGAAGCCAGGGATCAATTACAGATAGATCTATTCCCGATCATCCGGCCAAGAGGAGGCGATTTTTTATATTCTGATGAGGAATATAAAATAATGAAGTGGGATGTTGTCATGTGTAAAAAACTGGGTTGCGACGGTATTGTGATTGGCATTTTAAACACAGATGGCACTGTAGATAAAAAACGAACAGCACATCTGGTTGAATTGGCCTATCCGATGAGCGTTACTTTTCATCGGGCATTTGACAGAACCAATGAACCTTTCAAAGCAATGAATGAAATTATTGATATTGGTTGCGAAAGGATCCTTACATCCGGACAGAAAACCAATGCACAGGATGGAACAGATCTGATCACTCAATTGATCAGGGAAGCAAATGAGCGGATCATCATCATGCCCGGAAGCGGCATTCGTTCAGATAATATCCTTGATCTGGCAACAAAGACCGGCGCACGGGAATTTCATTCTTCCGCCAGGATGAACTTAAAATCAATGATGAATTTTACAAATGAACAAATGAATGAAAATTTAACTTCAACCACTTTGGATACAGCAGAGGTAAAAAAAATGATTGCATCGCTTAACAATTAATTTATCAAAAATTAAGAACCATGAAATTTACTCTTTTGTTCTGTTTCTTTTTTATTTCAATTGTTGCCGGGGCACAGAATGCAGAAAATATCATCATCATTACTACAGATGGTCTCCGCTGGCAGGAGGTCTTCAAAGGAATGGATAGTTCCATTGCCAATAATAAAAAATACAACCAGGATGACAGTGCAGTCATTTTTAAAAAATACTGGGCGGAAAATCCAAATGAAAGAAGAAATAAACTCATGCCATTCTTATGGAGCAACATGGAAAAAAATGGACAGATCTATGGAAACAGGCATTTCAATAATTTCGTTGACAACGCAAATCCTTACTGGTTCTCATATCCCGGGTACAATGAGATATTTACCGGATACCCCGATACAGCGATCAACAGCAACGCTTATCCGCCAAATCCGAATACCAACCTGCTTGAATTCATAAACCGTTTACCGGAATACAGAAACAAAGTAGCCGCATTCGGAGCCTGGGAAGCATTTGACAGGATACTTAATGAAGGCAGAAGTGGTTTTCCCGTTTACTCGGCTTTTGATTCTTTTGGCACTCCAAAACCAACGATTATTGAGGAAACAATAAATATTCTATTAAAGGATTCTTATAAGCCTTTTGGGGTGGCAGAATGCCTGGATGTTTTCACCCATTACGGCGCCATGAATTACCTGCAGACAAAAAAACCGAAACTCCTGTACATTTCTTATGGCGAAACAGATGAATGGGCTCACAGCGGCCAATACAGAGATTATCTTAATGCCGCTCATATGGTTGACAAATGGATACAGGATATCTGGAATTATATTCAATCTGACCCGGTTTATAAAGACAAGACAGCCTTGTTCATTACCACTGATCATGGTAGAGGCGACGCTATCAAAGAAGAATGGACAAACCACAACAATAAGATCAAAGATGCTTCTCAGATATGGTTTGCTGCTATGGGGCCGGGTATAAAACCGAAAGGAGAAGTAAAAGACAATCAACAATTATTTCAAAAACAATTTGCTCAAACAATTGCCGGCTTGCTGGGAATAAAATTTGAATGTGAACATCCGGTAGCGGATAGAATAGATCTCAACCGGGATTAAATTCCATCAGTTTTTGTAAAAGGGTAACCTGGTTTCCCGCCCTGATAAAATTATGCCCGGCATATTTTGCTCCATAGTAAATGTCGTCATTGATATGATCGGTTAAAAAACGAATGGCCTGCATATAGATCATAAAAAATCCTGCAAATTGAAAATATTTTTTCTCTGTCGCATTTAACTCCTCTCCCATTTCTGATAAATACCCATCTAAAATGGCTTCATAGATATCTTTCCGGATACTGATCTTTGCATAATCTTTTTCCTCTTCATTCACAGCTGGTAAATATGTACGCATCATATCGCCCAGGTCACTGATAAAATACCCGGGCATTACAGTATCCAGATCAATTACACACAAACCTTTATTATCCTGATCAAATAATACATTACTGATCTTTGTATCGTGATGGGTACAGCGTATTTTGAACTTGGCTTTGACGGATTCAAATTCTTCCAGGATATGCTCCTGCTGTTTTAAGAACCCGATCAAATGTTTTGATTCTTTTATTCTTGATACATTTCCCTTTTTCAGTGCAGTTTCAAATTGATTGTAACGGAGTTTTAAATTGTGAAAATCGGTCAACGGCAGCTTCAGATCTGAAGCATTGAATCCGGCCAACAGCTTGCTGAATTTCCCAAACTGCCTGGCTGCTTCAAAAGCCTGTCCGGGTGATTCCACAATATCAATACTATGTGAACCATGAACAAACGAAAAAAAACGGAAATGGTTTTCCAATTCTTTTACAAAGTAATTTCCATCGATTGATCTGTATGGGCGAACAAATAAATAGTCAGGGAACTTCTCTTTTAAATAATCCCCGATCAGTTCTGTATTATAACTGATCATCTCCGGCTGTTTAAAGATAATCCTGTTAATAAGCTGGAGAATAAAGTTTTCTTTTTTTGTTTCTACAAGCCATGTTGTATTGATCAGCCCATTTCCATATTGGCTGATCATACATGCTGCCGGATCCAATCCAAATTGCTTTAGTACTGTTTCCGGCATACTAATATTATTTGTAATAATTTTATCCATCAGAAAATGATTGTATGAATTTAAGGGAAGAAATTTTAAAAGAACATTCTAAAGCACAATGCAGCAAAATTGTGGATTGAGTGGGCAATAGCCAGGATCGTTTTGATGCCCTTTTTAT
>JBBKWV010000027.1:0-8306 GCA_037969135.1 Ferruginibacter sp.
CGGTGCCAGAAGGAAAATAACCAAACCAATAGCACAACTGCTATAGAAACTTTTACGAGCGGATAGGATTGGCTCATCATGTTGAATGAAATACCGGCATCCTGTAAGAAATTCAATACCGATGCATTGAGGCGTTGCCGGAGATAATCATAATGATAAAAATCTGCCCCCAAAATAACTAGTGTAAGGAAAAACAATATGGAAAGTATGATCGTCCAGAATTTGATTGCAGCTTTATTCTTAAATGGATGTAAAACCGGAATGGAACTTAATAACAGTATTCCCAAACCGAGAATGGAAATGAATTTTGCATCAAATCGCAATCCCAGAAAAAATGCAGAACCACTAAACGGACGATCTGCCCCCCTGTAATGAAAAAAGAAAATAAAGCGATAAACCGTCAAAATCAACAGGAAGGAAAGCAAAACAGCAAAAACCCACCTGATCTGCCGCGGAATTCTATTAAAAAACTGCATGAATATTATTTTAAGCCATTGCAAAATTAGATTAATTATTTTTGGCCTTATATTATAGGTTAAAACTATAACCCGGTTTTTTAATGATTAAATTGATACACTTAGATAAAGAAATTTTTAAAACCATTAACCAGAGCTGGCACAATGATCTTTTCGACAGCCTGATGCCCTTCCTGCGAAATTCAAATTTTTGGGTTCCCTTATATTTGTTATTGCTGCTGTTTGCCCTTTTTAATTTTAAAAAGAATACCTGGTGGTGGATATTTTTTGCAGCCGGAACAGTAATCATTGCAAATTTTATAAGCAGCGACCTGATCAAAGGGAACATGTTCAGGATACGCCCCTGTAATGATCCCCTGTTAGCAGATACAGTCAGGGTACTGGTTACCTACCGTCCGCAGAGCTCCAGTTTTACTTCTTCGCATGCTACCAATCATTTTGCCATGGCAGCTTTCTTTTATTTTACCTTAAATAAATTTTTCGGAAAATGGGCGTTGCTTTTTTTTTTATGGGCATCAATCATCTCCTATGCACAGGTATATATTGGGGTTCATTTTCCATTGGATGTACTTAGTGGAGGAGCCATTGGTTTTGTTTTCGGATATTTGTCTGCACGATCGTTTAATAAAAGCTACGATTTATTCTAAAAATTATGACGGAAATATTCATTTTAATATTACTGATTTTTGTCAATGCGTTATTTGTAATGAGTGAAATTGCATTGGTCAGTGCCCGCAAAGGCCGGTTGGAAGGAATGGCAAATAAAGGAGATCTAAAAGCAAAAGCAGCACTCGACCTGGCCGAAAATCCCGAAAAGTTTCTCAGTACAGCACAAATTGGTATCACCCTGATATCCATTTTAACGGGTGTTTATTCGGGTGAAAAATTTGGAAAAGAATTAAAACCTTTTCTAGAGAATTTTCAACTATTACAGCCCTATGCTGATACCATTGCCACCGGGATCATTGTTTTGATCGTCACTTTCCTTTCTATCATATTTGGCGAACTCATCCCCAAGAAATTCGGATTGATCCGGGCTGAAAAAATATCACGGTTTGTTGCAGGGCCTATGAATTTTTTATCTAAACTCATGCATCCCTTCGTATGGTTGTTATCAGGTATCACAAACCTCATTTTTAAAATATTTAATGTTTCAAAAGCAAGCGATAGTTCTGTAACTGAAGAGGAAATAAAAGCAATGATCTCCGAAGGCAGTGAACACGGCACTATAGATGAAGGCGAAAAAGAAATTATTGAAAGGGTTTTTCATCTTGGAGACAGAAATATCACTTCGCTGATGACACACCGTACTGATATTGTTTGGGCAGATGCTGCAGATACTGTTGAAACCTTTGTTTCCAAATTTAATGAAATTGTATTTTCCACTTTTCCGGTTTGTGAAGGCTCTGTGGATGATATCATTGGATTGGTTTACGTAAAAGATATTCTCAAAGCCGGGCCAAAAACTTTATTGAAAGACGTCATAAAACCGGCTTTATTTGTTCCGGAAAACAATAAGGCATATCAATTACTCGAAAAATTCAAAGCCAGCCAGATACATACCTGTTTTATTGTAAATGAATATGGCACACTGGAAGGTATGATCACCCTGAATGATATTTTAGAAGCCATTGTGGGTGATGTTCCGCAAACGGGACAGGAGGAATACGAAATTGTAAAAAGGAGCGATGGTAGCTTTTTGGTAGATGCACAGATCCACTTCTATGATTTTCTCAGTTATTTTGAAAAAGCCGACTGGATGAATGAAGGGGAACATGAATTTGATACCCTTGCCGGATTTGTTTTATATGAACTGGAACATATCCCTTCTACCGGTGAAAAATTTGAATGGCGTGGATTTGATTTTGAAATTATAGATATGGACGGACAGCGGATTGATAAAGTATTGGTAAATATTTCAGAAGAATTAAAAGACCAGATGGATGATGAAGATTAAAAACTAAAAAAAACTTTCTCCTCCGGATTATTAAGCTTACTGCTTTTTCTGTTACCGTTTACCGTTACATGAATATATCCCATTTGGGTGGATTTGTATTCGTACAAAACATTATTTACTACTGCGATGTTTTTCACCTTACTCACATTATCAATCTGGTAATAACAATATATCCCTTCCTCTATTTCTTCATAACCGATAAACCTCATGGAAGTTTTTTTCCCTTCGAGAAAAATGAGCAGGTGTTTCTGCACATATTCATTCACCAGTTTATTCATCGCATCCTTCATTTTTGGATTTAGCAGATCCACTTTGGAAGTGGTTGTATTCCTTAATGCCTTTTCAAAATCATCGGTAAATATCTTACAACTCAGTTCCAGTGTTTTTTCTTTTTCATTGTGTTCAATTTCAACCACACTGATATACAACGGGTGTAAATGGACTGATGGGGATAAAATGCCTACAGAAGCCACTAAAAACCATTTAAATAATATTGCAGCCATTTAGCCTAGATTTTTTCAATTAAGATTGAGTTTACTGATATTTGAAAAGCAAACATAATACAAAGCACCAAGCCTTGTAGCTGATATGAAAGATTTTACATTTTATTTTGATTTAGGATGGAGGCATATCATCAGCTTGGATTCGATGGATCATATTTTGTTTATCATTGCGTTAACAGCCATTTACCAGATTGAAAACAGTAAGCAGGTTTTGATACTGATAACTTCTTTTACGATCGGTCATTCACTTACCCTTTTTTTAAGTGTAAATGATTTGTTCAAAGCAGATAATAAATGGGTTGAATTTTTAATTCCGCTAACGGTCATTTTTACTGCTGTTTTTAATTTTACCCTGAAAGAATACAAGCAACGTTCTTTCAGATTAAATTATTTTCTGGCTCTTTTTTTTGGATTGATCCATGGAATGGGATTTGCCAATACGATCCGTTTCCTGCTTGCTAAAGATCAGCAACTGGCTTTACCGTTGTTGGGGTTTAATCTTGGTTTGGAAGCCGGGCAACTTTTAATTGTACTGTTACTTTTACTGCTTGCTTACCTGTTGCTGAATAAAGCTTCGCTGAATCGTACATATTGGGTATGGTCTTTATCTGCTTTGGCTTTGGTACCTGCATGCTATATGGCCATTGAACGATTCCCCTATTGATGCAACTTAGATTAAGAATAGAATATTTAAGAATAAAAAAATTAAAATAATATAAATTAAAATAACTTCCACTTTCAGAAATTTAATACTACAAAATGAAAAAACTATTTGCATTTGCTTTCATTATTGGAATTGCTATCAGCAGTCATGCCCAGGATATAAAGAACAATCCGGGCAGTAACCATGGCAACCGGTTTGAACAACTGGGCAATATTTTACCTACCCCCAACGAGTATCGTACTGCCAGTGGTGCACCCGGACCGAAGTACTGGCAACAACGTTGTGATTACAATATCGTTTGTGAACTGGATGAACCCAACCGCAAATTAAATGGCAAGGAAACCCTTACTTATTTCAATAACTCTCCTGATAATTTAAACTACCTGTGGTTACAACTCGACGAAAACGAGCACAGTACCATTAACAATTCCGGTTACCAGAGAAGTGATGTACTGCAAACCAATTTAACGGAGCAGAATATTAACAAAATGAGTGGCAAAACAGACAGACAATATGGTGTAAATATTATAAAAATTACGGATGCAACCGGAAAAGATTTAAAGTATACCGTCAATAAAACCATGATGCGGGTTGAACTGCCACAAATATTAAAACCGGGACAGCAATTTATTTTTAAGATCGACTGGAATTATAATATCATTGAAAGAACCAAGTTTGGTGGTCGCGGGGGATTTGAAAATTTCCCGGAAGACGGCAATGATCTGTTCACCATGACCCAATGGTATCCCAGATTATGTGTTTACAGTGATTTCCAGGGATGGCAAAACCACCAGTTTACCGGTTCAGGTGAGTTTGCACTTACGTTCGGAAATTTTAAGGTTTCCATGACGGTGCCTGCTGATCATGTTGTAATGGCTACCGGACAGGGACAAAATTATCAACAGGTGTTAACCCCAACACAATACAGCCGCTGGCAGACTGCGCAAAATGCAAAAGAGATCATTGAGATCGTTACACTGGATGAAGCAAAAGCCAGAGAGAAACAAAAATCAACGCAAAAGAAAACCTGGATATTCAAAGCGGATATGGTTCGGGATTTTGCCTGGGGAAGCAGCCGGAAATTTATCTGGGATGCAATGCCTGCATTTGTAGAAGGGAAGAAGATCATGTGTATGAGTGCTTATGGAAAGGAAGCATACCCCCTGTACCGCAAATACAGTACAAAAGCAGTTGCACATACTATAAAAACCTATTCCAAATTCACGATCCCTTATCCCTACCCGGTAGCTCAAAGCCTGGAAGCTGCAAGTGGTATGGAATACCCAATGATTTGTTTCAATTTTGGCCGTTGTGAAAAAGATGGAACATACTCTGAAGGTACTAAAAATGGTATGTTGGGTGTGGTAATTCACGAAGTAGGCCATAACTTTTTTCCCATGATCATTAATAGTGATGAAAGACAATGGAGTTGGATGGACGAAGGTCTCAATACTTTTTGTGAGTATTTAACCGAAGAATTATTTGACAATAAATTCCCGGTTGGCAGAGGACCCGCTTATAAGATCGTTGATTACATGAAATTACCCAAAGATCAGTTAGAGCCGATCATGACGAATAGTGAAAACATCATCAATTTTGGAGCAAACGCTTATAGTAAACCTGCCACAGGTTTGAACATACTGCGTGAAACCATCATGGGCAGGGATCTGTTTGATTATGCATTTAAAGAATATGCAAGAAGATGGGCGTTCAAACATCCCACACCGGCAGATCTTTTCCGAACATTGGAAGATGCAAGTGCCGAGGACCTGGATTGGTTCTGGAGAGGATGGTTTTATGGTACAGAAGCCTGTGATATATCATTGGATACCGTTAAATGGGCTAATATGAGCACTGAACTAACAACGCCCAATAACAAGGAACGCACAACAACGCAAACGCTCGCCAGACCCCTGTTAAACAGTTATGAGGATATTTCTAAGATCAGGAACAGGGAAGACAAAAAAATCGTGTTCGCTACTGATGCTGATCTCTCACTCAGGGATTTTTACTGGAATTATGCCCGTGGCCTTGCAAAGGTTGATACAACAACCAAAACCATCACTTTCCCGGCAACCTATACCGATTCATTTACGGAAGAAGAAAAAAGACAGATCGCAGGTGGGAAGAATTTATATGAACTCACATTCAGTAATATAGGCGGTCTGGTTATGCCCATTATCATAGAATGGACATACAAAGATGGCAGTACAGAAGTTGATCGCATTCCGGTTTATATATGGCGCAAGAATGAAAATAAAGTAACAAAAACTTTCCTGAAAGATAAAGAAGTGGTTTCTATCAAATTAGATCCCATGAGAGAAACTGCTGATATCAATGAAAGTAACAACAGCTGGCCGTTGAAATCTGAACCCAGTAAATTTCAATTATTCAAATCGCGGTCCGGGTCTTCGAGAGGGGCTTCAAGTTCAAACGGCAATCCCATGCAAAGGGAAATAAAATAAGATTTTACATATATATTAATAACAAAATGAGTGGTCAAGTCATTCATTTTGTTATTTTTTAATTAAGATTTTCGACAAAAAAATGATACTTTTACATACTGAAAACTGATATGACTACACAGCACATGTCATAATAAAATCAATCCAATCCTCACCAATATCGCTATCTCTGTAAAGCTACATCAATTTAGTATGTTAGTTTTTAGTGTAACTATTCCAACATATCTCCGAAAATCACATTGAAAAAATTGTTTCACCTCAAACTTATTTATTATGAAAAATAAAATTTACACTATTTCAAAAGCTTCATCTTTTCTCATCGTTTTTATTTGTTTTCTTTTTACAAGTTTAATTTCTGCCAAATCCAATGCGCAGGTATATTGTTCAAATGAACTGATATACTGGCTCGAAGATTTTGGAACAGGTGTTGATCCCTCCAGCGATGCCAATGTCACCAGTCTGCTTACCTACCAGGCTACAGGCGATCTTGAAACCGAAGGCGTATACCGTGTTGCCAACAGTACGCATCAAAAAATAGAATGGCACAATGCACCCGATCATACCATTGGAGATGTAAACGGCAAAACACTTGTTATTAATGGTGAAGCCGGTTTGTTTTACAGAAAAGTAATTAACAGGGTCGCGGGATTTTTCGCAGACAATTATTCAGCCAGTTTGTTTCTGATGAATGTGAATACTCCCGGAACATGTGCTCCCAATCCTACATTGCCAGCTATTGGTTTCTATATTGAATACATGGACGCTAATAACAATTGGGTATCTTTAATAAATTCACCGGTTACTACCGGAATTGTACCACAAACTGCAAATCCAACCTGGGAGCAACTTGGCGGTGTTTTTGTATTGCCAACAACAGGTTCATTTATTGTTACCAATATGCGGATTTCATTAATCTCTACCACACCCGGATCTTGTGGTAATGATTATGCTATTGATGATATTAAACTTGCAAACTGTCCTTCAGGAGGCCCTGTGCCGGTTAAATTCTTACACATCGGTGCTCGTCAAAAAGGAAGCGGTGTGATCATTGACTGGTCAACAGGCTCTGAATTAAACAACAAATATTTTGATGTAGAGAAAAGTATTGACGGCGGTACCAGCTGGGAAATTGTGACAACCATTTACGGCAGCGGTAACAGCAGTATCACTAAAAAATATTCGGCATATGATGCAAAGCCGGTTGCAGGAACAAATCTTTACAGAATTAAACAAGTAGATCTTGATGGAGCATTTAAATATTCAGCAACGGTAAATTATCAATTAAAGATCGTTAAGACAGATATTACCATTTTGGAAAATCCTTTTGCGGATAAAATTACCATTGATTTTTTAAGTGAACACAGTCAAACGGTAAAAGTATCATTGATAGATATCACAGGCAGGCAGTTATTTGTTCAACAATTAAGTGTAACTAAAGGCAGTTCCAGAAAAGTTATTTCAGATCTGAATGCATTAAAAAACGGCATGTATATTTTACAGATTACCAACGAAAACGGAGCAATCCTTTACAACGGAAAATTGATAAAGTAATTTTGTATAAATTGAATAGCCCTATAAAAAAAACTGCCTGAAATCAGGCAGTTTTTTTTATAATATCGAATATCATAACCCTGTCTTACCATCACGTAAAGCATTTTTCTTTCCTTTATTCTTTTTCTCCCATTGCAACATTTCAGCCGTTTTATCCACTTTTTTTGGTTTATCTGATTGTACGGCTGCTGTTTTATCGGCACCGGGTACAACCAAAAAATTCCTAACCCATTGTTCCGTTCTTATCACCCTGCCGGAACCTGGTTCGTAATACCTCCAATCGCCATCTTTAACACTATAAGGTTCTGCTTTTACAATTTTAAAATCCACAATTTCGCCACTTCCGGTTCCGTAAACTGCTATGGTATCATAAGGCGCATCCGGATTATATCCTTTCCAGTTTTCTTCTCTTATCAGGCCGCCGAGATAAGAATAATATTGTTGCAAACCATCCTTTCCACCCAAAATAAAATGCTCCAAGCCTATCAGGTCGCCCTGCAAATTGTATTTGCGCCAATAACCATTCTTCACATCGTTTTTATATTCTCCTTCTTCTTCATAACCCGGCTCACCCCTGATCTCATCATAATGCAACACCCATTTGCCCTGTTTTTGCCCTTTTTGATTTACTGCATTGATCGTATCTCCTTTAGCATTTAATTTAAATTCTTTATACTGGGAAAACCCATT
>JBBKWV010000028.1:0-3298 GCA_037969135.1 Ferruginibacter sp.
ATGGGAAACGAAAGTATTATTGAAAAAGTTAGAAATGCTTAAAAGAAAAAAAATCTGGAAACGGGTACTCTATGTAATTGGCGTACTCATATTGTTGCTGATCATTACAGTTATCTACATGGTACAGGTATCAAAAGTGCCAAACCCGAAAGTGGATAATATGAGCAGTTTACAATTGGAGCGCACTGAGGTAAATGATCATTTTTATACCTTAAAAAATAACTGGTTCCGCAAAAGTAAATCAGGTTTATATGAATTATATGTAGAAGGTGAACCATTTGAACTTGGCGTTGTAAATGGGAAGCTTACTAAGGAACTGGTAATGCGGCAGGAAGATCATTTCAGTGAACAGATAAATAAAATGGTTCCTTCTGCATTCACCCGGCAATATTTAAAATATTTTATCGGCTGGTTCAACCGTAATCTGGACAAGATCATCAAAGAAGAATTCCGGGATGAAATTTATGGTATTTCAGAATCTGCATCTGAAAAATACCAATACCTGGGAACGAATTACCAACGCATATTAAATTATCATGCAGCCCATGATATTGGCCATGCCTTGCAAAACCTGGCACTGGTCGGCTGTACATCATTTGGTACCTGGAATGATCAGTCAGAAGACAGTACCATGATCATTGGCCGTAATTTTGATTTTTATGTGGGAGATAAATTTGCAGAAGACAAGATCGTTGCTTTTTTCAATCCTTCACAGGGTCATAAATTCATGACGGTTACCTGGGGTGGATTTATCGGGGCTGTATCCGGGATGAATGATGCCGGATTATCAGTAACCATCAATGCTGCAAAATCTGATTACCCTTTAAGTTCGGCAACGCCGGTATCACTGGTAACCCGTGAAATTCTGCAGTATGCAAAAAATATCAGCGAAGCAATTGAAATAGCAAAGAAGCGGAAAATGTTTGTTTCCGAATCATTCCTGGTAGCATCTTCCGAAGACAATAAAGCAGTGATCATTGAAAAAACACCCGATGCGCTGGATGTATATGATCCGCACAAAAATTCGATCATCTGTACCAATCATTTCCAAAGTAAGGGACTTGCAGGATCAAAAAAAAATGTGGAGCAATTGAAAGAAAGTGCTTCTGCTTACCGCTATGAGAGATTATTGGAATTATTGAATGGCAATGGAAAAAATACTGTTCAGAAAACCATTAATATTTTGAGAGACCGTAAAGGATTACACAATGCGGATATCGGGGAAGGGAATGAAAAAGCGATAAACCAGCTCATCGCACATCATTCGATTGTTTTTGAACCAAAGAAAAGACTGGTATGGGTTTCAACTGCTCCATGGCAACTGGGACAATATGTAGCGTATGATCTGAATAAAATATTTGCATTGCGGGGTTTAAAGCAGGATATGGAAATCGCAGATTCTACCCTTAATATTGCTCCGGATTCTTTTTTATTGACAAAAGAATACCGAAACTTTGAGGTATTTAGGAATTTCAAGGAAAGGATCGCTGATCATGAAAAGATAAACGCAGACAGCCTTGTTGCAAGCAATAAAGAATTTTACAATGCATATGTTTTGGCAGGAGATTATTTGTTCAAACAAAAAGATTATAAAAGGGCATTGGGTTTTTATAAGCAGGCATTGACAAAAGTAATAGCAACAAAGAAAGAAGCTGATCATATAAAAGAACAAATTGAAAAAGCAACTAAAAAATTAAACCCATGATATTCGGTATTGGTACAGATATGATTGAAGTAGACCGTGTAGCGGAAAAAATTGCCAAAAAAACCGGGTTCAAAGAACTTGTTTTTTCAAAGCATGAAATAGATTATTGTGAAGCGATGACAAATAAGTATGAACATTATGCAGCCCGTTTTGCTGCGAAAGAAGCATTTTTTAAAGCGATCGGTACTGGTTGGAGAAATGGTACCGCTTTCAATGAAGTGGAAATAACCAATGACGAACAGGGCAAACCTGATTTATCCTTTTTGGGTAAAACGGCTGTTTCTGTTGCAGAAATGAATCTGGGTAAAATATCTGTTTCTCTTTCTCATCTTAAAACAATGGCAACGGCCGTAGTAATAATTGAAATCTGATGATCTATAATTCCAAAACAGCATATCATTCAAAAGAAGCCATTAAAAGCATGCAGGAGATAAAGCTGCAGGAACTTGTTGCTTACCTGAACAAGAATTCTCCTTATTATAAAGAAATGTTTGCTGCTGGTAAAATAAATGTTTCCGAGATCAAAACATTGAATGATCTGCATAAAATTCCAACTACCGGTAAAGAGCAACTACAGTTACGCAATGATGATTTTTTATGTGTAAGCCGGGATAAGATCATTGAATACAGCTCCACATCAGGAACACTGGGAAGCCCTGTAACAATTGCACTTACAGAAAATGACCTCGAGCGGCTTGCCTACAATGAATATGCTTCCTTTACCTGCGCCGGAGGAAACAGCAAGGATATATATCAGCTCATGCTTACACTCGACCGCCAGTTTATGGCAGGTATGGCTTATTATTCCGGGATCAGAAAAATGGGTGCCGGTATTATTCGTCTTGGTCCGGGTGTGCCATCTCTTCAATGGGAAACCATTTTACGTCTTAAGCCAACTGCGATCGTTGCGGTTCCATCCTTTATCATAAAACTGATCAGGTTTGCAGATGAGCATCATATAGATCTCAATAAAAGCTCTGTGAAAAAAGCGATTTGTATTGGAGAGAATATCCGGAATGCCGATTTTTCATTGAGCATATTGGGAAAGCAAATAAAAGATGCATGGAACATTGAACTGTATTCTACCTATGCCTCAACAGAGATGCAAACAGCATTTACAGAGTGCAGCGAATTTAATGGCGGGCATATGCAACCCGATCTGATCATTTTAGAAATGCTTGACGAAAACGACCAGCCGGTTTCAGCAGGGCAAACAGGAGAAGTGACCATTACTACACTTGGTGTGGAAGGGATGCCACTGTTGCGTTATAAAACAGGTGATATCTGCCACTATATCGATGAGCCCTGTGGCTGCGGACGCACCAGTACCCGGTTATCTCCGGTTGTGGGCCGTAAAAAACAAATGATAAAATACAAGGGAACAACTTTATACCCGCCTGCATTATTTGATATCCTGAATGAAATGGAAGAAGTAGTAGATTATGTGGCAGAAGTTTATGCAAATGAAATTGGCACAGATGAAGTGCTGATCCATATTTTACCGGTAAATCTATCTGAAGAAGAAGACAGGAAGATCAGGTCAATTTTACAGGCAAGGCTAAGGGTTAGTCCGCATATTAAATACCTGACAGC
>JBBKWV010000029.1:0-5281 GCA_037969135.1 Ferruginibacter sp.
AGCTGTCGGGTTGTTCATCGATTGAATGAATGCGCTTTCTGTTTTTATATAATTTTGGTCCTCTGCAGAAAAGTCCGATATCGAATAGATTTTACTACTATGATTACTGTCTATAAGCCAAACTTTATTATTTTCATATTTAATAAAATCTGCCACAACCTCTTTATTTGCAGGGATTAGCTTCCAGTGCTTTAACGATTCTCCATGTCCACCCTCATGTGCAAACAGCGTACCGCTTAATAAAATTAAAATGGCAATTATTACAATGTTTTTCATTTAGTTGGTTTCTATTTTTAATGTAACTAAAAATTGTTCGTCTTTTACAATGGCCTTAAAATCATATTTATCTACGTACAACAATTGCAAGCGCTTTTCTAAGTTTTTAAGGCCTATACCCGAACCACTTTTATCATCTGTTCTCTTCGGAAAATTATTGTTTTCAGCTGAAAACAGGACGGTTTTGCCGTTGCAAGTCATGTTGATAGCTATGTGACTTTCCTTACTTGCAGATACGCCATGCTTAAAGGCATTTTCAATTAAGGAGATAAACAGTAAAGGAGCAATTTTAATTCCTGTTTCTGCTGATGGAAAATGATAACTAACGGATGTTTTGTCCGAAACACGCAGCTTCATTAAATCGATATATTTTTTCATAAATTCAATTTCCTTAGATAAAAGAATGGATTCCACATTGGTTTCATACAACATATAACGCATCAACTTACTTAAACTATGTATAGATGTTTTAGCCTGATCTGGTGAAATATCCACCATCGCATAGATGTTGTTTAACGAGTTAAAAAAGAAATGTGGTTGTAATTGGTAGTGTAAATGTTTTAATTCGGATTCCAACTTAACATTGGCTGCTTCTTTTCGTTCAGCTTCCGTTTTCACCCATCGCTGGGTGCTTTTAATGGCTATTGAAAACAGTAACGGTGCTATATAAGATAGTGATTGAATATAGATACGCATTTTTAAAGGAGGGCCAACTTCACCCGTTTCCTTAGATGCGTTTCTGGCTATGTTTTGAAAAAAACTGTTTTGTATAAATTGATTCAAGAGTAAGAAAAAAATAATAATGGCAGCATTTACTATTATAAAATGCAAGGTTTTCTTAGCAAACAGAAACCGGTCTATTAAAACAAAATAATTGACATAAAATATCAGCACATAAAATACCAACGGAATCCAGAAGTGCCCGATTACTCTATTGATCTCCTGTTCCTGTCCGTAGGACAATATATACGGCATACTGAATAAAACAAACCAAACCAGTATGTGTGAAAAGACGTTTATTTTTTTGTTTTTATACATAATTATTATTCGTAGCGTAAAGCGGTTATAGGGTCCAATGCAGATGCTTTCCTGGCAGGATACCATCCAAAAAAGATACCTGTTATAGCACAAACAGCAAAGGATATTACAATAGAATACAGTGCAACACTTGTTGGCCAATTTAGGAATTTTTCGATGAACACCGTAGAACCAAGACCTAAGATGACTCCTAAGACTCCACCTGTAATACTTATTAAAATGGCTTCAATTAAAAACTGCATTAAAATATCCGATCCCTTACCGCCCACGGCCAAGCGCAATCCAATTTCTTTGGTACGTTCTTTTACAGAAACATACATGATGTTCATGATACCGATACCTCCAATTAACAATGAAATGCTGGCAACTGCTACCAACAGAATGGTTAACATTTCGCTGGTAGAACTAAAGGTAGAGATTAACTCTTCCATAGAGCGTACGGTAAAATCATCATCTTCACTATCTAATAATTTGTGTTGCGAACGTAAAATTTCTGTTACCTGAGTTACTACTTCAGAGGCATCATCTTCACTAATAGAAGAAGCCATTATTTGATTTAGATATTCAATTGCCAAAATACGTTTTTGCACTGTTGTAAAGGGTGCGATAACGACGTCATCCTGATCCTGGCCAAAAGTGTTTTCACCTTTTTCTTCTAAAACACCAATCACTTTAAATGGTATGTTGTTAAACCGAATCATTTGCCCAACAGGATCCTGTCCATCTGGAAAAACATTATCAACTACCGTTTGTCCAATGATCACCACTTTAGAAGCTGCTGATACTTCTGCATCTGTAAACATACTGCCGCTTTGTAAACCAACAACTTTAATATTTAGAAAATCCGGATTGACACCATAAATAGTACTTGGCCAGTTGTTAGAACCATTAATAACCTGGCCACCACTATTTACAACCGGCGTAATGTAGCTTATCAATTCGCTTTTTGCTTTTATGACTTCATAATCCTGAAGCGTTAATGTTTGTACATTACCACCACTTCCTCTTGCCGGACCTCTATCATCAGCGCCTGGCCTGATAGTAATCATGTTAGAACCCATGCTCGAAATATTAGCACGGATACTTTCCTTAGAACCCTCACCAATAGCCAGCATGGCGATTACAGAGGCGACACCAATGATGATACCCAACATGGTAAGCAAAGTTCTCATTTTGTTAAGAACGATGGCTTTAAAAGCGATTTTTAATAAATTTAGTAGTCTCATGATACAAGTTCTTCTTTAGGTAATTTGGCCAATTGTTCCTCCGCAGATTGTACATCAGTGTTTTTGTAGTCTTTAATAATATGTCCATCCCTCAATACAATGGTTCTGTTGCTGAACGCGGCAATATCCGGTTCGTGGGTTACAAAAGTGATGGTAATCCCCTGTTTATTCAATTCCTGAAACAGCGACATAATTTCGTAAGCCGTTCGGGTGTCCAGGTTACCTGTTGCTTCATCGGCAAGAATCATCACCGGGTTATTAACCAGCGACCTGGCAATGGCTACACGTTGTTGTTGTCCGCCTGAAAGTTGAGAAGGCGTATGGCCCATCCGGTCTGCCAAACCAACTTTTTCCAGGGCTTCTATGGCACGTTTTCTTCGTTCGGCGGTAGAAACATGACTCGTGTATAACAAGGGCAATTCTACGTTTTCAAGCGCCGATGTTCTTGGTAGTAAATTATAAGATTGAAAAATAAATCCGATCTTTTTGTTTCTGATGGTTGCCAATTCATCTCTACTCAGATCTTTTACTTTAACGCCGTCAATTTCGTAGCTGCCATCCGTAGGCTGGTCTAAGCAACCTAAAATATTAAGCAGGGTACTTTTGCCTGATCCGCTTGATCCCATAATGGTAACAAACTCGCCTTCATTGATGGTAAATGAAATACCTTTTAGCGCATGAACCGTTTCTGTTCCCATTACAAATTCACGCTTTAAGTTTTCTATTTTAATAATTTCTTTACTCATGGTTGTTTATTTTTTCTTTGCTCCCGGGCGTTGTGGCATAAATGGACTTTCGCTGGTTGCATCTTTACTTGCTTCCGCTATGCTCACGCTTTTTAAACTGTATACCAATTTTTCTCCTTCATTAATGCCGCTTAGTATTTGAACATTTACGCCATCGCTGGCTCCCAATGTTACTTGTTTAGCATTGATGGCACCGTTTGCTGCATTCACCCAAACCACGGTGGTACTGTCATTTTTCACAGCATTATCTTTTACAGGTTCACCATTTAAATTTTGCTGTTTATTATATGCTGCTAATATGTCGGTGGTTGGTTTAAAATTAATGGCTTTGGCCTCGGTGGTTAATACCTGGTTTAATTCTAAGGTGTAGATGGAAATGGTAGCGGTAAGGCCTGGTTTTAATTTTAAATCGGGGTTATCTGCTTTTATAACAACCGTATAGGTTACTACATTTGATGATACCGTAGGATCCAGCCGCACCTGGGTTACAACGCCTTCAAAATTTTGTCCCTGGTAGGCATCAACCGTAAAGCTAACACGCTGGCCCGCTTTTACTTCGCCTATATCAGCTTCATCAACATCGGCCTCTACCTGCATTTCCTTTAAATCCTGGGCAATGGTAAACAATGTAGGTGTACTGAAACTTGCTGCAACTGTTTGCCCTTCGTCAATAGTTTTGGAAAGCACTACACCATTTATGGGTGCATAGATATATGCGTAACTTAAATTGGTTCTTGCTTTTTGAAGATCGGATAAGCGCTGGGTTACGGTGCCCCTGGCCGTTTCATAATTGTAGGTTGCATCATCAAAATCTGATCTGCTGATCACCTGGCTTTCGTACAATGTTTTCTGACGATCGTAAATGGCTTTTGTATAATTTTTTTGGGTGAGGGCATTATCATAACTCGCTTGCGCCTGCATCAAGGAAGCATTCAGGTTTGTTTTGTCTAACTCGGCCAATAGTTGACCGGCTTTAACCACACTGTTGTAGTCAACGTATATTTTTTCAACCACACCCGATACCTGTGTACCCACTGAAACCTGTGTTATGGGTTCGATGGTGCCGGTTGCCGTAACCATTGTGGTCACATTCGCTTTTTTTGTAGTGACTGTTTTAGCTTCTATTATAACAGCAGTATCACTTTTGAAATAACTGTACGCTGCAAAAGCCAGCCCTGACAGTAAAATGGAGCCGATGATTATTTTCTTTTTATTCATGTTAATTTGAATTATAGTTTGATCGTGTTTCCCTGATAAAATTGTAATAATTGATAGTATAATATATTCATGTATTTCGCCTGTAAATAATTTTGTTGTGTGTTGGTGAATGTATTCTGGCTAATCACCAGATCAGTGGTGCTTAAAGCCCCCAATTCGTATTTTTTTTGCGCCAGTTTGTAAGACTGCAAGGCAGCTTCTTTTGAAGCTTCTGCAGCAATAACCTGTTCCTGTGTTGATAAGGCATTTTGATAAGCTGTTTCTACTTTTTTATAAACATCCTTTTCAGTGTTTTGCTTTTGTATTTGAGCTTTCTCAATATAAATTGATGCCGTTTTTACAGCTGCTTTTGTTTGTTTTCTATTAAAAATGGGAACGCTCAGTGTCAGTCCTATCCGCTGATTAAAATTAAAGTCAAACTGGTTCAAAAACGAATTGTTATTGATACTTGTATATCCCGAACCGAGGCTTCCTGTTAAGGATATGGTTGGCAGGAAACCGCCTTTGGCGATATCCAGCTGTTTTTCGCTTGCTGCAATATTTAATTTGCTCGCTTCTATTTCCGGAAAAAAGCTCAACGCTTTAGCATAAATAGTTGCTTTGTTTAGTTCTCCGTAAACCAAATCCATGTTTTCAGCAATGCTTTCAATTTCTAAATCTTCCAGCAGTGGTAGTTCCAGTAGTTGCTTTAGTGTTACCATATTTTGCTGGTAGCTGTTTTTAGCAACAATAACTGAGTATTTATTGGTTGCTGCCTGACTTTGTGCTTCGCTGTAA
>JBBKWV010000030.1:0-34595 GCA_037969135.1 Ferruginibacter sp.
GAGCCGAAAATATTAGAAATAAATATTTTGAAACAAAAACTAAAAAATAACATCATGGCAAACACAAAAATGAAATCTAAATCACTTGCCGAGATGAAAGATAAATATATCGGTAAAGTAGGAACAATTGAGAGGGATAATTATGAATACGAACTTCGCATGGATGTTTTAGGTCGAATGATCAAAACTGCAAGGCAAGAACGTAATTTGACACAAGAACAATTAGGAGAACTCATAGGTGTACAAAAGGCCCAAATTTCTAAATTAGAAAGCAGTGCTAACAGTGCAACAATTGATACAATAATAAAAGTATTTAAAGCACTTAAAGCTGACATTCACTTTAATGTGACACTTGAAAAACAATATTTACAGTTAACATAAAAAAAGTTTCAAGGCGATTGCCCAACACAAGTATTGCCGCAAGTTGGGCTTGACATCAAATTTTAAGCATCTTTTCATTACCAATCATCGGTTATTGGCTGGACATTGAACTTAAATCGCCTGCGGGCTACGCAAAAAAGTGCCGCAGGCTCAGTTTGGCGTTTTCAATAAAGTTTACGTTCTTTAATTGGCATTCCCAACGGGCGGACACAGCATCAAATCCCAACCTGCGGCAATACCGAGACGTTGGTACGCCATTTAACCGTCTCTCGTCCTGAAATAGGTTGACTCCAAAAAAGTGGATAAGTCAACTTAAAACAGGACTAAAAATGAGCAAAAAACAGAGTGTAAAGCGGTCGGGACCGCAACAATTATTCTACACAGAAGCCTTTAAGCAAAAAATCGTCAATGAAGTATTGAGTGGCAAACTCAGTAAGCGACAGGCTCAATTGATCTATGGTATCAAGGGCAATGCCACCATCCTTTACTGGATTAACCAAAGCCGGGGCCTCCTGGGATATGAAAAAAGAACCACGCCGGTTGCTAACTTTGCCGAAATGAAAAAGAACATTCACGACAAAAAGCAGGAAGAAGAAAACAAAGAAGTTGAAAGAACTTCTTCGGGTCGCCGAGCTGCGTGCCGATTTGTGGCAACATGCCATTGAAATTGCGGAGAAAAAGTTCAATATCGACATCGTAAAAAAGTATGGTGCCCAACAATCAACTCCTTCCAAAAGCAAAGGCCAAAAGAAAAAGTAACTGAAATGTGTTCCGTGTTTGGACGCAGCAAACAGGCTTATTACAAGCTGCTCCATCAAAATGCCGACACAGCAGTAAAGGAAGAAGTCATTGTTGGGCTTATTAAAAAGAAACGGGAAATATGGAAACGTGGCAGTGGCAGAAATCTGCACCAGAGTTTACAGAAAGAATTTAAAACCCATGATATTAAAATGGCCCGGGACAAGTTCTTTGATGTGCTCCGCAACAATCATTTACTCATCAAATCAAAACGATTCAGAACGAAAACAACCTGCAGTTACCATCATTTCAACAGGTATAAAAACCTTATAGAAACCGCCACCCCATTACGATGCAACGAAATCTGGGTGGCAGATATCACTTACTTATGGTTAAAGCCACAAGACAAGTTTTGTTACCTGAGCATCATTACTGATTTGTATTCCCGGAAAATTGTAGGCCATTGTGTTCATGAATCATTAAGCGTAAAAGGTTGTATAGATGCTTTAAAAATGGCAGTAAAAAACAGAAAGGATAAAACCCTTGCGCTGATACACCACAGCGACAGAGGTGTACAATACTGTTGCCACGCTTATGTAAAAATGTTGCAAAAACAGCAAATACAAATCAGCATGACACAAACCGGAGACCCTTTAGAGAATGCTGTAGCAGAACGAATACACAAAACCATTAAAGAGGAGTTTACTGATGACAGGCAAATAAATTTTTGTAATATTGATGAAGCTAAAACGGAAATTAAAAAGTTCATTGAGTTTTATAATAAGCAGCGGCCGCACAGAAGTGTGCAATGGCTAACACCCAATGAAGCTTACAAATGCACCGGTACACTAAAGCGTGTTTGGAAAGCATACCGCCGCAAAGTACCTGAGTGGGGAGATTTGGAAAAGGCATAAGCTGAAGAATGATAATAAAAAAGGTTGCCTGGTAAAAGACAACCTTTAAGTAAAATGAATGTTCATTCCACAGCATCAGTTTATTCCTTCCCGGGTTTAAATCTCCCCAGAACTAAAACACCAGGTCTGCTTCAACTGATAAAACAAAGATGAACAAGTAAACTCAAAACGTAAAACACAGCTACCTTATCCCGCTGTGGAAAACGTGAAAAAGAGTCAATCAATTTCAGGACGACGCAAATGTAACCGCCATAAGATAGTATTAAAATGGGGTTTAGGGTTATTTATTGTTCTACTTTTATAACACAAAAAATAATGTAGCATCATGCATAATTTTCTCTATACACTTTTACTCAGTATATTGTTTTGTTCATGCAATCATCAATCGACAGAAAAAAAGGAAGAAAAGATAAATATTGCAAATTCAACTCCAATTGGCTGCTCTCCTGAAGTATCAGACAAATCCTGGTATTCTTCCGATAATAAAGCACCATTATTTAAAGGGTTGGAAGGGATTCATTTTCCTATCACAACAAAAAGTGTTGAAGTACAGAAATATTTTGATCAAGGACTTATGTTGTCTTTTGCTTTTAACCATGCAGAAGCAGGTCGTTCATTTTTTGAAGCCGCCAGACAAGACTCAAATTCCGCAATGTGTTGGTGGGGATTTGCATACGTGTTAGGGCCAAATTATAATGCTGGTATGGAAAAAGATAATTTCCAGCGAGCTTATGATGCTGTACAAAAAGCAAAAAATAAATCTGAATCCTGCACACAGAAAGAAAAGGACATGATTGAAGCATTGAGCTTTCGCTATAGTGATGATACTGCCATTTCCCGCACTTTGCTCGATTCATCGTATGCCGTTGCTATGCGAAAAGTTTATCAAAAATATCCTATTGATGCAACACTTGCTTCGCTTTTTGCCGAAGCGCTTTTAGATTTACATCCATGGGATTTATGGCACAAAGACGGAACAATGCAAGCATGGACTCCTGAGATTATTGCAGTCCTAGAAAACTGCTTAAAGCTTGACTCTCGACATGTTGGTGCAAATCACTTTTATATACATGTAATGGAAATGTCTCAACATGCTGAAACGGCTATGGCGAGTGCAGACCTACTCCGTAATTTGGTACCAGGTTCTGGGCATCTTGTCCATATGCCTTCACATACATACATACGGACCGGGCGCTATCATGATGGAGTAGTAGCCAACGAAAAAGCTGTGATCATTGACAGCTTGTATGTGGAAGCGTGCCATGCACAGGGAGTCTATCCTCTCGCCTATTATCCTCACAATTATCATTTCATAGCAGCTTGTGCCACACTTAGTGGTGAAAGTAAAATTGCAATGAAAGGGGCATTTGCAACTGCTGAGCATGCCCATAAAAAATTATTGCGGGACCCTGCGTGGGCAACTTTACAACACTATTATTCTATTCCATGGTATGTAGAGGTAAAACTCGGTTTATGGAATTATATACTTCATTCGCCTGCACCCGAAAAGGATTTAAAATATCCATTAGTAGTTTGGCATTATGCACAAGGTATGGCAATGCTTTCTGAAAATAAAATTGTTGGTGCAAAGAAACATCTTGTCGAGATTGAAAACATAATGACTGATACAACAATAAAAGATCTTACTATTTGGGGTATTAACAATCTTTTCGAATTATGTGTGATTGCATCAAAAACGCTTGAAGGAGAAATCTTTGCAAAAGAAAAAAAATATTCCAGCTCTATTTCAATTTTAAAGGAGGCTATTGTTGCAGAAGACGCCTTAAATTATAATGAACCACCTGATTGGTTTTTTTCTATTCGTCACCATTTAGGAGCAGTACTAATTGATGCCGGAAAATTCAAGGAAGCCATTAAAGTGTATGAGAAAGATTTAGAAATCAATCGAGAAAATGGCTGGGCACTAAAAGGTTTAATGAATGCCTATAAAAAAATTGATGACAGTAAGAAATATGAAGAAATCAAAAGCCGGTTTGAAAAATCATGGCAATATTCAGATATTACAATTTCATCTTCAAGAATATTGGATTAAAGGAATTGGTAACCAATGCAAAATTGAATCTTAAAAACCTTCTTAAAACCGAAACTACTGCTAACAAAGCATTTACGCAAGCCAGGCTGACGGAAGTAAAATCAGCTTCATTTCACTATTGTTCATTAGTTCCTGCTTGACCGTTCATTAATTAAAATTAATTTCAAGTAAAATTTTCGTTCCTTTATCGGGCGACGAGCACCGGCTGACGGAATTCTAATTCCCGTCCTGCGTAAATGCTAATCGTTAGCGTACATTGTAAATGAACACCCTGCAAATAAAGAGCAGTCAAATTGGACAGTTATGGCAAAAACCAAAACAACATATACAGAAGTTAATGTCATTGATTTCATTAACTCATATGTCGACAATGACCAAAAGAAAACTGATAGTTTCCGCCTAATTGAATTAATGCGTGATTGGACAGGATTTGAACCAAAAATGTGGGGGCCAACTATCATTGGATTTGGCAATTATCATTATAAATACGCAAGTGGACACGAAGACGATGCTCCTATCATTGGTTTTTCTCCACGGAAAGCAGAGTTTTCACTCTACGTTTTTTCTTCAACTGAAGAAAGTAAAAAACTTTTGGACGAACTTGGTAAATTTAAAATGGGTAAAGCCTGCATTTACATAAAGAAATTGTCGGACATAAATATTTCTACCTTAGAGAAACTTTCTAAAATTAGTATTGAATATGTCACTGAACATCATGAATGTGCTTGCAGAGAAAAGTAAATAAAATGATGAATAAACAACGATCCGCTAACAAAACGTTTGGCAAAAGTGTGGCTGACGGAATGATTCTCAGCTGTAACTCCTTACTGTGCTTAAGTTATCGGCTTGACGGATTCTAATAACAACCTGCGGGCTACGCAAAAAAGTGCCGCAGGTTAGGTTTTGCGTATTCAATAAAGTTCACGTTCTTTAATTAGCATTAGCACCGGGCGGGCACAGCATCAAATACCGCAACTGACGCAAATGCTCGACGTTAGCGGAAAACATAACTCACTTCTCAGAATGATATAGGTTGGCACAAATTAGGCAAATCTAAATCATGCTAATACAAATTTTGCAATTTTCAGAAAAGTAAATAAGGAACTACAGCCTTGCTAAAAGAAATACAGGATAATTACTTTTTCTTATAATAATGAAAGTTTTGGTCTTGAACTTGATATGTTGCCGATGCTGCTCCAGATGGGTCGTACCGATAAAAATAACCTTGATTGTTATGAAATAATATTGCATCCGATGCCTGAACTGGCAGTATATCGTTATAGCTCAAATAAATACCGGGTAAGGCTGTCCAACTATTAGAAGCAAAAGAATATGACCATAATATACTTGGAAGGGGTGCAGTACCGGGCACCAAATTAGAAAGCTGAAACATATTTGTACCGTTCCACAGATGTCCATAAGTCATTATAGGTGTTTTGCCATTATAGGTATTAGGAATATCAGGCAAAAGAGTCCATGTATTTGCGGCTAAATTATATCTCCAGGCTTTATAGTCATAAATATTGGGATTAATATTTGGACTGCTTACAAGCATTTCAGTTCCTGTCCAGCTTCCGTTTGAAAATGCTCTTGCAGGGGCATTAACAGTAGAGATTAATGACCAGGAATTTGTAGAAATAGTATAAACAGCGCCATTATAATAATTTGTTGTTTTATACAAATCTGTTCCGCCCCATACTATTACACGATCGCTACCATCAAAAAATGTAATGGCATTTCTTCTTGCAGTTAAAGGAAAACTGGCTATTGCATTCCATGTGCTGGTAGATGGATTATAGCTGTAGCAGGTATTTGTTGTGGCTGCTGGCCCAGTATTTTGAAGAACTCCGCAAAATATTAACAGCTTATTAGCGGCAGCTGTCCATACAGCGCTATGCCCTACTCTCTGATCTGGTGCGGCAGCTGAGGTATCTATCAATATTTTGGCTCCAGTTAAAAAATTATAAATAAATCCACCATGAAAGGTTCTATCTGGAAAAGGGTTATCAAAATTGAGGCTATCAAGACCTCCCCAAATAAAAATGCGGGAATTTGTTGTATCAGTAGTAGCAGTAAATTCATCATAGCGTCTTACGTGTCCAATAGTTTCTTGGGTAAACTGATTTGTATTTAGATCATATGCAACCATACATGAATCACAGTAAAATGTATCGTTATGAAAAGCATTTCCAATTACAAGTACCTTGTGTGCTGATGAACCTGTATATGAAAACTGTCTTGTACCAGCCATATCTGGCAGTTGTAATTGTTTTGTTAACCATTGCCCAACCAATGCCCCTAAATTTTTTCTAAAGGCATTTGCCTGGTAAAATAATCCGAGATAATCATAATCAGTTAATGGATATAGGGGATCAGGAAATGAATCGCTCACAAATATTCTTCCAGAAGGAATTGTCTCCAAGCTACTCCAACCTTTACCGGAATTGAATACCTGCAACGCTTTTACGTCTGTATTATATACTATCAATCCATCAGCTGGGTTCAGAATTGCAGCTTTAGAAGCATTATTCATGCGTGGAGGTAAAAATCCTTTTGAATTACTTTTTATATCTAATATTGCACTATTATCAGGTACACTTCCGTTTGTCGATATTGCAATTTGCGCCTGAATTTTATTGATATGAATACAGGAAAACAATAAGATGATTACGGAAATGAAGGAGTGCTTTTTCATATCTCTGAAATTTGCCTAAATGTAACAATTATTCTAGGATATATTTGATTAAGAATTTCACCAATTTATAAATCCCACTTGACTGTATTCAGTTTTATTAAATGTCTTCCGCTAACAAAACCTTTGGCAAAAGTGGGGCTGACGGAAGGATTCTCAGCTGCAAATTCTTACTCTGCTTCAGTTATCGGCTTGACGGATTCTAATAACAACCTGCGGGCTACGCAAATAAGTGCCGCAGGTTTGCTTTGTCGGTAAAATAAAATTTCGTTCCTTTAATTAAAATCGGTTACGGGCTGACGGATCTTCAAACTCCACCTTCGCCAAGCGTCAGACTTTATGCGCTACCAATCGCTACTTCCTAAAATTTGTTATTTTCAATCAAATTACTTACTTTTGACGTTAGTAACCTAAGACAGGAGCATGATAATATCTTTTGGAAATTCAGAAACAGAGCAAGTATGGAATGGTAATCGAGTTAAAAAACTTCCAATTGAAATTCAAAACATTGGAAGAAGAAAGTTAAGAATGATTAATAATTCTGTTGATATTGCAGATTTAAGAATTCCACCAGCTAATAGATTAGAAAAACTTTCCGGAAAACTAAAAAATTATTACAGTATTCGAATAAATGATCAGTGGAGGATCATTTTTAAATGGAATGCCGGAAATGCATCTGAAGTTGAAATAATTGATTATCATTAAATTGTACAAAATGGCTAAATTAAAAAATATTCATCCTGGCGAAATTCTTTCTGAAGAGTTTTTAATTCCCTTCAATATCACGGCATATAAGCTTGCAAAGGACATTGAAATACCACAAACCCGTATTTCAGAAATAGTAAAAGGAAATCGTAGAATAACTGCTGACACAGCTTTAAGACTAAGTAAGTATTTTGGTAATTCAGCAAAATTCTGGTTAGGCTTACAAGATGATTTTGATATTGAAGAAGAAATATTAACAAAGGGTTCAATATTAAAATCAATCAAGACTCTAAATGCAAAAGTTGCATAGCAGCGCATAACACGAAGTTTTGCAAAACTGGGGCAGACGCAAGAATTATTGCCTTCAATCACTTACTGTTCTTCAGTTTCTGCTTGACGGATTCTAATAACAACCTGCGGGCTACGCAAAAAAAAATAAGTGCCGCAGGTTTGCTTTGCGGTTAAAGTAAAAATTCGTTTCTTTAATGGATTGACTCGCCTGGCAGACTGAATACTAATTTCCCAGCTTCGCCAAGCGTCAGACGTTAGCCGCAACCGTAAAAAACATTGACGATTAGTAATAAATTGAGAAACTAAAAAAACACTAATGAATAGGTTGCAATTTTTAAAACTAATTGTATCTATAATATTGCCTTTAGGCTTAGGTAGTATAGCAGGAATATTTACAGCACAGTCAATACCAGTATGGTATGCAACCTTGAACAGACCATCATTCAATCCTCCCAATTGGATTTTTGGGCCTGTTTGGACAACTCTTTATATACTTATGGGTATTTCCTTATTCTTGATTTGGAAACAGGATGTAGGTAAAGCACGCAACCTGGCAATTTCAATCTTTTTGATTCAATTACTTTTGAATTTTGGTTGGAGTTTTATCTTTTTCTATTTCAATAAGATTGGCTTTGCGTTGGTTGAAATCATTTTATTATGGATTAGCATAGTTATTATGTTAGTTTTATTTTATAAAATAAAACCAATGGCAGCCTATATAAATTTACCCTATCTGCTGTGGGTAACTTTTGCAACAATGCTTAATGCTAGTTATTATTTTCTTAATAGAAGTTGATTTCAAACAAGTTAATATTAAAATATCAGAATTAAATCGCTTGACATGCAAATAAATGATAGATATAAAAGGCCAGCATACAATAAAGTTATTTTGTGCAATTAGGCTTGACGCCATATTTTCAACATTTTATCGCTACCCTTTTTTGGTTATCGGCTCTACAGATTTTCATTAAAATTTAAAATAAAAGTCGTTCCTTTAATTAGCATTTGTAACAAACATTTAAAGAAACATATAACTCAACTGATACAAATGACCAACTTACCGCACTGTGCGATTGAACACTCAATTTATTTGACCAACCATTAATATTTGAATTGCAGATAACCTGACGAAGAACATACTGATCATTCAATTTAAAAAATGCATTATGAAATACAAAATATCTGTGCTTCCCCTCCTCTTGTTTATATCATTGTACTTAATTGCACAGGACCGGGATATCAGCTATATGAGTTCGGGCGGAAAGTTAAAACCATTACAAGCAAATATGGACATCCGGCATTATACTTTGGCACTTGATGTTGATATTCCAAACCAGTCCATAAATGGATATACTGAAATTGACCTTATTTTAGCTTCCACAACAGACACACTTCTCTTCGACCTGGTTCATTTTTTAGATGTTACCGGGATCAGTTCAAAAAAAAAGAGCAAAACATTTTATCGCGATGGTGACCTTATTTACATTGTAGATAAAACAGGTTTTAAAGCAGGCAGACAAAGCATTAAGATTGAATACAATGGCAAGCCCCCAGTAGCTGTAAACCCACCATGGAAAGGCGGTTTCAGCTGGAAAAAAGACAATTCCGGTAATCCCTGGGTGGTAATAAATTGCCAGTTGGAAGGCGGTAAAGTTTATTATCCCTGCAAAGATCACCCCAGCGACGAGCCCAATGAAGGCGCTGATCTTTTAATTACTGTACCCAAAGGTTTAACTGTTGCCGGGCCGGGACTACTTAAAAATGTATCCACAAAAAAAGATAAACAAACCTTTCATTGGAAAACGAATTATACCATAAGCAATTATTGTATTCTTTTTGATATTGGCAAATATGTCATTGTAAAACGTACCTATACAACTATTGAAGGGAATAAAGTACCCATGGAATTTTATGTGCTGGAAGAAGATAAAGCCAATGCTGAAAAAATATTGGACCTGCGTGAAAGAGATACCCGCATACTGGAAAAATATTTTGGTGAGTATCCCTGGGCAAAAGAAAAAATAGGCATAGCCCAGGTACCCAACCCTGGTATGGAACACCAGACTATGATCACTTATGGCGACAAAGTGGGTAAGTTCATTTTAACAAAAGTTGGCAATTGGGATTACTCGGGAAACCTGTTTCATGAATTTACCCATGAATGGTTTGCCAATAAAGTAACCAACAAAGACTGGGCACACATGTGGATACAAGAAGGTATCACAACTTATGGAGAAGCCCTGTTTTGCAGAGAAGCCAACGGTGAACCCGGTTACGATAGTATGATTGTAATGTTTAAGAACAGCATCCGCAACCAGAAACCCGTTGTACAAGGCGAAGTGATGAATTCAGCGGATGCTTACTATAGCGACATTTACCCAAAGGGCGCTTTCTTTATGCATACCCTGCGTTATGTGCTGGGTGATGAAGTTTTTTTTCCAACATTAAAAAAATTGGCCATTTCTCCTCAATACACTTACAATAATTTTATTACTACGGATGATGTGGAACAGTTGTTTAGCAAAGCATCGGGCAAAGACCTAAAGCCCTTATTTGATTTTTACTTAAGAACCACTAAGCTGTTGGAGATAACTGTAAAACAAACCGGGTTTAATGAATATGCCATTAGATCGGAAAACCTGCCCATGCCCTTATCTGTTGATATTTTAACAGGCAGCGGTACGGAACAAATAATCTTAACTGATAAGTGGATAAAAATTAAAAGCAACTTTCCGCCGATAGCTGATCCCAGGGGATACTTTTTAAAAACTGTCAACAGCAATTAATATCTGATATTTTAAGGTCGAAAAAACTTTCGTATATTGAAATAAAAAGTTGCCATTATTTTGGAATAATGGCAGCTGAAAATGATTTAATCTTGGTAATGGCAAACGGTCGCCAATGGAATTAAACAAAGGTTTGCAAGCAGGTTCAAAAGGTGAACATGACTCAATAAAATATTTTGTTACAGAATATGAAAAAGACCACTTAATACCATTTTCAATTTTTCCCCAGCGGGGTTTCTCCATACAAATTTTCAAGTTTTAAAACCTTTATGCAAAACCACGATGTGTATATTCTTTCGATTTAATGATACCAGATCAGGAAATGAATAAATTATTTATTTACAGATTGTAAATAACCCTCAATCACTTTCCGGTATTTTCTACCAACCGGTATCTCAAAATCTTCAAATTCAATTTTATCAGAAGAAAAGAACTGTGCCTTATTCTTAGAAATAATAAATGATTTATGTACTCTCAAAAACGTAGCAATGCCCAACAATTCCTCCATTTCCTTCATGGTGGTTCTCACAACATATTTTGTATCACCGCAGTAAATGATTGCATAGTCTTTAAGTGCCTGTACGTGAGTAATAATGCTGCGGTTCACAGCAACTTTTTTATTACCCGTCTTTATTAAAAGGCTGGACGTATCCTTGCTGTCATTCTCCAGTTTGTGCTTTATATGCAAAAGCGATAAAAAATCAGTAGCTTTTTTTACAGCCTTTTCAAATCGTTCGTAGCGGATTGGTTTTACTAAGTAATCCATTACGCCCAGTTCAAACCCTTCCAGCGAATAATGTAGAAAAGCTGTTGTAAAAATGGTTACTGGTTTCTGTGGTAAAGATTGTAAGAGTTGTATGCCTGTCTCCTCGGGCATTTCAATATCCAGAAATAAAATATCCACAGCATTGTTAAGCAGGTACAGCCTTGTATCTTCTGCGGTATAAAATTGTTTTACTGCAGCCAGGTTGGCAGTTTTATCAATATAACTCAGTAATATTTTATGCGCCAATGGTTCATCATCAACAACTACACATTTGTATTTCATGCAAGTTGTAATTGAAGGTTAACAAAAAAGGATCCTGTTCTCCTATCTATATTTATACTATATTTTCCGGGATACAATATTTCTAAACGTTGTTTTACATTTTCAATACCCGTACCAAGAGATTTTAATGCTTCATTATTTCTAACCGGAGGTATATTATTTTCTACAATTACATGAACGCTTTTGTCTTCAGCAATAATATTTATGCGAACAAAACCATTTTTAGAAACAGAATTCAGCCCATATTTAAACGCATTCTCAACTAGTGGAAGCAGCAACAAAGGTGTAATAAAATAATTTTGTGTATTTCCTGATGTTTTAAATATTATTTCCGCATCAGGTTTTCTTAGCCTTTCAAGTTCGGTATAATTAAACAGCAGTTCAATCTCTTTTTGCAAAACCACTTTATCTTCTTTCCCTTCCGCCAATATATATTTCATAATGTCGGCCAGTTTTAAAACAGCTTCACCGCTCTTGACCGATTTTTCTAAAATTAATGCATAGAGGTTATTGAGTGTATTAAAAAGGAAATGCGGGTTCACCTGTGCTTTTAAAAAATTCAGTTCGGCCGTAGTTTTTTCAAGTTCAATCTTTTTCAGGGTTTCTTTTTGTTCATAATAGTCTACCGATATTTTAAGCAGGAACGAAATGATCACGTACCGTGCTGCCATACCCAGTTGCGACAGAAAGAACCGGAAATGTTTTTCTATACTTAACAATTCTCCGTTATTCCTCAAATACACTTCCAGTTTAAGATTGCAATAACCGGCAATTAAAGTGACCAGTATTACAAATACAATGTATAGCATGTATTTTTTTCTTTTAAAAAATACAGGATAGAGCAGCAGGATATTTACGTACACCAATAATGCCTGTATCAAAGTTTTGATAAAAATGTAAGAAATGTAAATCCATCTGTCATGGGTGAACAGGGATGTAGTATCGGCTAAAAGAGAAAAAATAAAGAATGTCCAAAAAAGAAAATGGAAAGCATACTTGTTGTTAAAAAGAGATTTAAAACTCATTACTCAAAATTCAGCAAAAAAAAATCATTTTATCTGCCGTTCATCGCAAAATGCAGCATTTCATCTCATTTTGGTACATGCGACAGTCTGCCACTCTTTTTTTAGATTATTTTTAATTCCTAAAATCATTAGCCATGATCAAAAAAATAATCTTCAGCTTAATGCTGTGTACTTGCCTGTCATATGTAAACTGCCAAACAGCCACCGATTGGCAAAGTGACCTGCGGTACCTGCAACAAACTGTTCATTCAAAGTACAATAATCTCTTTCACAATATCAGCGCACCGGATTGGGATAAAGCCGTTGATTATTTTTACAACCAGATACCACGAATGGAAAAAGAACAGGTGCTAGCCGGATTTATAAAATTGCTGGCATTATTCCATATCGGTCATACACAAATGAACACTTTTGGTTTGCATCATGGCTCAACAGGATTACAGTTAAACAGGATGCCTTATACATTGTATTCCTTTAGTGATGGAGTTTATATTTTGTCAGCAGCTAGTGAATACGAAAAATCGGTTGGTGGTAAAGTGTTTAAGATTGGTAAGCTGAAAATTGATGATGCCTTGCAAGCCATCAGGCCATTGGTTTCTTTTGAAAATGAACAGGGATTTATCAGTAACAGTCCGTTTTACTTGGCCATACCAGAGTTTTTAAAAACACAGGGTATTGTAGATGATGCAACGCAGATAGCCATAACCTATTTAAAAGATGGTAAAGAAGAAACGACTGTATTTAAAGCCGACAGGAATAACAATATCTTCAGCATGACGGGTCTTGAAACCCCTGTGGGATGGGTTGTTGCAAAAAAATCTGGTAATGTTCCGTTATGGCAAAAAGAACCGGCATCATTTCGCTATATGCAATATTTATCCGAAACAAAAACATTGTACGTTCGCCATAGCGTTACTTTAAACGATGGCAATAATACCATTGCTGATTTCTTCAATAATATGGTCGACTTTATTGATAATAACGAAGTGTCAAAACTTATCTTAGATGTACGCACAAACGGAGGCGGAAATAATACACTCAACAAACCCATTATTACATCCATAGTTAAATCGAGAAAAATAAACCAGAAAGGGAAATTCTTTTGCATTATAGGCCGCCGTACTTTTTCTGCAGCCCAAAACCTGGTTAATGAAATTGAAAAAAATACCGAAGTAATTTTTGTGGGAGAACCCACCAGTGAAAATGTGAACTTTTACGGCGACACCCGAACAGAAACGTTACCCAATACCAAGCTTCAGGCAAACCTGAGTTGGCTTTGGTGGCAAAACATGGATCCCCGCGACAAACGTAAAGCTACTTTTCCTGCCCTGGCAGTGGATATGAGTTTTGCTGACTTTAATAACAACGTTGATCCTGTAATGAAAGTTATTGACAAATACGATAATCAAAATTCTATTGACGATAAAATAAAAGCATTGGTTGAAGATGGCAAATTTGATGATGCAGTCTTTATGGCCTCTGAATATTTAAAAGACCCGTTGCATCGCTATTTTAAGAATGATTTGGAAACTAAAATAAATACGTATGGTTACACACTTATCAATCAAAATAAACTTGATTATGCCAATAAAGTACTGAAGATGAATGTGCAACTTTTTCCTGAATCTGCAAATGTATATGATAGTTACGGTGAAAGCTTTATGCTTTTGGGCAAAAAAGAAGATGCCATAAAATATTTTGAAGTAGCGATAGCAAAAGACAAAGATGGTATTACTGCAGACAATTCAAAAAAAATGATTGAAAAAATAAAAAAAGGTGGAAACTGAATGATATCATATTAATTAGCAGAGAATAAAACCAATATAGAGATGAAAAAACAATTTTTACGACATGCCTTGTTATTTGTTTTACACATTCATTTTGGGAATTTAATACACAAATTTATTTTAAATAAGAAAGCTCACTGAATACTTATGCTCTTAAATATGTGGTTGGAAAAGTATGATTACAAAATTTACATTTAACACGAATATTTCTATTTTATAGAAATATTAGTTGGATCCTTTAGATTTTTACCGAATAGTTAATACCCTAACTTACAGAGTACAAACGCACAAAATTCGGGTTGCTTCTATGCCGGCGGCATAATAACATTCGGTTGCAAACGCTGTCAACTTCAGTCCGAGCTCGACATTCAATTTTTTGCTTTATTTGTCTACTTCAACTTCAGTATTTCAAATCGGTTGCAGTTTCGTGCAGGACATTAAATGAATACCTGCACTGAATCAAGCCGTTAAAATTGTACAGCTGATTAATGAAGAGGCTGTGGCATTCCTGATTTTAGAGAAGAATGATACCTATTTAGCTGATTTAGATCCTGGTTTAAAAGGCACTTCTATTACAATCTTGCTTTGTGGCTGTTGCTGAATAGCTTTTTCTGACTCCACTTCAATTTCTTTAATATTTACGGCGTAGCTGTTGGGATATATATTTGAGCCTGTTTGTACAGCATATACATGTGTAAAAACAGCACCAAAGTATAAAATCATGGCAGAATAATAAACCCATAACAGCATAACAATGGCAGAGCCCGCAGTTCCGTACACAGAAGAAAGCTTACTATGTCCCAAATAATAACCGATGAGAAATTTCCCTCCCATAAAAAGTGCAGCTGTGATAATTGTACCCATTCTTACATGTTTCCATTGAATGCGTGCATCCGGAAGTATTTTGAAAATCATACCAAACAATAAAGTGGTTATTCCAAAGGTGAGTACAAGGTTAAATATGTATGTAATAATAACAGTCACTTTTGGAAATATCTGGATTAGTTTATCAATAAGAGCATCCATCATTCCATTAATCATTAGCGAGACTAACAACAAGAATCCAAGACTTACGACTATTGAAAAGGAGAGCAACCGATTAACAATCATTTTAAGTATTCCTTTGCCTTCACGGGGTTTAGCTTTTAAATTCCAGATATTATTAATAGAATCCTGTATTTCACTAAACACACTTGTGGCGCCAATTAATAAAGTAATTAACCCCACCAGCATTGCAAAATTGCTGTTATGCGACAGTGCAGAATTACGTATCGTTTGCTGTATCTGCATCGCTGCCTCCGAACCGATAAAACCAGAAATCTGATGGTACAATGTTCCTTCTATCGCTTCCCGCCCATAAAAAATGTCGCTTACAGAAATAATAATAATCAGCATGGCTGGCAAGGAGAAAATAGTATAAAAAGCAAGAGCTGCACTCAATTTTAATACTCTTTTTTCCATAAAATCGGAAAAAGACTTTTTGAGAACTGACCACATTGTTTTAAAAAAAAGTTTCATCTCAAAGTTTATTTTTAAATTCTTGTTATGTTGACAGTCCCATTAATCAAATGATACTGTCAACTATGTGCAGGCTGCTTTGTATTTTTATCCATTAAGTATTTGAAACACTTAACCTTTTACAAGTTAATACATAAACATTACAGATAAAATGGAATTATGACTAATAAATGAAAAAACCATTTTATAAAATAATCTGGCGGTTTAAACACGAACACACAACAAAGTATTTCCACCATTTGGGTTGAACAGAAATATTCACATCATTAAATATCATTACCAATTAAATGTTATTAGCTGGACATGTTTACTTGATCGCTTGTGGGCTATCCAAAAAAGTGCCGAAGGCTCGGGTTTGCTATATTCAATAAAGTTTACGTACTTTATTCAGCATTTACTCCAAGTGGACAAAGCAATAAATAAACCAACTAACGCAAATGACCAACTTTGTGAGTTAGTAGACTGGCGACTGTGTAACACGTTTTAGAAACAAATGGTAACAAACCAAGGTAAACTATCGTTATATAAAAAACAAAATGCCTGCAGAAATATCAGCAAACAATACAAACAAGCTATCACTTCGTAGAGCTGCTCTTCTAGCAGGACTTGGCTTACTCATTATGGTAATAGCCGCTCCATTTGCAGAACTTTATGTATACCCAAAACTTATGGTAAAGGGTAACACGGTAGAAACAGTCAAAAATATAATAGAATTTAAAACCCTTTTCGTAGCAGCTATATTCTGTTACCTTGTAACCTACATTTGTGACATATTGGTTGCATGGGCATTGTATATTTTATTAAAACCTGTTAATGAAAGTCTCTCATTATTAACAGCATGGTTCAGATTGGTATATACAGTTATTGCCATTGTTGCATTACTTAACCTTGTTAGTGTTTTTCGACTATTGAATTCTGCTGATTATTTAACATTATTTGAACCAAAGCAGTTACAAGCCCAGGTTATGCTTTATCTTAAAACATTCAGATATGGATTCCATTTCGGACTAATCTTTTTTGCAATTCATCTTGGACTCCTTGGATATCTGGTGATAAGGTCTACCTATATTCCAAAAGTAATGGGTTTTTTGTTGATTATTTCCGGAATAGGTTACCTTTTAACTACTGTACAACCTTATCTTTTTCAAAACATTAATATTGATTTTGCAGTTTACACGTTTTATGGAGAATTAATATTTATGCTATGGTTACTAATAAGAGGTTCAAGATTGAAAGATGCAAACTAGTCTATATATTTTTTTAGCTTTTTTAAGGCCTTAAACTATAGATTAAATAAATTATTTCCTGAAGTATAGTTGATATTAAAGGGGTTTAATAAATTATAAGTTATTGATAAAGCAATAAATTAGAAAAGGAATAACGAACGAATAACAAACGGTTTTACACTAGCCGGAAACGTTATCAGCATGCAATGACGACCATTATGAACAAATTAATCTTTGGACTTTTAGTTCTGATATTCTTTTCGTGCGGACAGACATCCTCAACACGACATAACTATATACAAAACACTCATGCGCAGAAAGACACTTGTGACGACTCAGACGCAAATATTAGCTGCTGCTTTAAAAATATGCCAACAAATTTGACAAGCACGATGACTATTTCTAATCAAAAAGAGGCAGGAGAAAAACTTATAATCTCTGGGACAACTTTCAAGGCAGACGGTAAAACAGCTTTCCCGAATGTTATTCTTTATGCCTATCACACAGACAGTAAAGGTTATTATTCAAAAATTGGTACCGAAAAGGGCGTTCAGAAATGGCACGGCCGCTTGCATGGATGGTGCAAGACTGATAAAAACGGACGTTATGAAATGCAGACTATCAGACCTGCTCTTTATCCTGACAATTCAATGCCTGCACACATTCACACAGCTATTAAAACAGACAGCGGACAAATGTATTGGATTACCGACTACGTTTTCAAAGACGACTAATTGGTTAATGAAAAATATTTATCGTCACTTGTTAATGTTGGCGGGTCCGGAGTAGTAGATATTTATAAGAACCCCGAAAATATTTGGACTGGAAAAAGAGACATCGTATTAAAATAATAATTTGCCTGTTGGAAGCAAAGTCATTTACGTCCTGATAGCAATCGGGAGAGATGGACATTGAAACTTCGACTGTTTGTATCGCTATACTTTTGTTCGAGCAAACAAATATCTATTTTGTTTTTTGTTGTTAACTTCAACATTATATTTTCAATTGGGGGAGCGGTTCCGGGCTAGACTAACATTGAATTCCCTGCCTGCAGCAATACATGCCTTTTGTGCGTCATTTTTAAAATATACCTTAACAAATTGAAAGCAATAGTTTACTCAAAATACGGAGGCCCCGAAGTTCTACAAATCAAAGAAATAGAAAATCCTTCTCCGAAGGACGATGAGGTATTGATCAAAGTTCATGCGGTATCTATCAATGATTGGGATTTTGGCCTTCTCAAGGGCGACTTCATAAATCGACTGCTAAACGGTCTATTAAAACCAAAAAGAAAAATACTCGGCTCCGATATAGCGGGACGAATTGAAGCAGTTGGTAAAAATGTAACCAAGTTTAAAACAGGTGATGAAGTGTATGGTGATCTGAGCAATTACTGGGGAGGTTTTGCTGAGTATACCTGTGCCCGTGAAAAATCATTAGCTTTGAAACCTCCAACCATGAGTTTTGAAGAAGCAGCGGCAATACCACAGGCAGCCATGCTCGCTATACAAGGCCTTATTGATAAAGGAAAAATTCAATCTGGACAAAAGATATTGATTAATGGAGCAGGTGGAGGTGTTGGTACTTTTGCAGTGCAGATTGCCAAATTATTCGGAGTTGAAATAACCGCTGTTGACAATACAGGTAAACTAAATATGTTGCGCTCAATAGGTTTTGATCATGTCATTGATTATACAAAAGAAGATTTCACTAAAAATGGTCTGTGTTATGACCTGATTCTTGATGTTAAAACAAATCGTTCGATGTTTGATTATACCCGTGCATTGTGTCCCAATGGAATTTATGTCACAGTTGGGGGTTCCATGGTCCGTCTTCTTCAAGCTTTGATTCTGGGACCATGGATTTCGATGATCAGTAAAAAACACATACGCATCGTTGTCTTGAAGACAAATAAGGATCTATTGTATATGAACGAACTTTTCGAAGATGGAAAAGTCAAACCTGTGATAGATGGGCCATACAAACTAAATGAGTTTGTTGAAGCATTCAGGCTTTTTGGTAAAGCCGAGCACAAAGGAAAAGTAGTAATAACGATGTGAAGGAAAGCGATTAAATAACTTTTCTATGTTAATAAGATTTTTACAGGCTTCAGCAAAACGAAAGCACAACAAAAGCATTGCAGCAATTTTGAGTTGATGGAAGTGCAATCGGCTACTCTTCTTTAGTCTTTGGCTTAACAGATCACCCATGTCGCATCGGGCTACGCAAAAAAGTGCTACAAGCTTGGTTTGCTGTATTCCATAAAGTTTACGTTCTTTAATTGGCATTTGCAGCAGGCGTACAAAGCTACAAATACCCTACTGATACAAAAGACCAACGTTAAAAACAGAATAGACATCCCCATCTTTGTCTACTACTTTATCTCAGTGACCTAAATGATCAGGTCCCACATTAGCACTAACTGATATAATTACAAAGGTCCTGTTATAACTGAGATGTCAAAGTGATACTTTATTTTCCTTTTTTGAATTAACTTCTGTAGTTGCGATTTCTTTTTTTTGGATTTTCGATTTCTTTTTTACAAGAAAATAGCATTAAGTTCATACTAATGGAAGTAAATGCTTTCGCATAAGAGTAGATTTAACAGTTGAAATAATGGCAAATGGTTTTAAGTGAGAGAACCAACAGGATAAACTAATCTTCAGTAAGGCAGATCATTACACACTACTTAAACAATTTATTTTTAACAATTTTGAAGTAAATTTTCCGCCTGAGCTAGTTCTACTAAAATTAACTTACCGTGGTTGATTTATACTCCTTCTATCTACATAATAAATTCAGCATCTTTCTTTTAAGTTCTTGTAGGTGTTGGTTACCTGATAAGACTATAAATCACCAACCACTAAAAGAAAAAATCTAAAGATCAGCTGTGAGTAGGCAACCCGGGTCATATTTTTATCGTTAGAATAGCCACGGATATTTTAAATCTCAACTGACTTTAAATAATCCCTCCGGAAAATCCTGAAATTTTGAATGCCAGTCTTGATTTTATAAATATCGCTCAATTTGACATGCAGTGAAAACTAAAAACTATTTTATCAAACATTTAAAAATTAAATCATGAAAAAAGCAACCATTGTTATGCTATCCGCAGGTCTTTTATTCTTTTTCAATTCTTGCCAGAAAAATAATGAAAGTCTGCTTCAATCAGAAAATGTAAAAATCATTGTTGAAAAAAACACAGCAGGAACTGAAAGCCAAAGAAATGGAGAAGGTCCATATGTACTCAACATGGTAATACAATTGAGTGGTGATGCAGAAGTGCCTTCAGCCAACACTTCTGCAAAAGGAGTTGCCCATCTGAGGGTGACAGCAGATAAAAAACTTTATTCAAAAGTCAATGTGCACAAACTGGATCAAGGCGATACACTACGTTTTTCACATATACATGCTGCCGGAGTTGGGGTAAATGGTCCTGTAAGAATATTTTTATGCCGGACAGCCGATGATTTCGGGAAAAATATTGTTACTGACCTTACACAAGCTCAATATGATCTATTGCTGAATGATCCAACTTATGTAAATGCCCATTCAAACTTTTTTCCAGGTGGCGTAGTAAGAGGTCAGATCAGATAACTCGATTATTTTCTATGCAACAATGGGTCTTACTTAATAAGTAAGACCCTAATATTTTGCTTTTGTTACTGCCCAGGCTGATGTTTCGTTATTGCAGGTATAAAGCCATCCCGATTCGGGAACTGTTCTGCAGAAATATCTTTCCGGAGTTGTCTCTGATGCTGGTCTTCCAATTTTTTTGCAAAATCTTGCTGTCATACTTACAATGCTGCCTCTTCGTCTGTCCCATCCAATCGGAAGTTTTTCACCAGCGGCGCCGAAATAATAAACTAACTCTCATTCCAAACTACGTATCACGTAGACCGTTGCGTCCCTGAAAGGGCAAATGAAATTTATGTACTTGCCCTGTTGACTGTCTTCACTGTTCATCCTGGTTATCAATTGAAGGAGTACAGGGTGTTTACCCGGAAACAATTTTTATGGAAATGGAAGCTGTAATACTTGATAATAAAATAGCTGATTAGGTTGACGCAAAAACCCCTGCGGGTGACATTGCTGGAATATAGGCATCCTCCCTAATGTGGCTAGGGCTCACTTGTGCGTCATATTATTGGGAGCTTTTATCTAAGTGTAGTTTGTATGCGGCTGTGAAACAATGTCATTTATTTTAAAATAATGTATCGGGCTTTGGCGTAATCGACTTTTCAAAAAGTATAGTACTAATAATTTATTTTCAGTTTAATTTTTGTTTAATATTGTGATGAGTTTTGTTAATGCACTTGTCGTATAACATAATATCCTGCCCCGTTTCCAAATCATAATTTTGACAATATTTAGTTCAACATCTTCTATGTCTCAAGACCTGATTTTTATTCAGACCTTTAATAAGCTATTTTGGTGTTGAAGTTTCGAATAAATCAGCATCTCTTTTTGACAGTTTTCGTTTGGTTTCACAACTATATCACCGTGTCATTCTTGCTAGACAATGGAACTTGAATGTTGCTATGGAAATGAAATCTGACAAAGCTTGGTCTTTAAGACACGAATTTGCTTTTACAGTAAGCCCTCAAGCAGATTCAAAAATAGAGAAAGGAAGGATTGAGATTACTCTTGGTGAGACAGACATTACAAAAAAATCCACGGTTTGAATTGGCAGCTTCAATTTATTGACAAGTCAACTGCGACAAAGAAATAAGAAATTGCTTTTATGTCTGGATCTGAGTTTATAGTCGAATAATTACGGCAATCAACAAAGTAATTTGTACAATTTGGACTTTACATCATATTTACAAAAAGCGGAAAAAAAATAAATACTCCATCAGGATTTAAAGACTAACGTTAGCAGCTATTTTCGTTTTTGACCACTGATTTTTTTTGGATGCTCTGGCTTTATTTTTAAAAAAATCCATAAAATTGAACTTAGCAAAATTATATGCTCTTCATTTTTTTGGTTCTTTCTTAATCGAAGCTGCCGGTATCTTTGCCGTTATACTTTCGCCAGAAATACTTTTTTTATCAGCAGGAGGATGAGGGAAACCCGGAAAATCCTGGTCTATACGCATATCTGGATTTTGCTGCACTTCTTCGTCATTTAATATTGCTTTTGCTTTTGGAAGCTTCTTTTTACGATTAATCATGATTATCTTCTTTTTTAACTCCATTATCAGAAAACTGATCACCGATTGCATGCATCAAGCTTGATACAGGGCCTTCCATTTTATTGGTAGCGTCATCAAGCGTACCCTCATTCAGCATTTCTCCCATTTGCAAATCAGCAGGAAGGTAAAGCAGTACATGGGAATTTTGATCGGCTAAAATCTTTTTCACATCATGTATAGTGGCTTCCTGAGGCAGATTTTTTTTAATACTATTAATTGCATCCACCGCAATCATATCCATTTTAATTTCTGTATTTTCTTTTGAGTAACCAGAGTAGTCCGCTATTTTTTGAATAACGTTTTTTTTGTTTTTGCCAAAAATAACATCTGTCCAAAGTGCAGTACTGGTTCCAAGTAGAATATTTTCTGCTCCATCATCAGAACGGCTGTACATGTATAAGGCTGTTAATATACCGGGTATGGCTGCCTGGCTAAAACGAATTTCATCTGGTATACTGGTTTCTGTTTTTACTTCCAGCCTGTTAGGATCCATTTTTTGGAGCTCCGGATATCCCAAATGGCTTTGAATAATTTCTAAAAGGTTAATTGACACAGTAATGAATTTTAGTTATGAAAATATTGTTGGTTATTTAATTTTGCAGAGAAATTTATCGAAGACTTTAAAGTAACAAAGATCAGTGTATAAAATCCGATAGCAGTTATATAATTTTGTAAATAAATTATATTATTCACACTTTTCAATCTACGATGTTGTTGGTATCAGGCGTAGTCCGGACACAGCGCCCGCCGATATGACAGCAATGGAGAAAAATAAAAACAGGGTGATAATAATTTACTCCTTTGTTGACTTGCAGACTAGCTTGTGCATGGCGTACCAACAATTGAAAGAATTAGCATCGGTTATTGGCAGGCATGGCTGCGAAAACAAAACATCCTGATTACAACGGCAAAGTTATAAAAGGCAAGATCGTAAAAAACTGAAGAATAATTATACTAACATTAATTATCACCAACCGTCAGATAATTATGATGCAGCCACCTGGACCATGGAAGCTGCCATCAGCGACTTGAAATTATTGTTCCTTGTAGGCAGGCGTTTAGCATTTGAAGAAAACTGGCCTCAATGGAAACCATCTTCAGGATTTAAAGCCATCAGTGATAATAAGAAATAATAAAAAAAAATATACGCACGACAAAGTCATATGTACAATTGGGACTCAACGGATAAATTCTCTGCATTTTCCCCTATTCTCCATCTGTCTTCGGCCGGAGAAATTACTTAAACCGCCTGCGGTTTCGCAAAAATAAAGTGCCGCATACGGTTTGCTGTATTCATTGATTTTACGTTCATTTGTACCTGGCAGACAAAGCATCAAATATCCCAACTGACTCAAATGACTAACCTTGAATGAAACTACTTACATTTATCTATGCGTAAAGTGATTTGGATATTTACTACATTTCTTATTCTTTTATTATTTGCGACATTTATAATAAGGAAAAACTTTAAAAACTCTCCGGAATATAATTACATAACTGCAAAAATTGATGTGCAAAAGGGGAATGTAAGAGTTATAAATGTTGGTCTTCAAAAACCGGCTTCTTTAGACAAAGAAATTGATATAGTATCTGAAAAATATGGGTTTAAAAATATTTTTATTGAAAACGAATCTTCAAAAGATATTTTGAAAGGAATAGACAATTATAACAGTGTAATTGAAAGCTATTTGAATTTACGCAATGGAAGTAATTGGCGTACAAAATATCAATCAGAAATTGATTCAATAATTAAAATAGTTTCCAGGCAAATTAAATAGAAATACCTTTATGGTTTCTGCTAACAAAAGTAATAGTGTAAGATAGCAGGATATACTTTTCTTTGGTTTTTAATCGCTATCAATTATCGGCCATGGACCTGGCCGCATTAAAATTGTCTTTTGCAGTTACAATAAAATTTCTCAACTTTAATTAGCAGCAGCAAAGGTCAAATGGATCACTAATACCCAAACTGACAGCAAGCCGTAATGCCATATGCAATCCTAATTCAACAACAGTACAATTATGGAACGAATGTATCCTATTGGGCTTCTTTTTTTTCTATGTAGCTTTTTATCAAGTTGTAATGGACAGACAAAAGTGAGTAGCAAAAATGATAAATCCCAAAAGGTTGACAATACTTATGAGAATAGTGAATTTACATATTATGGCATACCAAAAAATATAAGCTCAACCGACACAAGTTCTGGTTGGAAACAGAAAGGACAAAAAATTTTACTCACTGGAATAGTGTATCAACAAGACGGGAAAACTCCAGCCCCTCATGTTCTTATATATTATTATCACACAAACACAGCAGGCAAATATTTACATATACCCGAAGAAAAGAGAAGTATGGCTCCAAATGCACTTGGACAAACACACGGATATATTCGTGGCTGGGTTAAAACAAATGCAGCAGGGGAATATTTTATCTATACAGTAAGACCAGGAACATATCCAACGAACGATGAACCTGCACATGTTCATATAACCATAAAAGAACCCAATGAAATAAAGGAATATTATATAGATGACTTTGTTTTTGACGATGATAAATTGTTAACATCATTAAAAAGACAGAAAATGGAAAATAGATGTGGAAGCGGCATTTTACGCATGGTACAAAAAGGAGATATACAAATTGGCGAACGCAATCTGATACTTGGACTAAATATTCCAAACTATCCAATTAAAACATCCAGTAAAGTAAATTCAGGTAATAATATAGGTGAAGATGTTTTTTCATTTATTCCCTTTCATGCATGGGGGCCTGATAGAGGAACAAAGACCTGCCCCATTTGCAAATATGGCTGGTATCACGGTATACTCTATTTTGTTGGCAATAATCCAAATTGGAATGAGATAAAACAATGGCTTATATTTTTAGAAAAAGAAAGTATACAAAGAGAAAAGTATTTGAAAGTTTATTTTATTTATGGCAATGAAACTGCCTACGACAAATACGACAGAGAAAAAGAATTGGAGAAGATCGGAAAGGATTTGAATTTGGAAAAAGTTGCACTGACTTTTGTGCCTTCATTTTCTGACAGCCATTCAGATATTAACTTAAATAATATCAATCAAACAACAGACAACACATTTATTCTTTACAAACGCAGCAGGATTATTGACAAATTTATCAATCTGAAACCCAACAATGAAAATTTTAAACTGGTTAGACAGCAACTTGATAAATCAATAAATGAATATTTTGATTTACCAAAACCACAAGAAGATTGACCGATTATGCTCAGAATAAAGTCAATTGGCATATAATAGATGGCGTCATATTTTTATAGCCAATCTTTTGTATTCTTCTGGACAGTTCAGCTTCATTGCCTGTTGGCTCTAAGCAAAAAATACCGCAGTTTTGTTTTGAAGTATACAATAATATTTACGTCCTTTAATTAACATTTCTTTAAAATTTGACATATCGTATGACTGGTGAAACAGACTTAGCAACCTTATTAAAGAAAATGAAACCGGAACTTCATTCGGGTGATTATGTATTTTGCAGTATCAAAGATTTGACAACGATAGATATTTCCCAAACCGTTTTAGTCTTCAAAGAACAGGAAGGAAACACTATTATTATAAAAAAACAACTTGCAGATTCCTTAAATTTACAATATTCATTTGTTGCAGCATGGATTACACTTACGGTTCATTCGTCACTGGAAGCCGTAGGCCTGACAGCTGCATTTTCTACAGCACTGTCTGAACAAGGAATTAGCTGCAATGTTGTTGCTGCATTTTTTCATGACCATATATTTGTGGACAAAAAAGACACAGAAAAAGCAATGGGAATTCTTAATAAGTTTTCAATTCCACACAATAAAACAAATATTTAGAAATATGAACCATCCATCAAAATCTGTAAGAACATTTATCGGAGCAAAGGATTTTGAAATTTCAAGAAACTTTTACAAAGACATGGGTTTTCAGGAATTTATCATTTCAAAAAATATGTCTTATTTCAATATTTTTGAGTCATTGGGTTTTTATTTGCAGGACGCTTATGTTAAGGATTGGGTTGATAATTCTATGATATTTCTTGAAGTTGACAATGTTGAACAGTATTATCATGCACTCGAAACTCTTGGACTTCAGAATAAATATAAAGACGTTAAACTGGTACCAATTAGAATCGAAGATTGGGGAAGTGAATGTTTTTTGCACGACCCTTCGGGAATTTTATGGCATTTTGGAGAGTTCAAAAAGTAAGAGTGGAAAATAATTGATAAAATATTATTTATACATAAATTCTACTGTAAAAGGTAGTGCCGTTAACTATTTGCACGACATTGAATTAAAATTATAATAACACATATGACAAAGAAAAATAAAAAGGAGTTGACTCCGAAACAACGGGAAGAATTGCTCAAAACATTGAAAGACCGTTTTGATAAAAACATGAAACGCCATAAAGGACTTGAATGGGCCAAAATACTAATAAAGCTGGAAGCCAAACCTGAAAAGCTATGGTCGCTCAATGAAATGGAAAGAACCGGCGGTGAACCGGATGTTGTTGATCATGATAAAAAAACAGGCGAATATATTTTTTACGATTGTTCAGCTGATAGCCCTAATGGCCGCAGAAGTATTTGTTACGACCGCGAAGGGCTGGATTCAAGAAAAGAACATAAACCAGAAAATAATGCAATGGATATGGCTGCTGACATGGGCATTGAAATGTTAACTGAAGAACAATATCGGGCTTTGCAGACTCTTGGAAAATTCGATTCAAAAACTTCAAGCTGGTTGAAAACCCCTGCTGAGATCAGAAAACTCGGAGGCGCCATTTTTGCCGATTTCCGCTTCGGAAATGTCTTCGTGTATCACAACGGCGCTCAATCTTACTATGGCGGAAGAGCCTTCCGTGGCTCATTAAGGATCTAAAAATTGCCGAAAGAATTAAAAGGCATAATGAATGAACAACTATTCAATAACATTGTAAAAAAGGAGGTAATATGAATTTAGGAGCATTTTCAGTAAGTCTTAATGTCAAGGATATTAAAACTTCAAAACAATTTTATGAAAACCTTGGATTTAATGTTTTTGCAGGGGGCATGGAAAAGAAATATCTCATCATGAAAAATGAGAATGCACTCATCGGTCTGTTTCAGGGAATGTTTGACGGGAATATTTTAACTTTCAATCCGGGTTGGGACGAAAACGCCGGCAACATGGAAGATTTTGATGATGTCAGAGAAATTCAGCAGCAACTGAAGGGTAAAGGAATTAAATTAACGACCGAAGTTGATGAGAATACTTCCGGGCCAGCCGGTTTTATGACAACCGACCCCGACGGAAATATTATACTTATTGACTAACATCGTTAATGCGTTTTCAATTGGATAAAGCATGATCCGATCGATTTCCCGATTAAATTAGAATACCAGTATCAAATAAAATCATTTGCTATTAAGTAAAGGATGGAATTCCTTAGCTGTAAATCCTTATTTTTTCAATCCCGTCATTACAGTTAGTCAATTAAATTTGCTGTTAAATTAAAAATTCGGTATCTTAAGTCGTTGACCGGTAAGGTAAACGAAATTCAAATTCTCCAAATTTGCGAAAAGCGATCACTTTGATTGCCATATTATTTTTTACTCCCGTACCAGTTTCATGGGGGTAAATTTGGGTTCTAAAATCAGCAAGAAAAAGAATTATTTTTGCTAAATCCCTAAAGGGATTCAGTAATCATTCATGGCTTTCATATTTATGTATAAAAATGCAGGTTGGCCATTTATTTAAAAAAGCTATGTTAATAATATAATATTTTATGGACGAAACAATAATAGAAGTAAGGAGTTTAACTATTGAAGATTACAAGTCTCTTAAATCAACCATGATTGAGGCTTATGCCAGTATTGGCGGACATTACTGGAAGGAAGAGTCAATTCAGAAACTCATAAATAAATTTCCGGATGGTCAGATCGTACTGACACACAACGGCAAGGTAGCAGGCTGTGCCTTATCCATCCTGGTTGATTATGACAAATTTGGTGATAACCATAACTACCGGGATATAACCGGCAATTTCAGTTTTGAGACACATAATCCCAAGGGAGATACATTATATGGTATTGAAATTTTTGTACATCCCGACTTTAGAGGAATGCGGCTTGCCAGGCGTTTATATGATGCCCGCAAAACGCTTTGTGAAAATCTGAATCTGAAAATGATCATCGCCGGTGGCCGCATTCCAAAGTACGGTATGTATGCTGATACCATGAAGCCCAAAGAGTATATTGAAAAAGTAAAGAGGCGTGAAATATTTGATCCTACACTCAGCTTTCAACTGGCCAACGATTTTCAGGTAAAAAAAATACTGCGCAATTATTTGCCCGAGGATAATGAAAGCAGGGGATTTGCCACCTTGCTTATATGGCATAATATTTATCACGATTCGGAAAAAAGTATCATTCTGCGTAAAAAAGATATAGTACGCATCGGGCTTGTACAATGGCTGATGAGGCCTTACCACAGCATTGAGGAATTTCTGAAGGCGGTAGATTATTTTGTGGATGCGGTTAGTGATTACCAATCTGATTTTATTTTATTCCCCGAATTATTCAATGCACCGCTGATGGGTAAATTCAATGAAATGGACACCCGTCATGCCATCAGGGAACTTGCGCAGTTCACCAAGCCGATCATTGAAGCAATGAGTAAGATGGCTATGTCGTACAATGTAAACATCATTGCGGGCAGTATGCCGGAAGTGATCGATGACAAAGTTTACAATGTTGCTTACGTTTTACAACGCAATGGAAAGATAGACAGTGTATCTAAAATTCATATTACGCAATCAGAAGAAGATGACTGGCAGATACAGGGGGGCAATGTGATTAAAGTATTTGATACAGATGCCGGAAAGATCGGCGTACAGATTTGTTATGATGTGGAGTTTCCGGAAATGACCAGAAAACTTGCAGCCGAAGGCATGCAGATATTATTTGTACCTTTTTTAACCGATACCCAAAATGCGTATAACCGGGTGCGTTTTTGTGCACAGGCCCGGGCCATAGAAAACGAATGTTTTGTTGCAATCGCCGGAAATGTTGGGAACCTGCCTAAAGTAACAAATATGGATCTTCAGTTTGCACAGTCTGCTGTTTTTACTCCCAATGATTTTGCATTCCCCGTAACAGGAATAAAAGCAGAAGCAACACCCAATACCGAAATGATCGTAGTAAGTGATGTTGACTTGTCCTTACTCACTGAACTGCATAATTATGGCAGTGTGCAAACATTAAAGGACAGGCGCATAGATCTTTACCAAGTTAATTTTTCTGAACTGGCTGATTAAGTTAAGATTGACCCGGATATAACCGTGGATAAGAAGAAGTAAATTCTAAAAAACACATTTTACAAAAGGATAAGTTAAACTGATGGGGCAGAATGGCAACTACCCTGCCCCATCAGTAATCTATTTTCAAATACAAATCCAGACCGGGTTACAGCTGTGCGTGCAGAATAACAACAATAAAGCTATCTTCACCACAATCAGGCAAATGCCTGCAAACATTCAAACACTTTATTGCAAAAGATCTTCAATACACTCATCGACAGTTTTATAGAAAATAAAGTAGGCATTGCAGAAAATTTTTTAGGCAAAACCCTCGCTTATCATCTAAAGGAAAATTTGACATCACTCTATAATAAAAACCAATTACTCTCTGCCGGAACAGGTGTAAATAAAGATGTTGAACACAATAAATTATTCAGGAGTGATATTATTTATTGGCTTGATCGCAGCCACAACGACATACATGAAAATAATTTTTTCGACCTCATGGATCATTTTATTGAACATTTAAATGCGACATGTTACACAGGCATCACCGGTTATGAATTTCATTATACTTTATACGAAACAGGTAGTTTTTACAAAAAACATCTTGACCAGTTTCGAAATAACGATAGCAGGAAATACTCTATGATCATGTATTTGAACGATGACTGGAAAGAAAATGATGGTGGGGAATTGTGTATTCACAATGGAGCAATCCTTCAAAATATATCTCCACAAAATGGTAAAAGCGTTTTTTTCAAAAGCAATGAACTGGAACATGAAGTATTAATTACCCACAAGCCCAGAATGAGTATTACAGGTTGGTTAAAATCCTGATTCTTAAAGAAAAAGCACAGCAGAAGAAGTCCTTGTTTTTTCAAAACCCTGCTTTAATCCCTTTCAAAAAAAATTCAAAACCCAAAGTAAAAATCAGTAAATTTATATTGAATTACTTTGATCATGAACAAGACCAAAATTGCCGTGGATGTCTTTAACAAGATGGCAAATGTATACCAGGAGAAATTTATGGACGTCAATTTGTACAGCAACTCCCTTGATCTTTTTTGTGAAAAAATTCAGGGTATCAACCCCTATATTTTAGATATTGGATGTGGCCCGGGTAATATCACTAAATATATATCAGATAGAAGAAAAGATCTCAACATACTGGGGATAGACCTGGCTCCCAATATGATACGTCTTGCACAAATAAATAACCCAAATGCCGTATTCCAAATATTGGATTTCAGGGAGATTGCAAAGATTGGAAAATATTTTGACGGGATAATTTGTGGTTTTTGCCTTCCCTATCTATCCAAAGAAGAAGCAATCAATTTAATCGGCAATGCCGCAAAAATATTAAATCCAAAAGGATTGCTTTATCTAAGCACGATGGAAGATGATTACAGTAAATCAGGATTTAAAAAAGGCAGTTCGGGAGATGAAATTTTTATGCATTATCATCAATTTGATTATTTGTCAGATACACTCAATGAAAATGGTTTTAAAATTTTAAATTCAGAACGCATAAATTATGAAAATGCTGACGGAACTTTTACAACTGACTTGATCATTATTGCAGAAATTTAAACAACGACTTTCGTTATTTATATCGTGATAGCTAAATTGTAAACTATGTCAAAAATAAAAGCAAAAACAACAGAGAATTCAGACAGTGTATTGAAATTTATCAAAACAGTACCTGATCTGCAAAAATCAAAATGATGCGCTTACCATCATGGAGATCATGAAAAAGCAATCAGGAATTGAACCCAAAATGTGGGGGCCGGCAATTGTGGGCTTTGGGAGTTACCATTATAAATATGAAAGCGGGCACGAAGGTGATGCCCCATTGGTTGGATTTTCTCCCAGGAAAACAGCTTTTGCCCTTTACATTGCAAACTTCAAAGGGAAGGAAGAACTATTGACAAAATTTGGAAAACACAAAACAGCAAAATCTTGTGTATATATAAACAAAGTGGAAGACATCGATGCGGAAATTCTGAAAAAAATGATATCCGGTGCTATTAAACATTATCAAATCAAGTATAAATAATGCTGTTCCAACCAGGACCAGTTATTGCTGCTTACCTGTTCAATTTCTACATATACAGGTTAATCGTTTCGATACTTTAAAATTTGCCTGACAGCCTCTTTTATAAAATAAAATAATTCAAAAATAAATCGTTACTTTAACAAGCATTAGCATCTGTCGGATGAAACAAGAAATACCCCATCTGAATCAAATGCTTTATGTTCCCAGCAACCTATCTCACTCAAAGAATCTCTGAAAACATAAGTCAATTAATTACGAATAATAACTATACAATTAAACATTATTATTATGAATAAGATCATTGTGTTTTTGATTGTGCTTTTAACATTATGCATACAACTTGCTGCACAAAATGTATCCATCAACACAGATGGATCTGCGCCCAACCCAAGTTCCATGCTGGATATTAAAAGTATTTCTAAGGGCCTGCTTATGCCCAGGCTCACCAGCGTTCAGCGTACTGGTATTTCGGCTCCGGCCAAAGGATTGATATTGTATGACAGCACAACCAATAGTTTTTGGTTTTATAAAGGAAGCGCCTGGACGGAAATTTCTGACGCTGCAAATGTTTGGAACTTAACCGGCAACACGGCCACAAACCCCGCCACAAATTTTATTGGTACTACAGATGTTCAACCCCTGCGTTTCAGGGTAAACAATGCATGGGCAGGAGAAATACATCCAACAAGCGGAAATTTATTTTTGGGAGTAGCTTCCGGGCAGGCCAATACAACCGGCTATCTTAATACTGCATTTGGTAATGCATCATTAAAAAACAATACAGTGAGCAACTTTAATGTGGCCATAGGAGATTCGGCTTTATATAATCATATTGGATTCGGGGGTGGAAACACAGCTGTGGGTTCACATGCATTATTTGCAAGTATAAATGGAAATCTGAATACAGCAGTCGGTTATTATTCACTTTCTAATAATACGGATGGAGTTTCGAATACTGCTGTTGGCATCAATACACTTGCTAATAATATTTACGGTTACGAAAATACTGCCATTGGAAGCAGGGCGCTTCAATATAATACTAGTGTTAATAACACTGCTATAGGTGCTAATGCACTTCGTTTTAATGATAATGGCATAGGCAATACTTCAACGGGGTCTAAAGCACTTTATTCCAATATTTCAGGAAATCGTAATACAGCCAATGGAGAAAGTGCTCTTTATTTTAACTCAATTGGAAATCATAACACCGCGAATGGGAGTTTTGCACTTAATGGTAATACAACCTCAAACTTTAATATAGCCATTGGAAGCTCTGCATTGACTACACAATCATACAATAATGGTGGAGTCGCTTGGGATGCTGATAATGTAGCAGTTGGCTATAGCGCCCTCTATTTTAACCAACCGACATCAATTTTTAATGGAATTCAAAATACAGCTATAGGCAATTTAGTTCTTGAAAAAAATCAAACTGGTTACTCAAATACAGCGATGGGTTATGCAGCACTTAATTCTAATACAAATGGCCATCAGAATACAGCAATTGGACAAGGAGCACTATATTCAAATACAAGCGGACATCAAAATACCGCCATTGGGTATTCAGCACTTTCTTCTGATACTAGTGGTTATCATAATACTGCAATTGGATATTCAGCACTTTCTGCTAATACTAAAGGTAATTTTAATAATGCATTTGGGATGTATGCACTTACTGCTAACTCTACTGCAGTGAGTAATGTTGCTATGGGAAATTATGCATTATCAGATCAATCTTTTAGCAATGGCGGCATTTCATATACTGGCGGAAATGTTGCAATTGGAGTAAATGCACTTTTTTATAACAATCCAATTTCAACTGTAACCGGGGTTTATAATACAGCAGTAGGATTGAATTCTCTGTTTAATAATGTAACCGGCAGTGGTAACACCGCACTAGGCTATAATGCTGGGCCAAATACTGGAGCCATCTCAAATACAACCTGTATTGGTAATGGTACAATTGCCACTGCCAACAACCAGATGGTACTGGGCAATGCAGCTGTTACAGAATTTTATTGTTACGGCGCTTATGCAGGTACAACAGCCGGTGCTTCAAACTTAACGGTGCTCAATACCGGGCAGATAGTAAGAAGTACTTCTTCCCGCCGGTATAAAAAAGATATTGTACCTATTGATATTAATACTGCTTCAATTTATAAACTTCGTCCGGTATCTTATAATTCTTTTACAGATGCTGACCGGCATTTTGGCCTTATTGCCGAAGAAGTAGCGGAAGTGATACCTGAGTTAGCCAGTTATGCAAAAGAAAAACAGGTGGTAAAAGGAAGCTCATCTGACAAGATGATTCCTGATGCAGTTCAATATCCTTTGCTTTCGGTATTGCTATTAAAGGAAGTGCAAAAGCATGAGCAAACCATTAATAAGTTACAGGCAACCATAGAAGTACAACAAATTAAAATCCTCCAGCAACAACAGCAATACGAAACATTATTAAAGCGAATAGAAATGCTGGAAAAGAAAAATAAAAAATTATGATAAAGACAGGCATATCAGGGGCATATATAACGGCCTTGATAATAACAGCATGATTGCTTTAACAAATGATATTAAAGAATTAAAAAAGGAAGACTGATTTTTATTGTAAACTTTCCGTTTTGAACAGAATTAAACTACAGAATCAACTATTTTCGATTCTCAAAACTAAAAGGATGAATTCTACTGAACTTAGAAATATACAAGCACCTCTAAAAGAAAAATATAAAGCAGAACCGGCATCTGCAATCATCACTTTAAAAGCACAGGGAACGATTGGAGAAGGCATCACTTGTAAAATTGAAACAAACCATGCATTGATTGAAGCCGGACTTCACCCTGCAACCGGCGGAAGCGGACTGCAGGTTTGCTCCGGAGATCTGT